>CP069418.1:1943178-2267041 GCA_017569305.1 Clostridiales bacterium FE2011 | reverse complement strand
TAACTAGCAGGTATTGCCATTATCGCCTGTAATATAGTTATACAAGAAGATAAGAAGAAAGAATTCCAAAAAGATTGTAAATACTTTGAGTTATCAACCAACAGAGTATAATATTGAGTTAATGATAATACTGGCGGGATCCATAGAAAACCAGATATATTTATATTAGACAATTCCTGATCCCTAACAAATGATAAAATTACGGTTTCCCAGACTGGCAGCATAAGAGACAATCCAATCAGCACTGCAATCAAGGACTTTATCCACTCAACAATACATTTTTTCATCTCTTCATTTTCCTCCATATCACAGACATGGCAAAAATCAATACGAGAACAAAGGCTAATTCTATCAAAGTCGCAGCAGATAAAAGTGGATAATTATGTTTCTGAAAATGATGATTCAAATAATGTTGTAGTAGATAGACATCAGTTGTTGGATAATCGCCAAAAAGTATATATGATTCTCTATACAATCTCTGACTTTGTATTAGAATATACACCAACATAAAAAGCAACGACGGACCCATCTGCGGAAAAACCACCCAATAATATCGCTGGACAAATGTAGCTCCATCCATTTGTGCCGCCTCCTCTTGATGAGGATCTAATGCTGCAAAGCCAACTAGCATTATGGAAGCCGGAATTCCAAGTGATTTCCAGGTCGCCATTGCTAATAATGCTAAATGATTGGTATAAGATATTTGTGGAATAATTAGCCATGTATTTCCCAACGCCGCGGATGGAACAAAAACCATAAGAAGCAATATGATATGCAACCATGAAAAATCTCTATTTTCCCGAATAAATACAGATATCGGTATAACCAATATAAAAACCGAAAAAACCATTTCAAACATAATAGATATCATGTTTATACTAGCTATGCTAAAATAGCGTCCTTGTATCACCTGAAGAAAATTCAGTGCTCCTGCAAAAGAATGATTAAAAGAAGTTTGCCAAAATGCTGATCGAAAAATATATTCAAATGGCAGAATATAAAAAGCTATAAAGCCACCCAAAGCTGGCAACATCATATATATATCTCGTCGTGGATAGACATGGTTCATTTTTCTATGTTGGCAATTAGTCCTCATGATCAAAAGCCTTTCCAGACAACACAATCTGTAACAAACTTAATGGAATAATACCTGTTTTAGGAACATCATTATCGAAGAAATATCGACCATGTATTATACGAAGTGTTCTTGATTCTGAAGCATCCTATTTTTTAATCATATATTTGCAGCTTTGCTTTCATGTATAGACAAAATAGTTTCTTTTCTTCATACCACAAAAAAGCAGCTGGCTCGCTGCTTTTATCATCATAAAACGCTTCATTTGATGAAATATTGGTTTGTTCAAATCTTCCTGTAATCTCTATTGTATGAATAGTACACATGGATAACCCCCAAAGAAATGCGACTGTCATCCATAAAACAACATATAGTCCTTTTTGTCTATTCATTAATCATCATATCCCAGATCGTATTCAATTTCTCTGCTAATTCATCGAAAGACATTTGTCCATCCTTATAATATCCGATATTGCTGTAAAAAACCTTCCACAATTCAGTAGTATTGCTTAGATATGGACATAAATATTGATGGAATTTCTGTATGTTTTCTATTGTTTGCAAACGAACATTCCCATTATAGAATACCGGCGATGCTATCGTTAAGTAGTGATTTGTATTCTCCAAAGTAACTTCCCATGTTAATTCACCCATCTCATTGGGAGAAAAATGATCGAAAGTAGATAACATATTTGGATCCATAATAATTTCGGCAGGCCACTCTTTAGCAAAGCATGTTTGAGGATCTGTATATGCTGCTTGTCCTATGTCAGATACAAGGAGCTGAAGAAATTGCTTTGTTTCCTCTTTAATCTGATCTGTTTTGGGCATACACCACACCTGATAAAATGCTAGATATCTTGGGTTTTCTTTATCGATTACCGGAGGTAGTAAATAGGAAGCATTTGTTTCTTCAACCTCTGCCTGCCAAATAATATCCGTCAAGGGAGAAAAGCAAGTAATCAATGTGCCCATATCATCCCCAAGAAGTGGAATCTGATTATAAGACATAACCGTTTCACTCGACCAGAAAGCAATAAAACTGTCTATCAAGCATTTAAACAAATCTGTCTGAAATCCACCAAGTGGCTCTGCGCACGATGAAATATATAATTCTATCATGTCCGGTATGAATGCACCATTCAACTGTTCATGCGATGAACCTATAATCAGGCCAAGCTCCCGATTACCATCATTATCTAAATCATACTGAGGATCTGCCAGAAGCGTAGCAAATTCGTCCCAAGTATAGGGCTCTTCAGGTTTACTACATTGAAGCAAATTAGCAACATCCTGATTCCATATCCATTGAAAATACTCAGCAGTATGTGGCAAAGCATAAACATGATTATTTATCTCATGAAGCTTGCGCATAGGTAAAAGGGTTTCCGGCCAATAATCAAAAATATGCTCTTCCTCAAGATCTACCAATGCATCCTGATAAGCCAGATAAAGCATTTCCTGATAAGAAACAATTAACAGATCAAGTCCACTCATACCGGACAACATTTGTACAGAAAGTTGTTCTGGATCCAAAAGATGATAAACAATAGTCCAATCTGGATTCTGCTCCAAAAACAGTTTTTCCACAGCAAAATTGTATTCACACCCTTCACGTCCTATTCCTATGTGAAGAATTTTCTCCTCATTGGTTTCTCCCACAGCTGTAATAGGAAAGAGTGAACAAAGCACAATACAAAACAGTCGTTGAAGCAATCTCCGCAATTGTTTTCACATCCTTATTACCGAGTAAACGTTTTATTAAAAGCAAATTGATATGTTGAAGTTACTTTAGAATTAGTATAGCTTTCTTTTCCGTTTACAACCTTAATTGTATCTTTAGAAACAATTGTAAAGGATCCTCCATTAATTGAAACAGTCAATTTATTATATTGAATATTTCCATTCTTATCCTTGGGATGGGAGGTGTGGGGCGCTATGCTAGAAGGATAAGTCACATTTGTGGGACTCTCTGCATACTTTTTCATTGCCGCAGTTTGATTAACCTTAAATGCCTGAGATGCCGTTCCATCACTTCTAGCACCTGAGTATTTCCCTTGAGTAACATTAAGTACAATGTTCCATTTTTTTGTAGCAACTGTATGGCTAGATACATTTGTTGTCCCATTATCAAACTGATAGAAAAGAGCGGTATTGCAGTTAGAAGAAATAGTCTGCTTCTCCGCCAGAGCCGTACATACAACACATAGCAGCATAATAATAGTAACCACCAAGAGCATTCCCTTTTTAACCATGTTTTATCCCTCCAAAAATCTTTTGCTGAAACAGATTATTCTATAATCTGTGCAGCTTGTGCAAATTGTATCACTATTGCGTATATTTTGCAATCTGTTACATTTTTTGCATTATTTTTTCATGCGTAACTTTTTCTGACAGCAAATAAAAACGCTATTTTTATAATCCCATAAACTCAAGCATCATATAGCCAAAAACAATTGACAAAGAAGGGCTCAAGCGCTATAAAAGGAATGCGCCGGATAAAACCGGCGATTGTAAGGAAAGAAGGATCTGTACCAATGGTCAAAGTAAACGTTATCTCCGGTTTCCTGGGAGCCGGTAAAACGACGCTGATTAAAAAACTGCTGACCGGCCGCCTCCGGAATGAGAAGGTCGTGCTGCTGGAAAATGAATACGGCGAGATCGGTATTGACGGCGGTTTCATGAAGGACGCCGGCATCACCGTGACTGAGCTGAACGCGGGCTGCATCTGCTGCACCCTGGCCGGAGACTTCCAGGCCGCGGTGGACCAGCTGATCGACACCTATCATCCGGACCGCATCCTGGTGGAGCCCACCGGCGTAGGCAAGCTGAGCGAAATCCTGTCCGCTGTCGAAAAGGCCAAGGAGCGCCATTCCGACATCGAGACCGGCGGCAGCGCCACCGTCGTGGACGCCGGCAAGTGCCGGATGTATATGAAGAACTTCGGTGAATTCTTCCTGGACCAGGTGAAGAGCGCCTCCACGGTGATCTTCAGCCGCACCCAGCTGCTGGACGCCGCCCGGGTGGAAAAGAGCCGCCAGCTGATCGCCGAAGCGCACCCCGACGCCCGGATCATCACCACCCCCTGGGATGATATGGAACCTGACTTCATGCTGGACGTGATCGAGAACGGCAAGCCCATCTGGTTCGCCCCGCTGGATGATGACGATGATGACGACGATGAGGATGAGGATGAACATGAGCATCATCACCATCACCACCATGATCATGACGACGATGAGGATGAGCATGAGCATCATCACCACCATCACGACGATGATGATGACGATGACGACGAACACGAGCATCACCATCATCACCACGATCATGATGACGACGATGACGACGATGATCACGATCATGAACATCACCATCATGAGCACGGCGAAGGCTGCACCTGCGGCTGCCACGACCATGACCATCATCATCACCATCACCACCACGGCGAAGGCCATGACGCGGACGAAGTGTTCGGCAACATCGGCCTGGAGACCGCGCAGCGGTATGAGCAGGAGGAAATCCGTTCCATCCTGGAGAAGCTTTCCGACGAAGAGGAATACGGCAAGGTGCTGCGTGCCAAGGGTATCCTGCAGAACGCGGCAGGCAGCTGGTTCCAGTTTGACTATGTGCCCGGCGAAATCGATATGCGCGACGGCAGCGCGGACTACACCGGCCGCCTGTGCGTGATCGGCGCCGACCTGAACGAAAAAGCGCTGACGGAGTTGTTTCATTTATGATCAGGAGATTTGTTCCGGTTTATCTGATCACCGGTTTCATTGAAAGCGGCAAGACCACCCTGGGCCTGACGGTCCTGGGCAACGAACGCTTTACCAACGGCGGCCGGGTGCTGATCCTGTGCTGCGAGGAAGGCGAAACCGAGTGGGACGATGACAGCCTTGACAAGTACAAGGGTGTGCTGGTGAACCTGGATAACAAGGACGAGCTGACCACAGCGAAACTCGCGGACCTGGACCGGGAGATTGAGCCGACCTGCGTCATCATGGAGTACAACACCATGTGGGGCCTGGAAAAGCTGGATGAGATCACGCTGCCCCGCCTGTGGGACTGGGCACAGGTGGTCACCACGGCTGACGCCACCACCTTTGATAACTACATGAACAACATGCGCAAGCTCCTCACCGACCCGATGAAGACCGCGGACATGATCTATGTCAACCGCTGCGGTGAGAACTTCAACAAGAGCTCCTGGCGCCGGCAGCTGCGCGCCATGAACAGCGCCGCCACGATCATGTTTGAAAACCTGGACGGCACGGTGGACGACGGCATCACGGACGAAGACCTGCCCTACGACATGAAGGCGGACGTGATCCAGATTTCCGAGGAGCAGTTCGGCCTGTTCTATGTGGACAGCATGGAGCATCCGGAGCGCTATGACGGCAAGGTGGTTTCCCTTGTGGGCCAGGCCTGGAAGCGCCGGGAATTCCCCAAGGGCTTCTACTACTTCGCCCGGGAGGCCATGACCTGCTGCGCCAACGACGTGGCGCCCTGCGGCTGGGTCTGCAAGGGAGAGCGCACCCCGGACAACAAGACCTACTTCACCCTGACCGCCCGCTGCAAGATGGTGCAGGGACCGGACGGACAGACCGCCCTGATGCTGAACGAGCTGAAGTGCGAGCGGGCCAAGACGCCCCGGGAGCCGATGGTCAATTTCGTCAATCTCTGATGGTAGATTCATAACGGAACGGTTTGAAGACCGTTCCGTTTTTTGTTTCCGGAAGAAAAGCACAAAAAGGACGGACGGTACAGGGACATGCATTGCAAAAAAACAAAGTTCAAGAGTATAATGAAAGGTGATTCGGCTTGCTGAAGCCGCGAAAGGAGGGCAGCGTGGAATGAAACGTGCTCTGACCCTGGCTTTTGTATTGATAATGGCGGTCTGCCTGGCAGTATCCGCGCAGGCGGCTGCTCCCAAGGGCGGCTACGTCCTGCTTGACAGTATGAAAACCATCCCGGTTTCCGCCGCGGACATTACCCTGCCCGAAGGCCTGGCCCCGACCACGCGGATCACGGACTTCTCCGTGGAAAACGGCGTCGTGAAGCTGGCGCTGGACCGGATGGTCTCCAACCTGCAGATCAACGAGCTTGATTTTAATGAAGGCGCTGAAAAAGTCATCTTCTCAAAGCAGAACGTCTCCGAAGCGGAAGCTGAGAAGGCCGGCGGCGATTACAGCGTTTTTATCGTCTATGTTTACCCGGATGAAACCCAGGCGCGCCGCTTCGTGGAGGAATACAACACCTGGACCGGCGATATTGCCTTTGTCCGTTCCGAACTGACGCTGCGGGCGGACGTGTCCATGTTCCCCTCCTGGAACTCCGGTGAAAACATCTATTCCTTCCGGGAAGACGGCACCCTGCTTTCCGAAACCCGGACCCTTTCCAGCAAGAACTCCGGCTTTACCCGCACCGTCAATTTTGCGGCCGACGGACAGGCCGAAACCTGCACCCTCGGCTGGCGCTCCGCGGATTACGGCGGATATGAGCTGAACGTGGAACTGGACACAAAGGAAGTTCCCCTGTCCATGAACTACCGGTCAGACGGCGAGGCCTTCCAGGTCCGCAGCCTGCCGCTGAGCGCGGATGACGCCGATATCGAGGTCCTGCTGAACAACTGCTACGACCCCGCGGACGCCACCGCCACCATCCTGAGTGATTATCCCGCCGCCGCGGCCTCCATCCTGGCCATGGCCACGATGACGGACCTGCCCCCGGTCACCGACGGTTCCCTGGACAACGCCCGCATCTGGGTGCTGACCTTCGGGGACTATTCCGATTTTGAGGAATATGTTGTTGTAGCGGAAGACCCGGTCTTCGTGCTGAAGGACAAAAAGATCGTACCCAATACCGACGCGAAAGATATCAACGGCAATCCCATTGATTTTGCCTCCATGCCTTCCGCGGAAACCCCTGAATTCGACACTCCTGTGTTCAAGCAGTGATATTTGAAGGGAGATGTTCCTGTATGTGGCATCTGGTTGCTGATTCTGCCTGTGATCTCTACGAGCTGGAAGGGACGGAAGGCAAAATGGATTTCGCCACGATTCCGTTCTCCATCCGGATCGGCGGCAAAGAATATGTAGATGATGAGAATATGCCGGTTTCCGAAATGCTGGAAGCCAATGAAACCCATGACGAAATGGCGCAAACCGCCTGTCCTTCCCCGGAAGCCTGGCGGGAGAAGTTTTCCGCGCCCGGTCCCGTGATTGCCTTCACCATTTCCGGCGCCCTGTCCGGCTGCTATAACAGCGCCTGCCTCGGCCGGGATATGCTGCTGGAGGATGAACCGGACAAGCAGATTATCATCATCGATACCAAGGCCACCGGTCCCGAAGAGGCAATGCTGATCTGGCGTGCCCGGGACCTGATCCTCGCCGGAACGCCCTTTGAGGAAATCGAAAAAGACCTGAACGAGACCGCCGACAGGATTCATACCTGCTTCGCACTGGCCTCCTACCATAACCTGATCAAGTCCGGCCGGGTCGGCCGCCTGATTGGTTTCATTGCCGGCCACCTGGGTTTCTGGGGCATCGGTGCCGGAGATGAAAAGGGTGAAATTGTCATCCGTGGCAAAGCCCGGGGCAGCAAAGGCATGGTTCGCTTCCTGGTGGAGGAAATCACCCGGGTCGGTCTTGCCGGAAAGCAGATTGTCATCAGCCACTGCCAGAACCTGAAGGATGCCGAAGCGCTGAAGGCCGCACTGGAAGCAGCCCATGCCGGCATCCAGGTGCTCATTCAGGCCACCCGCGGTCTGGACAGCTTCTACGCTGAAAGAAGCGGACTGATCATCGGCTATTGAGCGAAGCTCAAGAGCCGATGTAATGAATACTGAAAACTTTGCGATCGCCGTATTCCATTTCTCCATCGCCTGTAGCTCGCAGAAATGGACGGCTGTAGCATGGCAGTTGTTACCCAAATCAAAGATTTGGACAACTGCTCAATAACTGAAGACTTAAAAATATATCACAGCCGCTCTCCACTGGAGAACGGCTGTGATTGCTTATAAAGGTTTCTGACCATATCATTGTTGATTGAAAAAAGCTTTTCTGTGGTATCCTGAAAAACTTTTTTTGACAAAATACGACAGAATGAGCTCCTCAATACGTCTGTATAAATGTAGGAGGTGAGTGACACGTGAGCATTGTTATGGGCCCTGACACTGCCACGGATCGCGATCAGAAACTGATCAGTCTGGTGGACCGGTATCAGGAGCCGCTGCTGCGTATGTGCTGCCTTTACCTCCGTGACCGATCCCTGGCGGAAGACGCCGTACAGGAAACCTTTATAAAAGCCTACCGGGCGCTGGATTCCTTCCGGGGAGAAAGCAGTGAGAAAACCTGGCTGATGAGAATCGCCATGCATATCTGCTGTGATATCAACCGCACCGGATGGTTTCGGTTCATGAACCGGGAAATTACCCCGGAGATGTTCGTCGATCAGGCCGCTTCTCCGCCTGAGGAGCGCGATGAAGAGCTGGCGGCCGCCGTCATGAAGCTGCCGCGCAGGCTGCGCGAAGTGATCCTCCTTTTCTACTATCAGGGAATGAATGTTAACGAGATTGCAGACGCGCTGAATCTCTCCCACTCCTCTGTATCGGGAAGACTGAAGCGGGGACGGGAGAAGCTGAAAAACATGCTGGAAGGGAGAGAATTGGATGAATGAGAAAATCAAACCGGATGAATTCCGGAAATCCATGGACCGTTGTCTTTCTGGTGTAAAAGCCGACCCCTTCCTGGCGGGGCGCGTCATTGCCTCGAAGGAAGGAGAACCCGGAATGAAAAGAAAACTGTCTGTGAGCCTGGTGTTCGCACTGATAGCGCTGCTGGCATTGGGCACCGTAGCATATTCCGCCACTCATCTGTTCCGTTCTGTCAACATGAGCGGCGAAGTTGTCAGTACAGAACCTCCCCGTGAAATAGATGAATGCTTCTATGGAAGCGGCATGAGCGCCATGGAAACCAAGAAACTGGTGGATCAGACCGCCAATGACGTCCCGGACGATATTTATTGCCAGGCTTGGTACAGCAGTCCTAAGGATCATGCAACCTACCTCTCAACCCATTACAGGACGAAAAAGATCACTTCCTATGAGGAATTCCTGGAATACATGGCCGGGACAGAACACCTGACCCTGCCGGCATATGTACCGGAGGATTACACTTCATTCTCCGCCGAAGTTTACATGGACTGTGCCTATGGCTATCCGCTGGAATTACTCGAAGAAAATACGAATGGTCCTGTCCAGTACGTGCGCTATACCTATGATGAATCCGCCTCAGTTATCTCGGGCTACTTGCTGATTTTCGGTTACGAAGATCATAGCAGGGATATGTATATCATGTCGTCGATGGCCGGCTCTGTCCCGGAAGCATATGACCTGACAGACAATGACACATCTGAGCCTGTCACAGTCAAAGGCATGGATGGAGCCATCCTGTTATCAAACCCCGAATACTACATCCAGCTCCATATGCAGAGACGCTTCGATCAGTATAAGCGTATTCGCATTCATGTGCCCGAAAAAGCTGACAGCGATCAATCAGACAACGGTTACTACAAATATGAATACGTGGTTGTCGCTGCCAAAGACTGTCAACCGGAAGATCTGTTGAAGGTGTTTAACGGGAAATAAACCTTAAAAAACAGGTTCCGAAATCACTCATATTTTTCAGTCATAAAGTTTGTCTTCAGAAAAATTTACCTGAAGGCAAACTTTTTTCCGTTTTGAATCGTCTTATAGACGGAAGCTGTAAACAGCGCTGTACAGAATGTCCTTCGGAACGCGGACGCGCGGACCGGATAATACTAAAGGGGAAAGATGTCGTGGATGCTTTGACGTTTCAGGCGGAAATCAGGCGGATTGAGAAGCTGTTATACCGCATCGCCTGGTCCTACATGGGCAGCAATGCCGATGCCGAGGATGCGGTACAGGATGCATTGATCAAAGCCTGGGAGAAACGGGATTCCCTGCGGGATCTGAAGCAGTTCAGACCGTGGATGGCCCGGATTCTCACCAACCAGTGCAAGGATCTGCTGCGCACGCGCAAAAAATGGAGCTTCTGCCCCCTGGAGGAAGCCGCCGCGCAGGAAGCGGAACCGGCAGAGCCGGTCTCCCCTGTATTTGACGCGGTGAAAAAACTGAAACCGGAGCTCGGCCTGCTTGTCACGCTCCACTATGTGGACGGCTGCTCCATGCAGGATCTGGCGAACGACCTGGGCATCCCGGTCAGTACCGTCAAGACCCGATTGAGAAGCGCACGGAGGCAGATAGGCAGAACACTCCTCGTGGAATGGGAGGAGGCGGAAAAATGAAGATCAATGAATTTAAAGATAAGCTGGCATCTGTAACCCCTGAAGTCCCGGAGCATTTCCACAGCCGTGTGGAAATGACCCTGGAGAACATTGTTTCACAGGAGGCTCAGATGAAAGAAAGTACAAAACAGGCGATCCGGACCGCTGGCCGTTTCAGCCGCCGCACCCTGGTGATCGCGCTGGCCATCGTCCTGGCGCTTGGCGCCATCGCCCTGGCCGCGACCCAGTGGCATCTGTTTGATACACTCTCTTTTATGACAGGCGATGATATGCCGAAAAATGCGGACAGCTTAATGCAAGGCAACCTGTACCAGGATACAGTCAATAATGTGGAAATCACCGTTCAGGAGGCTGGCTATGACGGCCGCACCCTGCTGCTGCGGTACAGCTACAGGATGCTGGACGTAGACACAGTATACGGAATCACCGCTGCGGAGCTTTACGGAGATGATCTCCCTGAAGGCATGACCCCGGATACAATTGTGGAAGGACTCAAGGACAATGCAGAAGAAGCCCTGATGGCGCACAATGTCGGCTGGTGGGCGGACGCCATCTGGTTCAACGGAGAAGCCATGGATATGCCGGACAATTCCGGCGGCGTCGTTATGGGCAGCACCGTTCCGGGTGAGATTATCCACACGGAATACTGGAGACTGGATAATGAAGGCGTCTTCCTGGAAGGCCCGGTACAGATCAGCCTGCCCATCGGCGAAAGCCAGTCCCCTGAATACAGGCACAGTATTTATGATCAGGAAACGGGTAAATACCGGCTGCCGGATAAAGGTGTCGTAACCTTCACCTTTGACGCGAAAGATATTTCATCCCTTGTCAGGAAAGTCCATCCTGACAAGGAAACAAAGCTGCCGGAAGTCACCGCAAAAGTATCGGAAGCTGCCTTCACACCCCTGATGACCTATATTACGCTGGATCTGGAAGTGAATCCTGACGCACTGGCAGCCTATATTGCCGAGAATGGCGAAGGATATGTCGATGAGAACGGCGAACTGCTCTGGGCCTATGGCGGCATGGATGTGTTCAGCGATTACCTCATGAGTCTGGAACTTGTCGACGGTAAAGGAGATGTCGTATTCCCCGGATTCTATGGTCAGAACGGATATGGCAACGACTCTGCCGAATACCTGTATCCTTATCTGGAAACTATCCCGGACGAACTGTATCTGGCTCCCATTAATGATGATGGAAAAGGAGATCTGAGCCAGGCTGTGCTGGTAAAAGGCGCAGACTGATCATCTCTTTTTCAGAGGGTACGGGAGCGCCTGTGCCCTCTGTCCTTTATGGAGGAACACGTGAAAAGAATATTAGCGATTCTGGCACTTATGCTATGGCTTCCCGGCATTGCAGCCGGTGAAGGAGAATACTTTACCATCCGTGAAATCCGTCAGCAAGCCGAAGGTATGATAAACAGCAACAGTTCTGAAAGATCGATTGAAATTGAGACATCCAAAGGCCGCTATACTGTTGTGCTGGAAATTCCGGAGATTAATCAGGTACCGGTCATTAAGGCGACTACTCCCAGCTCCAGAATGGCTCCTTCTTTGCCTGAAAACAGTATTGTGGAAGAACGGAAACTTTCCGATTATCTTTACGGATGGACCATTCAGAAACAGCGGAATGAGCTATACGGAATCACTGACTATAGCATTACGCAAATTGGAGAATATGGAGTGGATGTACAGGCAAACGGCAGTCCCCTGACAATGACAGAGGCCATTGACTTTGCTGAAAAAGTCCTCAATTCAAGTGGTAACTGGCGGTTTCACTTGCATCGCGCTATTACCCGCTCATGGCGGTACAAAGCAAAAAATGCATCAGAGTTGCCGGATCGTAACGGGTTTTACTCACTGAGCTTTGACCAGATACTTCGCGGCATTCCCTATTATGATCATATTCAACACTCCTTTACCTCCGCCGGCAACTATGACAGGCGCGGCGGAATCCCCCATGGCGGCTGCACATTCAATATATTTTCTCCGGAATGCTATGCATGTAATCTGGATGTATGTGTAGAAGCCGACGTTCTGGCAGAGGATGTGCCGCTCTGTTCTTTAGCAACTGTCATAGAAGCTTTGAAGGCTTCCTGCAACAGTGAAATCAATCTGGAGAAGCGTACTCCCGCAAGATTGAGGTTTGTTTATGTAGCCATGAACAATCCTGAGGACAGAACAGGAGATACCATCCTGATTCCCACCTGGATCCTTGAAAATGATGACGGACCGAATGAAATCACTTATGCCATTGCGCTTGTCAACGCGCAAACCGGTCAGTTGATTGATACTGATGCAAAGGATCTGGATAAAGGCCGCCGTTGTGACGCTGTCTGGATCACTTGGGACGATGTAAAATAACACTTCAGGAGAACATCAATGAAAAAGATATGCTGTTTATTGCTTGCCATCATGTTCAGTACACTGTGTGCTTCCGCCGCAATGACGGAAGCCACACCTGTATCCATCAAGGAATTGCAGAGCATGACTGGCCCGGTATGGGAACAGACATATGAAGCCTGCGGCCGGACAATTCGGGTCAACACAGCTATTGTTGTTCCGCAGACGGAAAAAATCCCGCTGCTGGCAGTAAAGCCAATGGAGCCGTTGTCTGAGGAGGAAGTGCAGAAATATGAGGAACTGTTCCGCACTCCCTACAGTTCCAAATTTCTGAATGACAAATACCGGACATACATCTCTTTTTCGGACCACGAAGGTCATCCCGACCTTTCCAATGCAGAAAAGGTCACAACACCCCACCGGCCGTTATATGAATATGACAGGGATAAGGCGTATACCGAAGATAATGACCTGACTGTCGCGGAAGCGGAGAACCTGGTCCGGGAAAACATTCAGAAAGTTTTCCCGGGTGTGGATTTCCGGGTGGACACAATTGTAATCAATGACAGGACAAAATACAGAAAATCCGGAAAAAAACTGGAAGCAAAAGGGTATTATGAGCTTGGCTGCGCACAGGTGATCGACGGAATCCCTGTGGCAGGAAGCATTCACGACGCCTACAGGAATGACCGGACCAAGCATGATCATATTATAAGTAAATATGGAACTGCCAGCGCAGAAGTGACAGATGCGGGAAAACTTTACGGATATTATTCCATTTGGGACAAAACGACCGAACTGGGAATCCCGGACCGGTTTCTGCCCTTTGACGTCGTCAGACCCCAAATCGAAGAAATGATCATGAGCGGTAATATCCGGCATGTTTTCAGCGTGGATCTCGGATACGCCCAGTATGATCTGCCGGAAGGCTGCAAATATGAGTATGTCCTGGTACCGGCATGGGTGGTCTCGGTTGGCTGGATGGACGACCCCGAGGAAGAAGACGACGGAGCAACGTCTGTGAACGGATCGGATTATGCCATGGGATGCACATACCTGCCGATCATTGTGGATGTCCTCACCGGAGAGGCAACCAACCCGCTGGATGAAAAGGGCGACAGGATGCTGCTGCCTGCATCATGGATGCAATGGGTGGAGGAATAACAATGAAACGCATATGCATCCTGCTGCTTGTCCTGCTGCTCGGCATATTATGTGTTTCCACCGCAGCGGCAGAAGGCAAAGCGGTTTCCATCCGGGAACTCCGAGAATCCATGCCGGCACGATGGGACCGTGACATCACAACCAATGACGGTGAAGAAGTCTCCATTAATGCCCCGATCAATATCCCGGATGTGGAATCCTTCCCCATCCTGTTGTGTGAAACACAAGCTGCTGATGATCGATTTGACTTTCAGGAAGGCAGCGATAAAGACCTGTACGGAAAAACAGATGTCTATGTCAGGCCAAGTATCTATAATCCGGCAGAATTCCCGGATATGGAAATCAGCGTAGACGATGTACTCCGCTTCATCAGGCAAAAGCTGGATTCAGAAGGCCTGGAAAATGTTGATTTTACCTTGTATCGTTACAATGCCCTCGGACCATTGTGTAAAACCAAATCAATAAAGCATACCAAACCTGATGGCAAAGTAAGCTTCCGGGTTATTGTTGCAGATCCGGAAAGCCCCTGGAAGAACAATGACACTCATGGCTGGAAATGCACCATAACACAAAAAATCAACGGTATACCTGTTTTCCTGACCGGTACCGTTGCCCACAGTAATTCTGTTTATTCCTATGCCACCATGGGATATACCAAATTCATAAACAAAGATCTGTATATGTTATGGATGTGCACAGTGCAGCCAACCGAAACCGTCTCTCCGGACACTGAATTGCTGTCCCGTGAAGCTCTTTTCAGCATTCTGGAGCAGCGAGTCAGGGAAGACCAATTGCACATTGTTGTTGAGATGAACCTGGGTTATTTCTGTATCGATCAGGATACAGCACGGAAGCTGAATGTCGCTCCCTCTCAGGATTTTGAGTACATGCTTCTTCCTGTGTGGCAGATCCGCGGCTATGATGCCGTCATAGATCCCATTCTGGACGGAAGCTTTTCCGATCTTCCTTTTGATGAGGACGTCCTCTTTGATCCGGATGGAATCTTCTACCTCCTTCTGGACGCCAGGACCGGTGAGGTTATCAATTATTATCCCGACGATGAATAAACGACGCATTAATTCAAGAGGTGATATATGAAAAAGATCATACTGCTTCTTACACTTATATTGTTGCTGCCCATCTTTGCGACAGCTGAAGAACAATACTATACCATCCGCGAAATCCGGAAGCAGGCAGAAGCCCTGATGGCACAGAACGGCGGCACCGTGAACATAAAAGCCGCCCATGGAGATTTCGACGTACCGATTGAGGTTCCGGATGTCGACCGGGTGCCGATCATCAAAATCGACTTTCCCCTGGAGGATCAGATGCCAGCGGCACCGGAGAATGGAAAACTGGAACGGCATCTTACCTCTGATGATGAGTATCTGGCGGGCTGGATCGGGCAAGCTGGTTCAAGAGAGGAATTATTTGGAAAATACTTCAAAAGTTCTTCCCGTATCGGGCAATACGGAATGGATGCCCGCGCCGACGGAAGTCCCCTGTCCATGGAGGAGAGTATCTGTTTCGCAGAACAGCTTCTGGACGCGTACCGGGTAAAAAACGGCTGGGATTTCCATCTTTGCCGTGCCATCGCCAGATCCAGGCAGTATAAAGCACACTACGGAAGGGATGACGTCATACCGGATACCAGCAAAGCGCTGGATGAAACCGGATATTATGATCTGTATTATGAACAAACCTTCTACGGTATTCCGTTCAATGATTATATCAGTTATACCCAGCCCAGCCGGTATTATCGCAACAAACCCGTTCCCCTTGGGGATACAATAATGACAATCTTCTCCCCTGACCTGTATGAATATGTGCTGGACGTTGCCCGTGAAACTGCCGTTCTGGCAGAAGATGTTCCACTCTGCGGTCTCGACAAAATATTGCAGTCCTGGAAAAAAGCAGGTAAATACTCCTATCGTGCCAAACCCAGCAAGATCCGCTTTGTGTATGTTTCCATGTATAACCCGGAGGATAAGGAGGGCGAGCAGATTCTTGTTCCCGTCTGGGCGCTGGAGGATGATATAGGTCCCGACTGGTCATCAGGTTCCATGGCTTATGTCAATGCCCAGACCGGGGAGTTTATCAACCATAATGAGGAAAAAGATCGTGATGGTCATCGGGGTGACGCTGTCTGGATCACCTGGGATGATATCTGAAACATAAGCAACTGAAGCAATAATTATACTTTGCCAAAAAGAATGACCGCGTTCAAATGAACGCGGCCATTTCTTTTTTGCTTATCAGTCGTCGTTTTCCACCCAGGCATGGCTTTCCACGGTGGTCAGTTTAATGCTGATAATTTTGCCTGAAAAGCGCACTTTTTTGCAATATCTTCCAACATATGGTAGGATAGAAAAGACTTTTTCGCATAATAAGTGCGACAGATGAAAGAAAAGACAAAGGAGCGATGAACTGATGAAGAAACTGTTCTCTCTGATCCTGGCTTTGTGCATGGCATGCATGATGATTCCCGCAGTGGCGGAAGAAGGCGTCGCAGGCGAATGGTACGCCTCCCTTGGCGGCATGACGATGGTCCTGAACCTGGCCGAAGACGGTACCGCGGAAATGACCATGCCCGGCAGTGAAAATGCTGCTGCCGGTTCCTGGGTTCTCGACGGTGAAAAGATTACCATCACCATCGAAGACTCTCCCGCCGAAGGCACCTACGCCGATGGCACCATCACGCTGGGTGATGAAGATATGACCATGGTCTTCACCCGCGAGATGCCCAAGGCTGTCGAGATTGCGGCAGTGAACACGGCCGCCGCAGCGGAAGATTTTGAAGGCACATGGGACATTGCATATATCGCATATAACGGCACAGTTGTGGATGCTTCCGCAGCCGGTGAACAGCTTCCCGGCCTGGTTGTTGAAAACGGCGCCATGAAATTTACCGGTGAAAGCAGCCTAGCCCAGGTATTCGGAACGAACGCCCTGCCGATGACCTTTGCCGACGGTGCCCTCAGCATGTCCGTTGCCCTGGGTGAAACCTCTTACGGACTCAAGCTGGAAATGCTGGAAGACGGCATGCTGTCCCTGACTGCATCCATGGGGGATATGAACGTCAACATGTATTTTGTCAAAGCTGCCGCGGAAGAACCCGCTGCCTGATTCTGACAGACAAACAAATGCCGTGCTCGCATTGAGCACGGCATTTTCTTTTATCCTTTGTGTTTTGATTGGCTTACCAGTCCTTGTTTTCAACCCAGGCATAGGCTTCCACGGTGGTGGGCTCAATGCCGTTTTCCTTGCAGTAATCACGGATCTTGTTATCCACGGAAGAAACCAGGGTCAGGGAGCTGTGCGGTCCCAGTTCATAGCGGTACAGGGACTCAGTGCTGATGTACAGCAGTTCGCCTTCAGCGTCTTCCAGCACAAGCACTGCTTCGATGCCGGCCAGGGGTTCATCGGAATTGTTGACCACGGTCACCCGCATGGTGTCGCTGTCATATTCGCCGGTGCCCTTGACGTAGGTGGGATTCTCCACGGTCACGGCAAAGTCGGTTCCCCGATAGTAATCAAACTTTGTATCCACATGCTTTGCCACGTTGACTTCAATGTTCTCTTCCAGATCCGCCTGCATGGCAACGAAGGTGATTTCGCCGGGCTCCAGGTACATGGAACCGTTGGGATACAGATACTTCGCTTCACCCACGGTCTTGCCGTCTTTATCCGTCAGCTGCATGCTGCCGTCCGTTACAAACATGGGGGAGTCCATTTCATTCTTGATCTTGGCAATGTACAGTCCGGTATAACCGCTGTAGCTCTTCACGATCTTGAAGCTTTCCTTCAGGACGGTGGCTTCGGCAGGACCGGCAGGAGCCTCACCGTCAGAACCCGTGGAACTGTAGTTTTCCATAATCTTTGTATATTCAGCCAGGAAGTTCATGGCTATGGTGGTCATTTCCAGGTCGGTCATACCTTCCGGCAGGGTGTATTCCTCACCGGCCATCATCTTGGAGATGATATCCATGGGAAGCTTTCCCTCTTCCCGGTTCAGGGGAAGCGGGAACTGATCGCTGCTGAGGGAAGTACCGTCATAGGCAAAATCCAGGGGCTGATTCTGGATTGTAATGGTAACGGTTTCCCCGTCTCCGGTCCAGGTTCCCTGCATGTCTTCCTGGGACGCAATATTCACAACGGCGGTGCCGTCTTCATTGAGCAGGATGTATCCAAGCGTAACATCCGCCAGGGACATATACCAGTTTCCGCCGGGGCCTTCTTCGGCCAGAACAGGAGTGATCGCCAGCAGCATGCACAGTGCCAGCAGCAGGGCTGTGATTTTCTTCATGGTGTTTCTCCTTTCAATTTTGAGCTTTCTGAACGCTTGAATCAGGTAACTATTATACCACAAAATGCCATTTTTGTGACACCCTTTCCGTTCTTTACTGTTTTTTTGTTCCGAAGCTGAATTTTGCTTGCCTGAGCTAATCCCCTTTGCTATAATATTGGAAGTGTTCCCAAAGATATTGATATGAACGGAGAGAATTCCTATGCGTAAAAAAGCTCTTCTTGCCCTGATGATGGCCGCAATTCTGCTGCTGAGCGGCTGCGCCCTGATCAAAAAGGATCAGGCTGTTGATGATGCTACCGAGATTATCCGGATGGGTGACCAGGTGATCACCAAGAAGGAAGTCCTGGCCCAGGCTGAACAGGAACTGTATGATCAGTACTCCATGTATTCCATGTTCAACTATTCCTACGACGTAACGGATCCTGCAAACATCCAGGCCGCGAAGGACGCCGCCGTCGATACCCTGAAAACAAGCCTGGCTCTGACCGCCAAGGCCAAGGAACTGGGACTGGACCAGCTGAGCGATGAAGAGCTGGAATCTGTCAAGACCACTGCCCAGGCAAACCTGGACAGCGTCATCGCATCCGCCAAGGCTTATGTTGAAGGCGGAAGCGAAATGGATGAAACCGCTCTTGCCGAAGCCGCCGCAAAGATGGCTGAAGACGCCGGCTACACTCTCGACGCGTATATCGCCCAGGGTACCACCGATGCCATTTCCGCCAAGCTGAAGGAATACGCTGTGAAGGACGTTGCGGTCACGGATGAAGAAATCCAGGCCGAGTACGACAGCCGCGTGGAATCCCACAAATCCACCTACAGCGAAAGCGCCGGCACCTGGGCTTCCGCCGCGAACAACAACTCCACCCTGTACTACACTCCCGCCGGTGTACGCCGCGTGAAGCAGATCCTCATCAAGTTCAAGGATGAAGACAAGACCGCGATCGACGACGCCAAGACCAAGCTGAACGACGCCAACACCGCCGTCACCACCGCCCAGGCCAAGGTTGACGCAGCCCAGGGCACCGTGGATACCGAAGGCATCTCCGATGAAGACAAAGCCAAGGCTGAAGAAACTCTGTCCGCCGCGAAGCAGGAACTGGAAGATGCTGACAAGGCCCTGCTGGCCGCCAACCAGGCTGTGACCGAGGCTACCGATAAGGCCTTCGCGAACATCGATGAAAAGGCCGACGCCGTGCTGGCCCAGCTGGCTGAAGAAGGCGCCGACTGGCAGAAGATCATGGACGAAAACAACGAAGACGAAGGCATGAAGGATAACGAGAAGGGCTACGCCGTAGCCGCCGGAATGACCAACTTCGACGCCGCCTTTGTGGATGCCGCCATGGCCCTGGAAAAGATCGGCGACATTTCTCCCAAGACCAAGGGCAGCTACGGATACTACATCATCCGCTATGAAAGCGATGAGGCCGAAGGCCCCGTTGCCCTGGATGCTGTAAAGGAAACCCTTTCCTCCTCCCTGCTGACAACGAAGCAGAACGACGCCTACGAAGCCACCAAGGCTCAGTGGGTGGACGAAGCCGGCATCAAGGTTGACCTGAATGCCCTGAAAGACTGACCAATGCATGAAGGGGATGCCGCAAGGCATCCCCTTTTGCTTTTTTGAAGGAGATTCTCCAATGTTTTACCCCTCCGGAATATTCCGCATGAAAGCCCGCGCTGTGCTGAAGGACCACTGGCAGACGGCGCTGCTGATCGCGCTGATTGTGAACCTGCCCACGCTGTTGATGCAGGGCTTTTCCGCCTTTACCGGCAATGACCTGATTCCCCGGCTGAACAGCGTTCTCGTGTCCGCTTCCCGGGACGGCCTCCTGCCCCAGGAGCAGCTGCTAAAGGAGATTGACGTTATCCTCGGCAGTACCAGTTTCTGGACTATGCGGGGACTGGAACTGCTGGCCTGGCTGATCACCCCCTGCCTGACCCTGGGCATGTACCGGTGGCTGCTGAACCGCGTACGCGGCCTGGAAGACCCGGTAAGCACCGTGCTGTGCCGGATGAACCAGTTCTTCCGTGCCATCGGCCTGCAGCTGCTGATCATCCTGAAGGTGCTGCTGTGGATGCTTCCCGGGATCGCGGTATCCGTATACCTGCTGCTTCCTGTTTATCAGTCCGGGGACGTGAGCGTCCAGCTGGCCGCCCTGCAGCGCAGCTACAACATGACCCTGCCGGTTCTGCTCCTGATCGCCGTTCCCGGCGTCATGGCCGCCCTGCGTTACTCCCTGTCGGAGTACATCATGGCGGATGAGCCCCAGACCCGCATCCTCACCTGCATCCGCCACAGCAAAGAGCTGATGAAGGATAAGAAGAAGGATCTGTTCTTCCTGCTGGTCGGTTTCCTCCTGTGGTACATGCTGGAGCTGCTGATCTCCTCCATGCTCAGCGGCGTCCTCGGTCTGGTCTTCCAGATGCTGGCCGGCCTGGCCATCAGCGTCTATATGAGCTGCTCCATCGCCGTGTTCTACCTCTTCCTGGAGAGCGGCGAGAAAACGCCGAAGGAACCCGAACCTGAAGAATTGAATTAATTCGATTCTTCAGGTTCGTAATTCATAATTCATAATTCACAATTCATAATTGTTTTTGTGAACCTTTCCCTGCGTTCCGGAACAAACATGTCATGAATACCCTGTTGACATTTATCGATTCTTTCAGAGGGCAGCACTATATAATTATGAATTCTGAATTGTGAATTATGAATTTGATCAATTCCGAATCCTGATCCGAAATTGATCATTTTGGTGTTCTTTTTGTTCTTTGCTTGAGTTTCCGATAGTTTGAGACTATAATGAGCGCATTGTATACAGAAACCGGAGTGATCGAGTATGCTGAGTTTTGACAACACCGTGAACCTGCTGATGCAGTCCAAGTACCGTTACAGCCTGCAGGATGTTGCGGAGCCGAACCTGTACAGGGAAATCTATGACTACGACCATGTGCCGAAGGTTGCTTTCAACCTCCGTCATGTTCCCATGCAGATGCCCGATCATATCTGGATGACCGACACCACCTTCCGTGACGGCCAGCAGAGCGTCAGCCCCTTCACGCCGGAACAGATCCTGCACCTCTTCAAGCTCATGAGCCGCCTGGGCGGCCCCAACGGCATGGTGCGCCAGAGCGAGTTCTTCCTTTATACGGAGAATGACCAGAAGGCGCTGCACCTGTGCCAGGATGCGGGACTGAAATTCCCGGAGATCACCACCTGGATCCGGGCCAATGAAAAGGATTTTGAACTGGTCAAACAGGCCGGCGTCGCCGAAACAGGCGTGCTGGTTTCCTGCAGCGACTATCATATTTTCAACAAGATGCACCTGACCCGTAAGCAGGCCATGGACAAGTACCTGGGCATCGTCAAAGCCGCCCTGGAATACGGCATCCGTCCCCGCTGCCACTTCGAGGATATCACCCGGGCCGACTTCTACGGCTTCGTGGTGCCCTTCGCCGGCGCCCTGATGGACCTGAGCCGTGAGAGCGGTATCCCGATCAAGATCCGCGCCTGCGACACCATGGGTTACGGCGTCAGCTATCCCGGTACCGCACTGCCCCGCAGCGTACAGGGTATCATCTACGGTCTGCGACACTACGCCGAAGTGCCCTCCGAACAGCTGGAGTGGCACGGCCACAACGACTTCTACAAAGTGGTTTCCAACGCCGCCACCGCCTGGCTGCACGGATGCAGCAGCATCAACTGCAGCCTGCTGGGCATCGGCGAGCGCACGGGCAACTGCCCGCTGGAAGCCATGGCGATTGAATACCAGAGCCTGCGCGGCGACGACGGCGGCATGGACCTGACCGCCATCACCGAGATCGCGGACTACATGGAGCGGGAGATCGGCCTGGAAATCAGCCCGCGGCAGCCCTTCGTCGGCCGCCACTTCAACGTCACCCGCGCCGGTATCCATGCCGACGGCATGCTGAAGGACGAGGAGATCTACAACATCTTCAACACCGCCAAGCTCCTGAACCGGCCCGCTTCCGTGGCTGTGGACAGCCGCGGCGGCACCGCCTCCATCGCCCACTGGCTGAACAACTACTTCCGCCTGACCGGCGACAACACCATCGACAAGAACGATCCGCTGATCGTCGATATGCGTGCCCGCGTGGACGATCTCTACGCCAAGGGCCGCAACACGGTCATGGGCGACGAGGAACTGGAAGTTATGGTCCGCCGCTGCGACCAGAACCGGTACGAAAAACTGCTGTTCCACAAGAGCAAGTAAAGAAAACGAGGTTCGGAATTTCCGAACCTCGTTTTAATGAAGAATGAAAAATGAAAAATGAAGAATGGCGGAAAAAACACCTTCCGGAAACGGAAGGCGTTTTCATTTCTGCTTCCCCGCCGTTTTGCGGCGGCGGGATTAATTATGCATTACGCATTATGCATTATGCATTGCATTCACATCCTGTATTCTGCTTCCAGTCCTCCGTCCGTTCTGGCGTATACCAGGGCTTTTCCTTCGCCCTTTCCCTTCCGCAGGTATACGGTCAGGGTGCCTTCCCCGGTCGTGCGGAAGCGCTCGCTGTAGGGCGTCAGGTCATCCGGTAGTCCGTTCTCCATGCCCAGGATCTTCACGTCTCCCAGCACCTGAACGCGGATCACCTCGTCCTGTGCGGGCTGACCGTCTTTGTCCAGCAGCACAGCTTCCAGCTGGATCACGTCTTCCCCGGGCCGGCTCTCATGCCGGATCCACTGCAGGGTGCAAGCCTTGCCGGGGGTAGACAGCTTATCCTCCGCGCCTTCTGTCCGGGCTTCCAGGACGCCGTTCTCATAGGGCACCTGCCATACTGCCCGGCCGCCGTCTTCCTCCGCCAGTTCCTTTTTGCCCAGGCTCTTCCCGTTCAGGAAAAGCTCCGCGGTTTTGCCGTTGGTGTAACAGGAGACCCGTTTTTTCACTCCGGGCAGTCCCTGCCAGCGGAAGCATTCGCCCCAGGCGCCGGAATCATGTTCTTCTTCCCCGGGTCCCACAGCGATGCGGATCATCGGCTCCTTTGTCCACAGCGCCAGGCGCTGCGCGTAAAGGGGCTTTTCCTTTCCCCGCAGGTCCAGGGCGCCTGCCTGGCTGATGCGCTTCGGCCAGCCGGGGCATTCTCCCAGGAAGTCCACGCCGGTCCAGAGGAACTGGCCTGCCATATATTCATGCTCCGTCACGGCCCGCCAGGCGGACGGATCATGGCTGTTTTCACTGCCCAGGATCACCCGGCCGGGATAAGTCTTGTGATCCTCCTCATAGAACTGCTCCCGGTAGTTATATCCCGCAATGTCCAGGGCGTCCGCGTAGCCTGTGCGGTTGCTCAGTTCCGGGAAGCTCAGGGCGCTGGTCACCGGCCTACTGTCATCCAGGGCATGCATCTGCGCCGTCAGCTCCGCCGCCACCTTTGCCAGGCGCCCGGCGTCCGGTTTCCGGTCGTCATAGAGACGTTCCGCCAGGGGCTTGTTGGCGTCGTTGTTGCCCAGTACTTCCTTAAAGAGGGGCGTCACATACGGGTCATTGGGATAATCGATTTCGTTGCCGATACTCCAGAGAATCACGCAGGGGTGGTTCCGGTCCCGCTCCACCATGGAGCGCAGATCCTCTTCATGCCACTGGGGAAAATCCTCCGCATAGCCGAAGTGCTTGGGCGGATAGACGTTGTGTCCCTGCCACCACTTGTTCTTAATGCCTTCCCACTCGTCAAAGGCTTCATCCATCACCAGGAAGCCCAGCCGGTCGCACAAATCCAGCAGCGCCGGATCCGGCGGGTTATGCGCGGTGCGCAGGGCATTGCAGCCCATGGCCTTCAGTTTTTCCAGGCGGATCCGCCATACGCTTTCCGGCACCGCCGCACCCAGGCAGCCCGCGTCATGATGGACGCACACGCCCCGGAGCTTCATGTTCTCCCCGTTCAGGAAGAACCCATGGTCCGCGTCAAACACAGCCGTGCGGATGCCGAAAGGAATCTCCTCCCGGTCTGTCACGACACCGTTCTTTTCCGTTTCGCCGCACAGGGTATAAAGGTATGGATCCTCCGGACTCCAGCGCCGGGGAGTATTCACCCGCAGCCGCAGGCAGCCGTTCTCCCCTTCCGCTTCACCTTCCGCGGCGATGCCTTCCGGCGTCCGCAGGGCAAAGCGCACCTTGTCCGCGCCTTCCGTTTCATACCGGATGCCGATGACCGCCTCTTCCCCGTCATCCGCTTCCGTCACGGCAAAGATGCCGTGCTCCCGGAAGCAGACCGGATCCGTCACTGTCAGCGTCACGGGACGGTCCACACCGGAACCGGTGTACCAGCGGGAATCAGCCACTTCCGAATGATCCACCCGGACGGCGATCACATTCTCCCCGGGACGGATAAATTCGCTGATATCAAAAGAGAAGCTGGTATAGCCGTAGGCATGCTGGCCCAGGTAGTTGCTGTTGATCCAGACCCGGGCACGCTTGTATACGCCTTCAAAGGTGATCCGTACCCGGCGGGCAGCGTCCTCCGCGTCCAGGGTGAAATGTCCCCGGTACCAGCCGATGCCGCCCGGCAGATAGCCGGTGCCGCTGGCCCAGCAGGGATCAAAAGGATGCTCCACGGCCCAGTCATGGGGCACGGTCACCTGCCGCCATCCCCGGTCGTCAAAGCCCATATAATACGCATCTGCGGTATCTCCCAGATGGAACCGCCAGCCTTCACTGAGGCGGATGTCCTTTCTCATGCGCGTCTCTCCTTTGGAAAGATTGACACCCCCGGCCGCTCACGCGCGGCGCTGCGGGCATAAAAAGGGGGCTGGCCCCGGCGGAGTGTACACCGCGGACAGCCCCGAAACCGGATGAATTACTTGGCGTAAACAGCATCCAGCTGGTTCTGGATTTCAGACATCACCATTTCGATGCCGGCATCCTGCAGAGCCTGACGGAATTCAGCCACCAGCGCTTCCGGATCATCGTTCATACCGAAGACGATACGGGGCATATAGGTGTTGTAAACGTTGCTCAGGTTGTCCATGAAGACGCCCACCATGGAGTTGTCATAGATGTACTGTCCGTAGGGATAGTCGATCTTCACAGCGTCATAGGCGTCATACATCTTCTGGATGGCATCCCAGTCAAGCTGGGCATTGCGGTATTCCAGGTTGTCGTTGCGGCCCCACCAGAAGTTGAAGGAGACGCCGTCCACGGAATCTTCGAAGCCATCGGGACGGGAGAACAGGCCGTTCTCATCCACGGTGTACATTTCGCCTTCGAAGCCGTACTGCATGAGATGATAGATTTCAGGATCGTTCCGCATGAGGTCATAGACCATCAGGGCGCGTTCCGGATTCTTGCTCTGGGCAGCCACAGCCATGGCGCCGTGGGTGATGTTCAGGGAGATCAGGTTGGAAGCCTCTTCGCCGAACCAGAAAAAGCCGAGGTCGGAACCGGGCTGCTTGCGTTCCATGGTGGTACGCTCGCTGGTCCAGGTCTGGGTGTGGTGCTGATGGGCACCGGTCTTGCCTTCTTCCATTTCGGTAACCACGTCGCCGGTGTAGTTCAGCACGTCAGCGCGCCAGTAGCCGGCGTCCGCCCATTCCTTCATGGTCTTGGCAAAGTTCACCAGCTCGTCGCCTTCCAGGTAGTAGCGGCTCAGGGTGTAGGGATTCTCTTTGCTCTCGCCGTAGAAGATAGCTACCGGGAAGCCTTCGATAGCGATGTTGCCGGTATGGGAGGTCTGCCAGCCGCCGGCCATCTGGGGGCTGTAGGAAGATCCGTTACCGTTGGCATCCCACGGAATCACGTCCGGCTTGTTTTCCTTGATGTACTTGAAGTATACGCCCAGGTCTTCCCAGGAATGCACACCGTTCTCAAGGCCGGCTTCACGGGCCCAGTCGCCACGGTACATGAAGCCGTGGTTGGTCCACTGCGCGTAGTTGTCTTCGGGCATGAGGTAGATCTCGCCGTTGTACTTGCACAGGTTCCAGTGCGCTTCGGACACGCTCTCCCAGGTCTTGGGGGCGTAGGTCTTCAGCATGTCTTCAGACAGGGGCAGGAAAGCGCCTTTCTGGCTGTTGGGCCAGGCATCCAGCCAGTCAGTAGCGGTACCGATCAGGTCGATGTCGCCGCTCTGGGTGGCCAGGGCCAGGTTGTACTGGGTCTGCCAGTCGGTCCATTCGATCCAGCGGAACTCCAGCTCAGCGTTGACCTTTTCGGTCAGCAGCTCGTTGATCTTTGCCAGCACTTCGTCGGTCCGGTTGGTGGGCTTATCGCCGGTGACCAGGTACACGATCTTCACGTGCTCGGATGTGTCGATGGCAGACTCTGCCACGACCGGCACGATGCTGAGCAGCATGGCCAGGGTCAGGATAACCGCAATAAGTTTTTTCATGGGGAATCCTCCTTCATATATATGATTCAGCCCATCCGGGCTTAAATCCAAAGAAATTCACAATTCACAATTCATAATTCATAATTTTTGACTGCAAAACCATCTGTTGTTCCATCCACAATTCATATTTCTCAATCCACATCTCATAATCAGCAGTTCCGACAGTTTCAGTAACTGTAATTATGAATTATGAATTGTGAATTATGAATTATCATCCTCCCTTTCGCCGACCTCTTCGCTCAGCCTTTTACTGCTCCCACAGTAAGGCCGGCGACGAAGTACTTCTGCACGAAGGGATACAGCAGGATGATGGGGCCGGTGGCGATGACGGCGGTGGCCATCTTCAGGGTTTCGCCGGGAAGGTCGGTAATGACCACGTTGGAGCCGGCGATGGAGTTCTTCAGGCTGGCCACCTTGTTGATCACGTTGTACAGGTGATACTGCAGGGGCCGGTACTCCACCTTGGTGGTCAGGAACAGGGAGCTGTAATACCACTCGTTCCAGTAGCTCAGGGCCAGGAACAGGCCGATGGTGGCCAGGGCCGGCTTCAGGTTCGGCAGGATCAGGCTGTAGAAGATCCGGAAATCTCCCGCGCCGTCAATCTTGCCGGACTCGGTAATTTCATGGGGAATGGCCTTCACGAAGTTCTTCATCAGCACGATCAGCCAGGGGCTCATCAGCAGCGGAAGCAGGATTGCGAAGTAGCTGTCACGCAGGTTCAGGTACTGAACCATCAGCAGGTAGAAGGGAACCAGGCCCGCGGAGAACAGGGACGTGAAGTAGATATAGAACATGATCCCGTTCCGGTAGGGGAAGTCCCTCCGCTGCAGGGCGTAGCCCGTCATGGAAACAATAAACAGACCGATCAGCGTACCCACCAGCGTCAGGCCGATGGTCACGGCGTAGGCGCCGATCATCTGGTCCGGACTGCGGAAGAGCAGTTCATAGGAAAAGGTGCTGAAGTCCGAAGGCCACAGGGTGAAACCGGACCGCCGGATGCTTTCTTCTGTCGCGAAGGAAGACGCGATGATCATCCAGAAAGGCATGATACAGACGATACAGAAGATGGTGACCAGGATGTAGGTCAGCACGTTGATGATGATCTGGCTCTTATCCTTGCGGATGTGGGTCGTATGCATCAGGTGCTCGGCGTGAATCTTCTCAGTCATTTTACTCACTCCTCCTTTCCGCTCAGAACAGGGCGTAGTCAGGATCCAGGTGCTTCACGAAGGCATTGGCTCCCAGCACGATGAAGAATCCGACCACACTCTGGAACAGGCCGACGGCGCTGCTCTGGGAGAAGTTGAAGCTGTTCATCATGGATCGGTAGACGTAGGTTTCAATGATGTCCGTGGTCTTGAACAGCATGGAGTTGTTGCCTACCAGGTTGTAGAACAGTCCGAAGTTACCTTTCAGGATGCCGCCGATGGCGAAGAGGAACAGGATGATAACCGTGGGCTTCAGGGTCGGCAGCGTGATGTAGCGGATGCGCTGCCAGGCGTTGGCGCCGTCAATCTGGGCTGCTTCCATCATGGAAGAATCCATGCCGGTAATGGCCGCGAAATAAACCACGGTGCCATAACCGGTGGACTTCCACAGATGAACCAGCACGATGATGAAGGGCCAGGCTCCCGCGTTCTGGTAAACCTTTGGCATCTCCATGCCCAGGCTGCGAACCAGATGGGAGATGAAGCCGTAGTCATAGTTCAGCATGTTGTACACCAGCAGGGACACCAGAACGTCCGAGATGAAGTACGGCAGGAACATGATGCTCTGCGCCAGCTTCTTGTATCCCTTGCAGGCCACTTCATTCAGCATGATGGCGAATGCCAGCTGCAGGATATTGCCGCAGACGATAAAGGCCAGGTTGTACAGCACCGTGTTCTTCAGCAGCAGGCCCAGCTGGCCGGAGATGAAGAGGAACTGGAAGTTCTTCAGTCCCACAAAGGGGCTGGCAAAAATACCCTTGTTGTACTGGAAGTTCGTGAAGGCGATGTACGCGCCGGGCATGGGCAGGTAGGAAAAGACGAGGAAGAACAGGATGGCCGGAAGGCACATCAGGATCAGCGTCTTGTTCTGCACGATGGTACGACCCACGGAAGGCTTGCGGTAATTGATCACCTTCTGCTGCGCGGCTTTTTGCAAGTGACTCACTCCTTCTCTTTCGTTCCTGTCAGTGTGTGGTCCGGATCCTGAAACCGGTTTCAAATCCCTGAAAAAAGAATGAAACCGGTTTCAAATCTCCTGTCAAAAAAAGTCCCGGAATCCTTTTTTCTTCACAATAAAAACAAATGAAATTCATCTTTACCTGAGGTCATTATAACAAAGGCGGGACTGCATTGCAAGAACTTTATTCTTTTTTACCATATTATACATTTTCAGGCCTTTTTCGGCGGTGCGCAGGATTCCCGTTCCGTGATGAAGACAGGAATGCGCCGCTCCTGCGGCCACTCATTCTGCGGGTCCAGGGCGGTCTGCACCAGAGAAGTGCCGAAAGCCTGGTAATCATACCCCACAGATGTCAGTTTCGGTGTGGTGATCCCGGTGACAAAGGTATCGTCGAAACCCAATAGCGAAATATCCTCCGGCACATGCAGGCCGGCGGCCAGCAATCCCTGCAGGATGCCCGCGCTGACCAGGTCGTTCATGCCCAGCAGGGCGGTGGGCTTCCGCTTCAGCTTCAGCAGGGTTTCCACACCTTCCAGGCCGGCTTGCACCGTATAATCCGATACGCCGATCAGCATCTTTTCATCCACGGGCAGGCCCAGCTCACCCATCACCCGGCGGAAGCAGTCCAGCCGCTCCACGGTTCCGTAGTATTCTCCCCCGGCGTAAACGAAGCCGATCTCCCGGTGGCCGAGTCCCGCCAGGTAGCGGACGCCCAGTTCCACAGAAGCCCGGTGATCCACGAAGATACCCGGGATTTCCGGCATGGGGCTGCGGGCGCCCACCACAATCCGGGTATAGCCCAGCGTCTTCCGCAGCAGGACGGTGAAAGCCGGATCCTGCTCCTCCAGGTCAATGCGTCCGCCGCAGAGGATCACGGCTTCCGGACGGAGCTCCCGGATACGGTTCAGCACGGAAATCTCCTTCTCCGGCCGGGACGTGGTATCCATCAGCAGTGTCACGTATCCCCGCTTATGGGCCTCACTTTCGCAGGCGGCAAACACACTGCTGTAATAGGAGTTGTCACTGTGGGCCACAATCACGGCAATAGTCCGGCTTCTGTTTTCTGTCAGCGCGCGGGCATACGCATTCGGATGGAAGTCATATTTGCGGATCACTTCCATCACTCTCTTGCGTTTTTCCTCGCGCACAGAAGCTGTACCGGTCAGAATCCTGGATACAGTAGCCGGACTGACCTGGGCTTCCTTCGCGATATCATAGATGGTGATATTCTTCTTCTCCATGATTTCCTTCTCCGGTTGTAATCTGCCGTTATCATGCCATACAAATATCAAAAAAGCAAGCAGGCGGCTGACTGCTTGATTTTTGGATAATTCACAATTCATAATGATATATACTTTCAACCAGTCAGAACGCCTGTAAAGTAAAATATCCATCACGCCTGGCGGAATGTGACAGCGGGACAGACCAAGTGTCACAGTCGTTGACCGTGACGCTTGGTCTGTCCCTTCTGTCACGTTCCGTTTTCACGTCGAGTATATCATTCCGCATTATGCAATCTTAATTTTGCATTTGACGTCATCCATATGACGCCATTGTCCCTCTGTCACGTTCCTGCTCTCCACAGCCTCAACGCAAAGAAAAAAAAGGATACCCCACACGCCTGACTGGAAGCTCCCTGTTTCAGTTTCTGTCTGCGGGGAGAAATTTGCTTCCAATGGCTGAATGATATATAATTGCGTTATTCCCATATGGAATTCACACTATATAATTATGAATTAATATGGAATCCTGAATTCCGGATTCAGAATTCCAAATATAGTTTGGAGTGTTATTTTGAAAAAAATCGTTTTAACCGGCGGCGGAACCCTGGGTCATGTCACCCCACATCTGGCACTGATCCCCAGGCTGAAGGAAGCCGGGTATGAAATCCACTATATCGGCACGGAGAACGGCATGGAAGCGCCGAAAATGCGCGCCGTGGAAGGCATCACCTACCATGCGGTCAAGAGCGGAAAGCTCCGCCGTTATCATGACTGGAAAAACTTTACCGATCCCTTCCGGGTCATCGCGGGCGCTTTCCAGTCCGCCCGGCTGATGGGAAAAATCAAACCGGACGTGGTGTTCTCCAAGGGCGGCTTCGTCGCGGTGCCGGTGGTTTTCGGCGCCTGGCTGCACCGGATTCCGGTGCTCTGCCATGAAAGCGACCTGACCCCCGGCCTGGCCAATAAGCTGTGCAAGCCTTTTGCCACCCGTTTTGCCACCACCTTCCCGGAATGCGCGGAAGCCCTGGGCGCCAAAGCGGAAATGACCGGCACTCCCCTGCGCCCGGAACTGTTCCATGGCGACAAGGCAAAGGGACTTTCCCTGCTGGGTTTTGACGGACAGAAACCCATCCTGCTGATGATGGGCGGTTCCTCCGGTGCCCAGAGTGTGAACGCCTGCCTGCGCAAGGCGATTCCTGAACTGACTCCTGATTTTGACGTGGCCCATATCTGCGGCAAGGGCAACCTGGACGCGGATCTGGAAGGCACGCCCGGATATAAGCAGATTGAATTCCTGGACGCTGACCTGCCGGACGTGCTGGCCTGCACCGACCTGGTGCTGAGCCGCGCCGGCGCCAACGCCCTGTGTGAGTTCCAGGCCCTGGGCCGTCCGATGCTGCTGATCCCCTATCCCAAGGGAGCCAGCCGCGGCGACCAGATCCTGAACGCGAAGAGCCTGGAGAAGCGCGGCCTGTGCCGGGTACTCCTGCAGGAAAACATGACCCCGGAAACCATGGTGAAGGAAATCCGGGAAACGTGGGCGGAAAGGGATACACTAACCGAAGCGTTAAAGAACGCCCCGCCTGCTAATGGCACAGAACGAGTTTTACAGATGATTCAGGAAATTCAGAAATAAAAGCTCATAACAACCTTATGTTTTACAACCGCGTTGGATCAAATCCAGCGCGGTTGTCCTTATCGTATGGTTATAGGCTGTCATTCCGACTAAGGCAGTTTACTGCCGCATGGAGGAATCCCTTACTATAATAGATTCAAGGGATATCCGCAACCTCAAAGGTCGCGACTCTCCACTGGAGAGCTCACTCCCTTTCGGTTGACCTCACCTCTGACGGAATTTCAGCCACTGGCTGCCCTCAGAGGTTCGCCCTCGACTTCGCTCGGGATGACATTCTATAATCCATACTCATAGAATAAGTTAAGCAGTCCGAGCCTGTTTTATATGTTTTCTTGATTTATAATATATTCTTATCGTATTACGATATATTTTTATTGACATGTAAATACTCATCGTGTTATACTCCGCCCGAAGAAGCCACAAAATACAACCCGCAAGGAGGAACACAATGAGTGAATTAACTGAAAATGTTCTGACTGAAAACAATAAGCCGCTTCCTGCCGCGCAGGACGAAATCAAAATGGACCGTGCAGGCGTCATCCTGCTGATACTTTCCTTCCTGGCAGCCCTGCTGTACTGCTTTGCCCACAGCTGGACGGGTTCCGTCTGTCCCGGGCCCGGCATCGGCCTGGCGATCAGCCACTGGGTGCTGACAGGCGTCACCCTGGCTGCCGCCAAAGCCCGGGGGCGGTTGACGCTCCGGCGGGACGGTCTCTTCCTGCTGGTCCTTTCCCTGCTGCTCAGCGCCGTATACGCCGTCTTTGCCAACACCACCCTGCGGCGGCTGAACCTGCCGGTCCTGCTGCTGATCACCGCCCAGGCTCTCTTTACGCTCACCGGCCAGAACACCGCTTCCGCCCTGTCCGGCCAGGGGCTGTGGGAAGGCTTCCGCCGGTACCTGCGGAGCCTGTTCCGCTGCAGGAGCGTTCCGTTCACCGCCGTCACCCGGCGGACAGAGCATAACGGTTATCTCCTGCCCGGCATCCTGGCCGCGATCTGCACGATGACCCTGGCGGCCATCCTCCTCAGCTCCGCGGATCAGGTATTCTCCGGCATGCTGGACAGCGTGGCGGAGAAGATACGGGATATTGATTTCCTGTTTATTTTCCGCCTGTTCCTGGCCCTGATCCTGACCCTCATCCTGTTCTCCCACCGCTTCAGCCTGCTGCAGGATCCCGGGACGATCCGCCCGGTCACAGCCCGCGCCGGCAATCCCACCATGTTCTATATGGTGCTGGCTTCCCTGGCGCTGGTATACGCGCTCTTTGGCTATGTGCAGATCCGTTACCTTTTCGCCGGTACGGAAAGCGTCCGGATGAGCGGCGGATACGCGGCCTATGCCCGCAGCGGTTTTTTCCAGCTGGTGCTGGTCGCCCTGCTGACCCTGTGCCTGATCCTCCCTGCCCTGTCCCTTTTCCGTGAAAACACGGGCATCCGGATCCTCTGCGCGCTGACGGCAGTGCTGACGATCATCATCGACGTTTCCGCCTATCTCCGGATGCACCTGTATATCGAAGCCTTCGGCCTGTCCACCCTGCGGGTGGTCACCGTATGGGGCATCGGTATCATCCTGCTGGCCCTGCTGGCCGTCATTGCCAAATCCATCCGGCCGCAGTGGCAGATCTGCCCCCTGCTGGCTGCAGTCATCCTGGCCAGCTGGGTTGTGCTGAACTGGGCCAACGTGGACCGGCTGGTAGCAGACAGCCAGGTCGCCCGGTACAACCGCGATCCTGAAAATACCGGCATTTACAGTCTGGTTTCAGACCAGGGCTGGAGTCCCGAATACTATGCCGCCTTTGAAAAGATTGCGGATCCCGGGAAACGGGCGGACGCCCTGGAGTTCCTGATCGACCTGGGCAGCGAAACACACCGGGACGGCCGCTGCCTCAGGCAGCCAGCCCTGTATGACTGGAGCCTGGCATACCTGAAAACAAAGTAAAAAGCCCTTTGTCATAAAAAGAACATGCTCCACGCGGCAGTCGTGGAGCACATTCTTTTGCAAACAGTGGAGGTACCCATCTGGAAGTTGTTTACTTTTCGCTTGTCAGGAATTCGGTCGCGATATAACCTTCGACGCCTTTGATTTCCACCCTGGACCAATACTTTCCCTTTTTCAGCACGGTGACCTTAGTCCCGCCGCGGTAGGAATCAATGATCGCACTGCTGCTGTCGGCTGCTTCGCGGAAATTCACGCAGGCGCCCTTCTCAATGTACATAGTAGAGCCGGAGGAGGCAGACTTCTCGTTCTTATTTGCTTTGGAGGAAGCAGATGAAGAAGATCCTGAAGAAGACTTGGAAGAAGATGCAGAAGAAGTCTTCGAGGAAGATTTCCGGCTAGAATCTCCGCTCTTTTCCTCCTCCGGTTTATCTTTACTGTAAGCCAGATAGCAGGTCATCATGTAGCCTGTGTTGCCCTTGACGCTGACCTTGGTCCATGTATCACCCTTCTTCAGGATGGTCACCTTGGTACCGCGGGGATAAGCGTCGATCACCTTGCCATCTGTGGAAGCCTCCTCCCGGAGGCGAAGCAGGTAACCCGTAACCTTCGTTGTCTCTGACAGGGCGGATACACAGGGCATCAGCACCGCCAGGCACAGCAAAAGGCACAGGAGACGGATCCTTCCTTTAGCGTTCATATCGGTATTCACTCCTTCGTAACCTCACGGAGGCTTTCCGCAGGTATACGGTCGTGTCGCGGCATGCATCATTTCTTGCGGCATGGCCGGTAAAATCTCAATGGGTTATATGTAATATAGCGACCGGACATATTCCTGTCAACCGCAAGTATAAAGGGACTTTTGCAGATTTCTTAAAAGATTGTTACATGTGATTTTTGCACTATTCTCATGTAACTTTCAAGTAATAATTCGACGAAAAATGACAAAAAACCTTCTGTCCGGCACAAATAAAAACGCTGCCGGAAAGTCCCTCCGCGATGCGAAGAATCCTTCCGGCAGCATATCTCATTCAGATTGTCCGGATACCCCCGTGCAAACATTTACATTCTTCGGGGATAATCCTCTGTTACAGCGTCTCAATCCGCTCCATGATCTTGTCAGACAGGAACTGTTTGAAGGGGTTCAGCGGTTCCGCGGAAGGTGCCGCGCCGTCCTTTTCAAACCGCATGGTGCAGGGTGCTTCCTCCGACCAGGCTTTCCACTCCGGCAGTTTCAGGCCGCAGAGGTCTTCCCCGTTCGGGTCACCAGTCTTGATGAAATTGCAGAAGTAATCGCACATCTGCCGGGCCAGGTCATAATGGCGGCCGGTAAAGGGACGCCAGCACTTGGCCAGGGTCTCAAACCAGAACCACAGGTCAGAGGAGTGGAAGGTGCCGGGATTGTCCCAGCCGGGCATGTCCGGATCGAAGCAGTAGCAGTAGCCCTTCTTTCCGGCGCGGGCGGTTTTGCTGAGCACGCCTTTGACCGTGCACTCGATGCCGCTGACCGGGGCATATCCCTGGTCCGGAACGTATTTGGATGTCTCCGGGAAGGCAAGGAAGGCCTCCGCCCTGTTGCCGAAGAGCTTTACAGCCTCTTCCTTCAGGGTTTCCTTATCCTTCGCGTCAATGGTGTTGAGGAATTCGTCCGAGGTGTTGCCGGCCATCATGACAGCGTCCACGCACTCCCCGCGGCTGTACAACGCGATGGGGTCTCCCACACAGAACAGGTCGTCCTGCACGGTAAAGAAGGGCGTATGACCCTCCATGTATTTTTCATAGCTGCGCTGCAGGGTCACCGCGTCCATGGCACGGGCTTCCTCCAGGCTCTTCACCTTCAGGAAAGCGAAGAATTCCTCGCCTTTTTTCTCTGCCTGCTTCAGGGTTTCCGGACGGCCTACCTCCCGGTGGAGATAGGGATCAAAGATCATGGCGCTCATGACCACCGCGCCGGAAAACAATCCCTTGTTTGCCAGGCAGGCCAGCTGGCTCATAACGCTGCCGCCGCCCGCGGACTGGCCGGCGATGGTGACCCGTTCCGGATCCCCGCCGAAGGCCGCGATGTTGCGCTGCACCCAGCGCAGGCCTGCCTGCTGGTCCAGGTTGCCGAAGTTTGCCGGCGCTTCCGGCTGTTCCTGGCTGATCTGCGGATGGGTCAGGAAGCCCAGGGCGCCGACCCGGTAGTTGACGGTTACCACCACGATACCCCGCCGGGCAATCCGCTCCCCGTCAAACTCCATCTCCGCGGGATAGCCGCACTGGAGGCCGCCGCCGAAGAACCAGACCAGGACGGGCATCTTCTCGTCTGCCTTCTTTGCCTTTGTCCAGACGTTCAGATAAAGGCAGTCCTCGCCCATGGGAATCTCCGGATCCACATGCCACTCCCGGCAGTAGATATCGTCTCCCAGGCCGGGAATCCACTGCATGGAGATGGGCGCAAAGCGGGAGCAGTCCCGCACGCCCGCCCAGCTTTCACAGGGCTGGGGCGCCCGCCAGCGGTTCTTACCCACAGGCGGCGCGGCAAAGGGAATCCCCTTGAAGGCCGTGATCCGCGGATCCGCCGCTTCAATACCCCGAACAATGCCGTTCTCGGTTCTCACTTGACGCAACATAAGCATACCTCCGGTATGATTTAATTCATAATTCATAATTCATAATTCATAATTCATAATTACAGAAACTAAACCGCCTGGAAAAAATCTCGCAAGATGATGTTCCGGAATTGTTTAACGTCCTGGAAAACCAATACCATGATTCATTATTCACCCATATAGTATCCGGCCGGACACTATATCATTATGAATTATGAATTATGAATTGTGAATTCCTGAAAAGGTCCCGGGAATACAAGTTCTTCAGTCTCTCCCGGCATATCCGGATCTGCTTTTACCTTCCGGACCTTTCCGGGATCCATAATCATCTTCAGCCGCTCAATCTGTTTCCCGAAGGCAAAGGGGCCCTGCTCCGCCGGGCGGAAGACCGCTTCTCCCGTTTCTTCATCCAGGTCAATGTCGAACCAGGCGTTCTGACCCTCCTTGTCAAAGCCGAAGAACTCCTGCCAGGCCGGCAGGTTCAGGCAGTTCTCCGGTTCCGGATACATCACCCGCAGGTAGCCGCCCTGCATCTTCACATACAGGTTGCCCTCCGCCTCGTTGTCCTTTGTGGGGAAGTCGATGGCCGCCTCTCCGCAGGCGTAGAAGATGTTGTTCCGGATCTTCGCGTCCCGGGAAGTGCCGCCCCGCTCCAGGCCGAACATCCGGAAGGGCACCGGCTTGAGGTAATATCCGCTGTGTCGGCACAGGCCGATCAGGTTATGGCTCACATGCAGCCGGTCCGTTCCTTCCCCGTAGATCCCGTAGCCGTTGACGGCCTCGTTTTCCCGGAGCTTATACCAGCCGGAGGAACCGGGTTCCACCGGCACCCTGGCCGGGTCAAACCGGCCTTCCACATTCCAGATCACGTTGTGGTCGATCAGGTTAATGCCTTCCCGGGTGCACTCAATAAAGATCGCTTCCCGCTGCTCAATGCCGTTCAGGAACAGGTTGCCGGTAATCCGGTTGTTCTCGTTGCCGCAGTCCAGCCACAGGTGATCCGCCCGGAAGGTATCCCGGAAAATGTTGTTCCGGATCAGGGCGTTGACGCTGTTGTGCAGTTTGATGGCCCCGGCTTCCCAGCTCAGCTCCATCTTCTGCCAGCCGGTGCCCTCGATCACGTTTCCCTCAATCAGCATCCGCTCCGCGAACATGCCGGCAATGCCGCAGACGCCCGCGTCCTGGATGGTGCAGTTCCGGATCACGCTGTAGCCGATCACTTCGTCCGGCCGGTGGGTGTGGTGCCAGCACTCGTTGCCCACGTCAATGGCCACGCCGTTTGTCCAGTAAACCGTGCAGCCCTCAATGATCCAGTGGTGGCCCCGGTACGCGGAGATCGCCCCGCGCTGCGGCACCGGCGCGCCGGTGGCCGCGTGTTCACAGACCAGGCCTTTGACCCGGATATAGTTCAGGAAAGGTTTATCCGGCGCGAAGCACTGCTCCCGCACGGTCACCTCAATCCGGTGATCCTTCGGGTCCTCGTCATACTCCAGGCGGAAGTGGACCTTCTGGCCGTTGGCCTCCACCCAGTAGGTATTGTCCTCCTGCGCCATGCCGCCGTACAGCGGCACCTGCTTCAGCGGCTTGCCGTCGCAGAAGACGCAGCCCCGCCGGTTCAGGTAGGTGGTCATGTCGGTCTTGTCATACTCGATGAACAGCCGGTCATGCAGGATGTTCACCGCACAGAAGGGGTTATAGCCCCGGAACAGGTCCGGATCCAGGTCATATTCCCAGACGCAGACTCCCTCCGGCTGCACGGCTCCCCGTCCCCGGTTCAGCATCCAGCCCTCGCTGGGGATAAAGTCTTTCACTTCCTCCGACGCGCTGATGACCACGTCGCCGTCACCGAAGGCTTCATAGGAAATCATATGTTCGGGATCCGTGCCGCCCATGGTGGGCTTCACGCACTCCCGGTACAGGCCCGCGTGGATCCGCACCCGGGTGCCCGGCGTCGCTTCCTGCGCGGCCCGGTTGATGGTCCGGAAGGGATGCGCCTCGCTGCCGTCGTTCTCATCCGAGGCGGCGGGGCTGGAGCCGTCCACAAACAGTTCCCGTTCCCACACGGGCTCTGTTTCCCAGAATTCATAGGTGCTGCCATCCGGCAGAAGGGCAGAATTTAATTCATAATTCATAATTCACAATTCATAATAATCTGTCGTTCAGTAACAGGAAAAAGCACAACCGTCAGGAGCATTTTCAAAGGCACATTTTCCGATCCCGGCCGGGATTATACCGGTGAAGTTCACAATCCATAATCAATTGTGAATTATGAATTGTGAATTGTGAATTACAAGGGGGTGCCCCCGAAGGAGCACCCCCGTATGGGTTACAATGTGTTGATACCGTTTGGGTGAAGATTACTGCGCAGCAGCGGCAGCAGCGATCTTGGCATCCACTTCGGGCTGCCACACGCCGCAGTCATACTCAAACAGTTCTTCGTAGCCGAAGCCGTTCAGCTGTTCGACCATTTCGTCCCACATCGCTTCGAATTCTTCATCCGTTGCGCAGGTCATGATCAGGTTCCAGGTGTACTCGCACAGGGTGCTGTTGATCTGTGAACGCAGGGCGATCATGTCGTTGTTGTCCGCGATGGGCGTGAAGTCAACGCTGGGGCTGGCCAGCAGCTTGCCGTTCTTCTTCATCCAGTCAACGTCGTCAGCAGCGTCAAACAGTTCGGACCATTCCTTCTTCATTTCGGTCATGGTCTGCTGCTTGTAGGAGTTCCAGAACTTGGAAGCAAAGCGCTCGCCAGTCAGGGGGTTGACGCAGATGGAGGAAACGATCCACTGGTTGATGGCGTTGTAGCCGTCGTTGTATCCGCCGCCGCCGTATTCATCCGGCACGGTCAGGTTGTCCATCAGGGCGTTGTCGTTCAGCACGGTGAAGGTGCCGTCTTCGTTCACGGTGTAGTTGAAGTCCTTCAGACCAACGTGCTGGATGGTGGCTCCTTCGGGGCTGGCGTACCAGTCGAGGAAGGCCATGATGCGGTCATACTTTTCGCCTTCAACACCGGCGCCCACACCGATCATACGGTCAGAGCCGTAGTAACGGTCAGCGTCAGCATAGTAGAGCATATCGCCAACGGGGACGAAGCGGAAAGCAGTGCCGGCCTTCTGGCGGTCAACGCTGTTCCAGAAACCAACCTGCCAGCTGTACCAGAACACATCCACACGGCCGGAGGACATCTTGGCGCAGGCATTGTCCCAGTTCTGGGTGCCGGAGTCCGGATCCACCAGACCCAGCTGATTCGCCTTGTTCAGGAACTTGGTGATCTTGTAGTAGGCATTCTCGCGCTCATACAGCTTGGAGAAGGTGTTGTCGGGCTTCAGCATGGCGCTGCCCTTCAGCTTCTCGCCGTACCAGGTGGTCAGCTGCACGACGTTGGCGGGACCGACCATGTTGTCGTTGCCGTCCCAGTCGGGCCACAGGGAGAAGGGATAAGCGGGATCGCCGTCTTCATTCTGGGGATGCACTTCATGGATCTTCACCAGGGCGGCCAGCAGGTCGTCCAGGGTTTCGAGCTTCGGAGCGCCGATCTCTTTGTACAGATCCCAGCGGAGCATCGGGCTGGAGTAGATCACTTCGTCAGTCAGGGTGCTGGGGGAAGTATCGGTCATTTCGCAGGGGATGCCGTAGTACTTTCCTTCTTCACCAGTCAGACCCTTGTTGTACACATCGATCTGGGTCTTGAACTTCATGATGTTTTCGCAGTCCACGATCTTGTCACTGATATCCTTGGCCAGGCCGGCATCAACGATTTCAGAGAACTTGGACTTGTCGACGATGATCACGTCGCCGAGGTTGCCTTCCTCAGAGCGGGTGGCGTAGATCGTGTTGCCAACCACCTGGGAAGCGATGATGTTCAGTTCAATGTTGAACTTGTCCTTAACCACTTTGGCGAACCAGCCGGACTGGATGCCGTTGTAGTTAGCTGCATCATCGTAGAAGTCGATGGTCAGGAGTTCGGACTCCTCAGCCACCGCGCTGATGGACACCAGGCTCAGAAGCATGGCAAGCGTCAGCAGAACAGACAGAAACCGTTTCATGTTGGTACCCTCCTTCAAAATATATGAATTTTTGGCAATACTGCCATAATTCCTTGGTCCGCAACCTCAATCGTCGCACTGCTCGCTTAGAAGCTTCGCATTGCTCGTTTCGGTTTGGATTCGCGCGCGCACCGCGGGCGGAATTCCCGCCTCGCGCACCGCGCACGAGAGGACTCCGGGTCGCTTTTGCTTCCGCAAATGTCCCACTGGGGCACCGCTTCCCTCGCTCCCCTCCTTCAAAATATGATAAAGACCTTTCTGGTCTTTATTCCGAATTCATAATTCACAATTCATAATTCATAATTGAGATACTTATCCGCATATGGATTGAATTGTGAATGATGATGGCGAGTTCATCCCGAATGAAAGATCTTGCTTTGAAATCTATGCTTTGAGTAAGGTAACTAACAATAATTATGAATTGTGAATTGTGAATTTGATTGGTGCCTGTAAAAGTCATCTCCCGCAACCTCAATCGTCGCGACTGCCCACTGGGCAGCTCGCTCGTTTCGGTTGAATTCACCTCTTTTGATATTTCTGCCACCGGCAGTCAAAAGAGGTTCATCCCTTTACGGCGCCTATCATAATCCCCTTAGTGAAGTACCGCTGGAAGAAGGGGTAAATCATCATAACGGGAAGCACAACAACTACTGTAACTGACATACGGATTGCAGTCGCCGTGGCGGCGGTCTGCAGGCCCGCGAGAATGGCGCTGGAGTTGGTCGTGTTGCTGATCAGCGCCTTCAGGCTGTTCGCCTGGGTAATGTACTGGTACAGCTTGTACTGAAGGGTATCCAGGTCCCGTCTGTTCGTCATCAGCAGCAGGTTGTCCTGGAAAGCGTTCCACTGGTTCACCGCGGCAAATATGGCGATGGTCGCAAGGATTGGTTTGATGACCGGCAGCATGATCTGGAAAAATACCCTCAGCGTGCCGGCGCCGTCTATTTCGGCGGCCTCCTGCAGTTCCCGGGGAACTGACTCACAATATGTCTTGCACAGGATGATATAGAAGGGCTGGATGATCATGGGGAAGATATAGCCCCAGAAGTTGTTGTTCAGCCCCAGATTGCGCATGCACAGTACCCACGGAATGATACCGGCATTGAAATACATCGTTACCGCCACAAAACGGAACCACAGTTTCCGTTTCCACATGGTATCCCGGGTAAACATGTAGCCCAGGAAGGCCGCGATTATCACCGTCAGGATTGTACCGATCACCGTACGCAGAACCGAGATCTTGGCCGCGTCCAGCAGACCTGGAATATTGGCCATGCGCTCGTAGTTCTTGAAGTGAACCTGCATCGGCCAGAAGAGCACCTTGCCGCGTTCGGAAAGGTTGTTCGCGCTGATGGAGTTAATGATGATGTAGTAAAACGGATAAGCACAGACAAAGGCGAAGAAGGCGTACACGATATACGTGATCACGCTGATGACCTTGTCGCCCGCGCTCTGGCGGTCCATGGGATTCACGTGCTTCTTCCGGATGAATTCGGCTTTGGTTGTCATCTGCTGTCCCTCCTTTCCGATCACACGAACCCTTGCCCGCGGACGAGGCGGGAAACGGTATTCGTAATGAAGAGCAGGGCCACGCTCACGATGCTCTTGAGCATGCTGATGGCCGTGGACAGCGGATAATTGCCGCGCCCGGTGGTGGCAATGTTATACACATACAGGTCCAGCACTTCGATGGACTTCTTGTTGAAGTTGTTCATGAAGACGAAGTACTGCTCCATGCCGTTGGACAGGAAGTTCGCCAGGTTCAGCATAACGATGACGAAATAGGTCGGCAGCAGGCAAGGGATCGTGATCCGCCAGATGATCTGCATCCGGGTCGCGCCGTCCACCTTGGCCGCCTCGATCATCTGCTCGTCAATGGCGGAGATCGCGGCCAGATACATGATGGCCGCCCATCCGGCGTTCTTCCAGGTCAGCCACAGCCACATCTTGAACCAGACGTTCTCTTTGGAGCTGAGGAAGGCGATTGGTTTGTCGATCAGGCCCAGCGACACCAGCACAGAGTTGACCGCGCCGGTGGAGCTCAGCACGTTGAACGCCACCGAGAACACCAGAACCCAGGAAATGAAGTTCGGCAGGGTGGTTACTGTCTGGACGAATTTCTTGTAGGGCTTGCAGCGGATTTCATTAAGGAACACCGCGAAGATCATCGGGAACCAGCTGAAAGCCAGGGAAAGGCCGCTCATCGCGAAGGTATTCACCAGCACGCGGCCCACGTCCGCCAGGCGGACCGGATTGTCAGCAATATACTTGAACCACTTCAGGCCCACAAAGGTTTCCGCGGAGATGGGCTTGGGCGGCATATAATCATGGAAAGCATAAATCCAGCCATACAGCGGGTAATAAAACATCAGGGCTGCCAGGATCAGAAACGGAAGGATATACAGGAATTCCACATAGGAACGGGTCTTCTTGTTCATCGCTTCACTTCCTTCCGCGAATCGTTTCGCTTATGTTGAATATACGATAGATTTCTTTGTTTCTTTTGTTCTGTTGCCAGATCGTTACCCTATATTTATATCAGGAAGAAGATGTACCTACAACGCCTTTTTCCTGTAACAAAGGGACAAAATTTGCTTTTGGGAGTTTAAAATTATTTCCTTTTTGTTCGATTTGGTTTACAATGGGTCAGAACATACTGTGTATGTTGTATGATACAGGACAAAAGTATGCAGTCTGAACGGAGGCCTTATTCCGTGAATACATTCTACGAGCAAAGACCGGAACAGCTGTTTGTCGGGGACATGACGGACCATGTCTTCCCTGCCCACGTGCACTCCGTGGCGGAGCTGGTGGTCCTGACATGCGGTTCAGCCGTGATGACCATTGATGAAACCCAGTACAGGCTGAATCCGGGTGACGCCGCCATCGTCTTCCCCCTGGTGCCGCACAGCTATGATATCCTGAGCGATGACGCCCGCGGCATCACCGCCATCTTCCCGCCGGACATCATCCCGGAATACGCCGGCACTTTCCACGGCCTGCAGCCGGAATGCCCCCTGCTGCCGGCAGCCCGCACCTGCGTGGATCTTCGCCTGGCCGTGAACCGGCTGGAAAGCCTGACCATGGAGGATGACCTTCCCCTGTGCATCGCCTATCTGCATATCATCCTGGCCGGCCTGCTCCACAACCTTTCCTACCGGCCGGTCTACGATTACAGCGAAAAGGACCTGGGGCACCGGATCATCCAGTATATCTCCGAGCATGCCTTTGAGGAAATCACGCTGGAAAGCGCCTCCCGGGCGCTGGGCATCAGCGTATCCCACCTGTCCCATTTCTTCTCCGAACGGATGCATACCAACTTCCGCCGGTTTATCAACGCGATCCGGATCAGCAAAGCCCGCCTGCTCATGCGGGATCCGAACCTGACCCTGACGGAGATCAGCGACGCCTGCGGCTACACCAACATGCGCACCTTCCGCCGGGCCTTCCAGGCGGAACTGGGACGCCTGCCCTCGGAGCATCAGTTTGCCCTCCGCAACCGGATCACGGGAGAGGAAATGTGAAAGAGGCAGGATGCCCTCTTTCAATTCATAATTCACAATTCATAATGCATAATTATATAGCGTTTTCTATTCAGCAGCAGGGAGTTATAGCTTGAATCTATAGCTCCCTATAAAATATTGCTTTCCCTGAATACACAAAAAGCGCATACATTTCACTAAAAAAGCTGATATATTATTCAGGACGCGGTGTACACGGTACCCTGCGGTCAGTAAATTCATTATGAATTATGAATTATGAATTGTGAATTATAGTTTAAGGAGGCCTTTCCAATGTCCAGAATTGAAACCCTTTGCGTACAGGGCGGCTATACACCCAAGAACGGCGAGCCCCGCCAGATCCCGATCATCCAGTCCACTACCTTCAAATATGATACCAGCGAGGATATGGGCAAGCTTTTTGACCTGGAAGCCTCCGGTTATTTCTATACCCGCCTGCAGAACCCCACCAACGACACGGTGGCGGCCCGCATCTGCGCCCTGGAGGGCGGCACCGCGGCCATGCTGACCTCTTCCGGCCAGGCCGCCAACTTCTACGCCGTCTTCAACATCGCCAACGCGGGTGACCACGTGGTAGCCTGCTCCGCCATCTACGGCGGCACCTACAACCTTTTTGCCGTCACGATGAAGAAGATGGGCATCGACTTCACCTTCGTCAGCCCGGACTGCACGGATGAAGAGCTGAACGCTGCCTTCCGGCCCAACACCAAGGCCCTCTTCGGTGAAACCATTGCCAACCCGGCCCTGAGCGTGCTGGATATTGAGCAGTTCGCGAAGGCTGCCCATGCCCACGGCGTTCCGCTGATCATCGACAACACCTTCGCCACCCCGGTCAACTGCCGGCCCATTGAATGGGGCGCGGACATCGTGACCCACTCCACCACCAAATACATGGACGGCCACGGCAGCGGCGTCGGCGGTGCCATCGTGGACAGCGGCAAATTCGACTGGGAAAAGTACGCGGACAAGTTCCCCGGACTGACCACACCGGATGAAAGCTACCACGGCGTAACCTACACGAAGAAGTTCGGCCTCGGCGGCGCCTTCATCACCAAGGCAACTGCCCAGCTGATGCGGGACTTCGGTTCTATCCAGAGCCCCCAGAACGCCTTCCTGCTGGGCCTGGGCCTGGAAAGCCTGCACGTGCGCATGAAGCGCCACTGCGAAAACGGACAGGCCGTAGCCGAGTTCCTGGCCGGTCATGAAAAAGTCGCCTGGGTCACCTACTGCGGCCTCCCGGGAGACAAGTATTACGAGCGGGCACAGAAGTACCTGCCCAACGGTTCCTGCGGCGTGGTTTCCTTCGGCGTGAAGGGCGGCCGGAAAGCCGCGGAAGCCTTCATGAAGCACCTGAAAGTCGCTGCCATTGAAACCCACGTGGCGGACGCGCGGAGCTGCTGCCTGCATCCCGCCAGCGCCACCCATCGCCAGATGAGCGATGAGGAACTGATCGCCGCAGGCGTTTCCCCGGACCTGGTACGTTTCAGCGTCGGCCTGGAGAACAAGGATGACCTGATTGAGGACATCGCACAGGCACTGGCAGCAATCTGATATCAAATCGCTGCAATGCATAATGCACAATGCATAATGCATAATTAATGTATATCAAACAAAAGCATCAATTGAAGGAGCTCTGTTTAAAGGAGCTCCTTTTTTCCCGGCTTGTTTGCCCTTCCTTTACTCATTTATTTGCATATTTTTGGTAATTAGTGCATAATTACCTATACTTAAACCAGGAAAAAAACATTTTTTGCATCGATATGGGGCAAAAATCGCACAATCGGTTGAAATCATTGATTTTTTGACCAATTTTCATAAATTTTTGTACAAAAATGTTCGTACATTAGTATTGTATTTTGCTTTTCTTTACGGTATGATGTTCCTGGTGTTCAAAACTACAGAAGAAAGCGGAGCGCTTGCCATGAATCAGGACGTCTTGTTTTCGCAGTATCTCGAGGAACTGACGGATACAATCACGGATCTGGATCATTTCAATATTGAAAAAACCTATGAAATCCTGAGACAGCTGTGCATTGCGTTCCGTGTGTGCAAAGGCGTTGCTGAGTACTACAATAATGCGGAAGAGGAGCGCATGGGCTGCGGCACTGTGCTCACCTGCTATGACAGCGGGGAGGAAACAGCTGAAGTCATCTCCTGCCGCACAGTGCTCAGCGATATTGTCGTGGCCGACTGCAAAGCTTACCGTGCCAAAGGCGTCAAACCATGGACTGAAACGGAACGGAAACGGATCGAAATGGTGGAGCGCCTGATGCTCACGGTTGTCGGCCGCCTGCGCGCCTGCGGCCTGGTGGAGCAGGCTACCCTGTTTGACGACTCAGGCTACAGCAACTATCGTTTCCTCCATTCCACAATTGAGCAGATCGGAACCTCAGGCCATATCAATCAATATGCTTTTGCCCGCTTCAACCTTCGTCACTTCGCCCTGATCAACCGCCAGCTCGGACGGGAAGTCAGCGACCTGGCCATGAGGAAATATATCGATACCATTGAGGAGGCCGTCAGCCCGGACGGCATTGTCAGCCGTCTGGGGGGAGACAACTTCGTGGCGGTATTCCTGAAAGAAAAACTGAATGAAGTCCTGGCGCGTTTTGAAGGCATCCCGATTTCCTACAACGATGGAGACCGTGTGATGATCTCCTCCCGTGCCGGGATCTTTTTGATTCCCGATGACTTCTATTACTACCAGCCCGAGGACATCATGGACCGGGTCACCGGCGCCTACAACGCCGCCTGGCGCGGAGATACCGGTGATATTGTTTACGCAAGCGAACAGCTGATGGCGGAAAAAGATCGCTTCATGCAGATCCGGTCCCAGTTCCCTGTCGGCCTGAAAAACCGGGAGTTTCTGGTTTTCTACCAGCCGAAAATCAACCTGAAGGACAACTCCATCGCCGGGGCGGAAGCGCTGAGCCGGTGGTACCGCAACGGCACCCTGATGATGCCCACGGAATATATCTCCGACCTGGAGCAAACCATGGATATCTGCAAGCTGGACTTCTACGTCCTGGAACAGGTATGCCGTGACCTGCGGCGCTGGCTGGACGAAGGCCGCCAGGCCGTCCGCGTCTCCGTGAACTTCTCCCGCCGGCACCTGATCAACCTGAGCCTGACGGAGAGCATCCTGGAGGTTGTGGACCGGTACCGCATTCCCCATGAACTGATCGAGATTGAGCTGACGGAAACCGTCACGGACGTGGAATTCCGCGACCTCAAGCGCGTCGCCGGCGCCCTGCAGGAAGCCGGCATCTACACCTCCGTGGACGATTTCGGAATCGGCTACAGCTCCCTGAACCTGATCCGGGAGATCCCCTGGAACATCCTGAAGGTGGATAAAAACTTCCTGCCCGTCAATGAAAACGCCGAGGGAGAACGGCAGAACATCATGTTCCGCCACGTGGTCAGCATGGCCAAGGAAATCGGCCTCATCTGCGTAGCCGAAGGCGTGGAAACCATCGGCCAGGTCAACATCCTGCGCAAGTGCGGCTGTGATCTCGCCCAGGGCTTCTACTATGACAAACCCCTGCCGGTAAAGGAATTTGAAGAACGGCTGGATAAACACTTCTATACAAACACGTGATGTGTCAGTAATTCACAATTCATAATTCATAATTCACAATTAAATACCGATAACAAGAACGCGTTGAGAAACTCAACGCTCTTTGTTTATTCCAGGTAGACGCCTGTAGCTATGTGCTCTGGTAAAAGAAAAACACGCCGGACTGATCCAACGTGTTAGCAGTGTCAAAATAATTATGAATTATGAATTGTGAATTGACGGAGATCGTTGTTCATTTCTGAACAACGATCTCTGCCCCGTACTTCTTGATCAGCCTCTCCGCGTCTTCCCCCGCGATCATCAGGGTGATCTCGGTGCCGGTATCCGTGTGGTTCTCAGTGATGACCCGGCCCAGGGGACGGATCTCGGACAGAATGCCGTAGCGGCTGAAGGGAATGCAGAAGGTCACCGGCCGGTGGGATTCCTGCAGGGTTTCGGCAATCTTCGCCTTCAGGTCCTCCAGGCCTTCCCCGGTCTTCGCGGAAATCAGGATTGCGCCGGGGAACACCGGATCCGGGTCTCCCTCGTCACACTTGTTAATAACTTCAATCCGCTTCTGGTCCGTGGCGCCCAGTTCCACCAGGACTTCTTCCACCGTGTCATGCTGGCTGAACATTTCCTCGCTGGAGCCGTCGGAAACGATCACCAGCACGTCCGCCAGCGCCGCTTCCTCCAGGGTGGAGCGGAAGGCGCTGACCAGCGTATGGGGCAGCTTGCGGATAAAGCCGACGGTATCCGTCAGCAGGTACTCTGTATTCTCCGAGGTTGTCATGCGGCGGGACACCGCGTCCAGTGTCGCGAACAGCTGGTCCTGCACATAGACGTCAGAGCCGGTCAGGGCGTTCAGCAGGGTGGACTTGCCGGCGTTGGTATAACCCACCAGCGCCACCACGGGAATCTCGTTGCGTTCCCGGCTCTTCCTCCGGATGCTGCGCTGCTTTTCCAGCTCGTCCAGCCGCCGCCTCAGCTCCGTCATCCGCTCCCGGATGCGCCGCCGGTTCATTTCCAGCTTGCTTTCACCGGGACCCCGGGTGCCGATACCGCCGGCCAGCCTGCTCAGGGCCAGGCCCTGTCCGATCAGTCTCGCGGAGCGGTACTGCAGCTGGGCCAGTTCCACCTGGAGTTTGCCCTCCGCGCTGGAGGCGCGCTGGGCGAAGATATCGAGGATCAGCGCCGTCCGGTCAATCACCTTCACCCGGAGAACCTCTTCCAGGTTCCGGACCTGGATGCCGGTCAGTTCTTCATCAAAAATGCATACGTCCGCTTCCAGCGCCTGGCATTCCCGGGCCAGTTCCTCCGCCCGGCCTTTGCCGATAAACATGGCGCTGTCCGGCTTGTCCCGCTTCTGCAGGAAGCTGCCGACCACCTCCGCCCCGGCGGTTTCCGCCAGGCGGGCCAGTTCTTCCAGGGACTCCTTGCTTTCAATGCCCATCAGCACGGCCTTTTCCCGGCCGTCCTTGTTCTCTTCGGTTTCCTCCCGGCCCACCAGCTGGTCGCTCTCCAGGATCTGGTTCAGCCATTCCTTTTCCGGCAGCTTATACCAGCGTTCCACGGGAGACAGCATCACTTCCGCGTTCTCCACCAGGAAAGCGGTCTGGACGTTCACGGGCTCATTGTCCTTCACGCCCACAGCCGTCATGGCGTCGTAGCGGAAGATCTTCAGGGCGCTCAGGTCCACGTCGCTCAGCCGGCCGTCTCCGTCCGGATGGGTGTGCACGCAGCGCACGCAGCTCAGGCGGCTCGTGTTCCGCCGCAGCCGGAAGTCCGTCAGCTCCACATCGCAGTCCGTGCCGATGGCCACGTTCACGATCTCCCCGTCCCGGGTGATATAGACCGCGATCTCCCGGTTCAGGGCGCAGGAGCATTCCGCCAGCAGCTTCATCAGCTCCCGGGGCAGGAATTCATCCTCTTCCAGCTCATAGGTATATAAGCTGTCCAGGCGTGCGAGCATCGCGTCCCGCACGCCTTCGATATTACCGTTTACATTATGCTTTAACATAGATGATCAGTCTTCTCCAAATGATTCGTCAGCCAGTATGGGTTCATCCGTAAACAACGGCGCGCTCACCGGCATGGCCAGCGCCGCGGCGCCGCATCCCACCAGGGCCATCTCCGGAGACTGCTTCGGCAGCAGGCAGGTTTCGCCGGCCTTCAGCTTCATGGACGCGCCGGGGAAGCGCAGCTCCGTTTCCCCTTCGGTCACGGTCAGCATACCGAATTCTTCCATCGGGGGCAGCATCACCATGCTGTCCGTCCGGATCAGGTCCAGGGAGAAATACTCCTCTGTCAGCACCCGGCGGATGCCGAAGGCTTTTTCCACCCGCATCGGGGACGGAGAGCATTTCACCTTCACCACGTCCAGCGCCTTGTCCAGGTGCAGTTTCCGTTTTCTTCCCTTCTCATCCTGCCGTTCCCAGTCATAGAAGCGGTAGGTGATATCCGAGGACTGCTGCACCTCATACAGCAGCACCCCTTCGCCGATGGCATGCACGCAGCCGGCGGGAATATAGCACACGTCCCCGGGAAACACTTTCACCCGGTTCAGCAGCTTTTTCATTTCTTCGCCTGACTCGCAGGCTTCCTTCAGTTCCTTCAGGGTTGTTCCCGGACGGAGACCGTAAACCAGTTTTCCGCCATCCGGAGGCGTATCCAGCACCAGCCAGGCCTCGGTCTTGCCGAACTTTCCGTTCTCCCGGGCCGCGGCGTACGCGTCATCCGGGTGCACCTGCACGCTCAGGCGTTCCCGGGCTTCCAGCAGCTTCAGCAGCAGCGGGAAAGGCCTGCCCGCGTATCCGCCCACCAGCTTTTCACCAAACTCGGTAATCAGGTCCGGCAGCTTCCGTCCCTGGGGATCCGAGCTCTCCAGGCCGGGAATGCAGCTGACTTCCAGGCTTTCGCCGGTATGCGGATCCTTCGTTTCTTTTCCAAACAGGTCATGCAGCCGGGTGCCGCCCCAGGGGGTCTCTTCCCCGTCCCGGAAAGACGGCCTCATCCGGATCGGCCACAGCGGGGTTTCCCGCTTCAGGGGCTTGTCAAAGGCAATAAATCCGCAGTCGGTATCCGGCCAGTCCAGCTTGCAGCAGCGGCGGAAGCCCATCTTTTCATACAGCCGGATCGCGTTCCGGTTGTCCACTGCCGTATCACAGCGGACGCAGTCGCAGCCCGCCGCGCGCAGCAGCTTCTGGGCGTCGTCCAGCACCAGGCCTGCCAGTCCATGACCCTGCAGCACAGGATCCACGCCCAGCCGGTGAATCATGCCGGGGCGGATGCCACAGGACCAGTCCAGCGCTTCATACTCCGGTTCCTGTCCGGCGGTCACCACCACCGCCGCGTCAATCGTACCCGCGTTGCCGGGAAGGATATACATCTCGCCCTTGCGGACGTCCTCCCGGATCATATCCTCAGTCGGATACACGCCCCAGTGCCATTGGCGCAGGCCGTTCTCCTCCATGTTTTGCGCCACATGCTGATAAAAGGCAAGCAGTTTATCCAGTTCCTGCTCTGTTGCCTGAATCAGTTCCATGGTTAATAACTCCTCCTCAACGATCTGTTGAGCCAAACCCGCCGACCCGTCCGGCGGTGACTTCGTCTTCCTCCGCTGTGCCGTAGGGCAGGAATACGCCCTGGCAGAACCGCTCTCCCCTGCCGATGGTCACCGGCTCAGAGAGCGGATTGCGGAGTTTGACCATAATATGTCCCTCGTTCTTTGCGAACGCGTAGTCGCTGTCAATGACCCCGACCGTGTTGGCCAGCCGCAGGCTGTACTTGAACCCGAAGGAACTCCGGGGAAACAGCATCAGCACCCAGCCCTGTTCCATCTCCGCCCGGATCCCCGTGGGAATCAGGGCAGTCTCCCCCGCCGGAATGGTCACCTCCAGCGGTGAAACAAAATCGTACCCGGCGCTGCCGGTGGTCGCCCGCTTTGGAAGCGGAATTTCAGTCAACGGCAGACATGCCTGACCATGCATGGCTTCTGCGTACTGCATCTCTGACACATGCGTAAATTTTGCAATGCTCATTTTTTTGTATCCTCTCAGCGCCTTAAAGCGAGCGTCGGGTATGTCCGAATGCACGGGATTGGAGAGCGCCGGTTCTTAGCGATTGGCGAGTATGCGAAGCCAGAGCTTAGAACCGCTGCAGCTCGGAATGAGCACGAGCGACCCGCCGCATTGGATATACCCAAGCGAGCTTTCACTCTGTTGCATCAAGCTTGCCGGCCCCACCCGCAGATATAACGGCACAACTTACTCAATTGCGTCAGCAAGTCTCGCAATTTCTTCCAAAGTCAGTTTTTCTCCACGAACCTTTTCATCCAGACCGGCTTCTGCCACAACCCGCAATGCCTCTTCCCGGTTCATCCTGAAGCTGGCGCACAGGTTGTTCACCATGGTCTTACGGCGAAGCGCAAACGCCGCGTTCGCCACCTTGAAGAACATATCCCGGTTCTTCACTTCCACCGCGGGCTCCTCCCTCAGGGGCAGCACCACAAAAGCGCTGTCCACCTTCGGCGGAGGCGTAAACATTTCAGCCGGCACATCCACCGCCAGCCGCGGCTCACACAGGAACTGGCACAGGATCGACAGCGGTCCCCAGCTCTCCTCCCCCGGAGACGCCAGGATCTTATCCGCCACTTCCTTCTGCACCATCAGCGCCAGCCTGCTCACCTGCAGGCCGCCGGTCAGGAGCAGCTTAATCAGCGGGGTGGTAATGTAATACGGAATATTCGCCACCACGGCAAAGGGCTTCTTCAGCCCTGCTGTAATCTCCTGCAGGTTCAGGGACATCACGTCGCCCTGCACCACAGTCAGGTTCTTTTTCTCATCCAGGAAGGCCTTCAGCAGCGGAATCAGCCGCTCATCCAGTTCCACGGCCAGCACGCTGTTCGCCGCGTCGCACAGATGCTTCGTCAGGCTGCCGCAGCCCGGGCCGATCTCCAGTACGTCCTCTTCTTTCGTGACTCCGGCCGCCGCTGTCAATTCTTCCAGCAGGGCTTCATCATAAAGGAAATTCTGTCCCAGGGACTGTTTGTACCGGAGATTGCTCTCCCGGATCCGGTCCTTTGTTTTGCTCATCCGGGCGCCCCTCCTTCACAAACTTTTACATTATATTGTAGCATTTCCAACGCTTCAAGACAAGGCTTCCCCTTCATTGACTCATGCAACCCTCATTTGCTATAATATTCAACGATTATGTCAGCGCCTTCAAACGCTGTGTGTATAGGAGTCCTGTGTCTTATGATGAAGTTTTTCCGGGCCATGGCAGTGATTGTGCTTGCCTGCCTGCTCTGCACCGTTTCCATTCTCCCCGCGTTTGCTGAAACAGCCCAGGAGAGTCCCCGCCTGACGCCCGGTCCGGCTGACTATGTGATCACCGAAGAGAGCGGCGGTGAGTTCCGTCCCCTTCCTATTGATATGACCGGCGGTGCTCCCCTGGGTCGCGTCCCCTACTCCGCGGACACGAACATTTTCCAGGATCCCACCATCCGCGTGGAACGCCACCGGGTCACGAGTTCTGAATGGAACTGCACCTACTACTACGCCTTTATCGAGATCAAGGATCCTTCCCAGCTGCGTACCGCCGCCGGTGACGACGCCTTCCGCACCACCACCAAGAAGCCGGTAACCCTGATCTCCAAGCATAAGAACGCCGTGCTGGCCATCAACGGCGACTACTTCGCGGCCTTCTCCGGCAACAAAGCCAACAACTACGTCCTGCGCCAGGGAACCCTCTGCCGGGATACCATTGCCCCCGAGCTGGATATGCTCCTGATTGACGAGGACGGCGATTTCCACGTCCTGACCGCGGACACCGACCTGGTCGCCGCGGAAAAGGAAACGATCAACGGCAAAAAGATCATCAACGCCTTCCAGTTCGGACCGGCGCTGGTGATCGACGGTGAAAAGGTCGCCGACGATATCATCCTGGACCGGGGTCACGCTCCGAACTATGTGGAAGCTGACCGCCTGGCCCAGCGGATGTGCATCGCCCAGATCGACAAGCTGCACTACATGGTACTGTGCTGCGCCCACTACGGCATCAACCTGGTTGACCTCCGGGACCTGGCCATGTCCCTGGCGGACTGCAAGGTCGTCTACAACCTGGACGGCGGCGCCTCCACCCAGATGGTTTTCCTGAATCAGCAGGTCAACAACACCACCAGTTCCGAAGGTCCCCGTCCCGTGACGGATATCATCTATTTTGCAAGCGCCTGGTTTAAGTAATCGGCTTCTGCCAATGGAGTATGAAGAATGGACATTAATCTGACAGGCTATCTGCTTATGATGGCGGGAGGCGCGCTGCTGTGCGTCCTCTGGTTCTTCGCCGCGTTCCGCCGGCAGGCCGGAACCCGGAAAGCCGCCGCCCTCAGCGGACTGATCCTGCTGCTGGGCATCGTGCTCGGCGTCATCTGTGCCCGGCTTTCCTGGATCCTGATGCGTTTCAACGCCTTCCAGGCGAGGGACCTGTTCTCCCTGCGGTATGATGAGCTTTCCTACTTCGGCGGCGTTGCCGGCGTCATCCTTGCAGTCTGGCTTTCCGCGAAGATCACCGGACAGTCCGGCCGCACCGTGCTGAACGCCTTTGCCCCCATGGGTGCCCTGATGGCTGCCGTTGCCCGGTTTGCTGAAGTCTTCCTGGGAGAATACGGCGTAGGCTATGTGGAGGAGTGGTTCGAAAAGGGACTGTTCTTCCCGGTCACCATCGGCATTGCCTGGGACGAATATGAATCCGAATATTATCTGGCGGTGTTCATGCTTTCCGGCATCTTCTGCCTGATTGCGATGATCGTTTCCCTGTTCCGTTCCAAAGAACACAACCGCCTGACCCGGACCCTGTTCTATATCTGCCTTCCCCAGATCCTGCTCGAAAGCCTGCGGATGATGTCCATCAACTGGCTGTTTGTCCGGGTGGAGATGCTGCTGTGCTTCCTGTTCTGTGAAGCCGTGCTGGTGTTCTACGCCATCAAGGCAAACCCGAAAAAGCTGCGTTCCTGGGTTCCCGCGATCGTCGGTCTCCTCGTCTGCGGCATCGTCATCGTCGGGGAATTCACCCTGGACGGAAAGATCACCCTTGGCGGACAGTATATTTCCAAGTGGATTGTGTACGGAGTGGAAATCGCCGGATTGGCGGCAATAGCCTTTATGGAGAATAAAGGCTATCGCCTAATGAATACTGAAGACTGAAAACTTAAAACTTAAAAATGGTGGAGGAAACAGCTCAGCAGAGCTGTTTCTTTTTATTGAGATCCGGACAAGGAACCGTCCCCTGTCCGGATCTTTTTCAGGATTCCTGAAAAATAACAACCTGTAATTCGCACAAAAAGATGTATACAGTTTTTGTTTTTTCATATAGGATAGGAACATAGAAAAGAAAATTCCTGACAGATACCCCCGTAAAAGGAGGCATAAAATGATGAAGAAGCTGGTGTCCCTTCTGCTCAGCATTACACTGCTGTGCATCGCCCTGCCCGCCCTGGCGGACCTGGACACGGCCTTTGAGTCCGGCAATCTGAAGCTGACGGAGACAGGCAGCGTCTACACCCCCGCGGTTTCAGACTTTGACCTGACGGATGATATGCTCGCCATTCTGGCTGAACTGGCACCGGACCTGGATGTTGCCGCGACGCTGAAGGACGCCCTCACGGGCGGCCCGCCGACTGTCCTCTCCCTGGCGCCTTCCGGCAATGCCGCCATCCTGGAACTGGCCGGCTACGGCATCTGCTGCTCCGAGGGAAAATATCACATTATTTATCCCGGCGCCACCTGGGGCGTGGAGGACACATACAGCAACCGGAAAGACTTTTTCATGCGGTTCGCGGGCAAGTACCACACAAGCATAGACGATTACTCCGGCGTGATCTGGTCTCCGGACGGACGGTATGTCGCCATAAGCAACATGTATGTGCTGTTTGGAAGCGCGAAGGTCGGTATCCTCGCCCCGATGATCATCGATGTTTCCACCGGCGAAATGATCCTGCTCGATGCCCTCCCTGTGGACAAAGATTTCAGACAGACCGTCTCCGCGGCGTGCTTCTCCCGGGACGTCAAATACCTTTACTATGTTCTCTACGGCAGGTTTGAGGACGCCCGCGTCCGCCTGTGCCGCTGCGACCTTACCACCGGCGAAACGGATGTCTTGCTGAAGACTGAAGAGCGCGCCTTCATCCCGCCGCTGCGAGAGCTGGCCGACGGGAGCCTGCTGCTCAACGACAACAACCAGACAAGAATCAACGAGTTCGGCTCGGTCTTCCGCTTCGCGGAAAAGGACGGGGAGTGGACTCTTGAACATATTGAAGGAACCGCCACCACCCGCTGCGCTTCACCGTTCAGGCTGTTCTATTCCGAAAAATCCGGATACGCGATTACCCTTGACAGCACCCTGCTCGGCAGGGCCTATTCCTTCCAGGTGCTCCGACCGGGAGAGGACTTCGCTGGTTTAGACCGCTATCTCTGCCTTTCTGAAGAGAAAGATGAAGTGATCTCCCTGACGGGAGCAGAACTTGAAGACGCTGCAACTGCCGCCCAGGAGCTGTGCAAAGATATCGAACCGAAAGCCCGGGAAAATGTCTTTAACGCACTGCCATTCCGATGCATAGAGCATGCGGTTATGTCCCCGGACGGCAACTACCTCCTGGCTGTAACGGTCAGCACGGATGGTCCGATGGCTGACTACACCAGGGACCTCAGCCTCATCCGTCTGTCCGACCTGGCTGTCCGCAGAGTCGACGGGCCGGACGCCAGATCGATCACCAAGGGCGCCTATCTCAGCTTGCGCAGGGCCTTCGAATGGAACACCGATACCCTGGTCATCGTCACCGAATCCGGCATCAAAACCTATCGGTTTGAATAAACGCCGGAATGTTCCTGCTGCCTGAAGGTTTACTTCTCCGGAGGAGATCCTTCGACTCCGCTCACGTTGTTCGCTGCGCTCAGGATGACACCTATACGCAATGAATAACCCCATACGCCAACATTGTCATTTCGACCAAGGGGCCCGAAGGGACCCGCGTGGAGAAATCTCCTCTCCCGTTAACGTTCGGGAACGCTATCGGAACAACGGAATGTGACAGTAGGGCTGTCCCTCTGTCACATAGTAAAGAAAAAGCATATATCATTTTTAAGTCTTAAGTTTTAAGTATTCATTACCACAACAAAATCAGGACTGCCGCGAACGGCAGTCCTGATATTTGTTTTGGGATTAGTTCTGTCCCGCCATCTTCTTGTAGGATTCGCGGCGCACCTTGGCGTCCTCTTCCTGCTGGACAAAGAGCTTGGCGGCGGCATCCGGGAACTGCTGAGCCAGGGAGGTGTAACGAACCTCGCCCTTCAGGAATTCCTGATAATCGCCGGTGGGATCCTTGCTGTCGATGGTCATCGGGTTCTCAGCTTCCGGATTGTACCGGTACAGCTGCCAGTAACCGCACTCAACGGCCTTCTTGATTTCAGCCTGAGCCTTGCCCATGCCGCCCTTGGCCTTGAGGCCGTGGTTGATGCAGGGTGCGTAGGCGATGATCAGGGACGGGCCGTGATAAGCTTCCGCTTCCAGCATGGCCTTGATGACCTGCTGCGGGTTGCTCATAGCCACCTGGGCAACGTACACATAGCCGTAGCTCATGGCCATCATGCCCAGATCCTTCTTCTTGGTGCGCTTACCGGAGGCAGCGAACTTCGCAACGGAACCGGTGGGGGTAGCTTTGGAGGCCTGGCCGCCGGTGTTGGAGTACACTTCGGTATCCAGAACGAGGATGTTGACATCCTGGTTCTGAGCCAGCACGTGGTCAACTCCGCCGTAGCCGATGTCGTAGGCCCAGCCGTCGCCGCCGAAGATCCAGATGGACTTCTTGGTCAGCAGGTCCTTGTTGGCCAGGATGAAGGCCTTCTTGTCGGCGCCGCCGTCCTTGGCTTCCAGAGCAGCAACCAGCTTTTCGCCGGCCTTGCGGGAGCCTTCAGCGTCGTCCATGTTTTCAAGCCATTCCTTGGCAGCAGCCACGATGGCTTCGTCCTTGCCGACTTCGACCACTTCCGCGATCACTTCAGCCAGCTTGGCGCGGCGCTGGGTGGTGGCCAGGTTCATACCGAAGCCGAACTCAGCGTTGTCTTCGAACAGGCTGTTGGACCAGGCAGGTCCGAAGCCCTTTTCGTTGGTGGTGTAGGGGCAGGTCGGGGCGGAACCGCCGTAGATGGAGGAGCAGCCCGTCGCGTTGGCGATCATCATGCGGTCGCCGAACAGCTGTGTAACCAGCTTGACGTAAGGAGTCTCGCCGCAGCCGGCGCAGGCGCCGGAGAACTCGAACAGGGGCTTGAGGGCCTGGCTGTTCTTGACGGAAGCCTTGTTCTCGATCTTGGAAGCAACTTCCGGAACAGTCATGGCGTACTCCCAGTTGGCCTCTTCCTTACGCTGGCTGTCCAGGGGCTTCATAACCAGGGCCTGCTTGCCTTCCTTGTCCTTCAGCGGGCAGACGTCAACGCAGTTGCCGCAGCCGGTACAGTCGAGCGGGCTGACCTGCAGGCGGTACTTCATGCCGGCAAATTCCTTACCGGTAGCGTTCTTGGTGGCGAAGCCTTCCGGCACTTCCGCATCACCCTCAACATAGATGGGACGGATGCAGGCGTGCGGGCAGACGATGGAGCAGGTGCCGCACTGGATACAGTTGTCGATCTGCCACTCGGGCACGAACACGGCAATACCGCGCTTCTCGAACTTGGTGGTGCCGGTGGGCACGATACCGCGGGGATCCAGCTTGGATACGGGCAGCTTGTTGCCTTCCTGGGCCAGAACCGGAGCGATGAACTCATCGTAGTACTCGTTGGTTCCCGGAACCTTGGCGGGCACAGCGCCTTCAGTGGTGGTCGCCCAGTCGGCGGGAATGTCAACCTTGACCAGACCGGTCAGGGCAGCGTCGATCGCGGCGAAGTTCATGTTGACGACATCCTGGCCCTTCTTGCCGTAGGAAGCGACAACCTTTTCCTTCATGTACTTGTCGGCATCTTCGTAGGGGATGATGTCGGCCAGTTTGAAGAAGGCAGCCTGCATGGTGGTATTGGTACGTCCGCCCATACCGACCTTGCGGGCCAGGTCAATAGCGTTGATGATGTAGAAGTTCGCCTTCTTGGCAGCCAGCTTGTTCTTCATGGAAGCGGGCAGGCGCTCGTTGAGCTCCTCAACGCTCCACTGGCAGTTCAGCAGGAAGGTGCCGCCTTCGCGCAGGGGGCTGACCATGTCATACATGGTGACGTAGGCGGGGTTGGAGCAGCTGATGAAGTCGGCCACGTCGATCAGATAGGGGCTCTGGATCGGGGTGTCACCAAAGCGCAGGTGGCTGACGGTCAGACCGCCGGACTTCTTGGAGTCATAGAAGAAGTAAGCCTGGGCGTACTTCTCGGTGTGGTCGCCGATGATCTTGATGCTGTTCTTGTTGGCGCCGACGGTACCATCGGAACCGAGGCCGTAGAACATGCAGGCAGCAGTGCCGGCGGGAGCCGCGGCGAAGGTTTCGCCCAGCTTCAGGCTGGTGTTGCTGACGTCATCGTCGATACCCACGGTGAAGTGGTTCTTCATTTCACCGTCCAGGTTGGCAAACACGGCCTTCACCATGGTGGGGGTGAATTCCTTGCTGCCCAGACCGTAACGGCCGCCCACGACCTTGATGTCGCCGCGTCCGGCTTCCGCCAGGGCAGAAACAACATCCAGGTACAGAGGCTCGCCCAGGGAACCGGATTCCTTGGTGCGGTCCAGCACGGCGATCTTCTTCACGGTCTTCGGGAGCACCTTCATCAGGTATTCCACAGAGAAGGGACGATACAGGTGGCACTTCACGATACCGACCTTTTCGCCGCTCTCGAGCATCTTGTTGATGGTCTCGTGGGCAACGTCGCAGCTGGAGCCCATGGAGATGATGACCTTTTCGGCATCCGGAGCGCCTTCATACTGGAAGGGCTTGTAAACCCGGCCGGTCAGCTTGGCGACTTCGTCCATGCACTCTTCCACGATGGCGGGAACGGCCTTGTAGAAGTTGTTGGCGGCTTCACGGCCCTGGAAGTAGATATCGCTGTTCTGGGCGGTACCGGCCTGATGCGGATGTTCCGGATTCAGGGCGCGGGCGCGGAACTCTTCAATCTTGTCCCACGGTACGAGAGCCTTGATCTCTTCGTAGTTGTTCTTGGTGTCGATGGCGTCGATCTTCTGGATTTCGTGGCTGGTACGGAAACCGTCGAAGAAGTGGAGGAACGGCACGGAGCTCTTCAGCGTTGCCAGATGGGCAACCAGGGCCATGTCGTGAGCTTCCTGGACGGAGTTGCTGGCCAGCATTGCGAAACCGGTCTGGCGGCAGGCCATAACGTCGCTGTGATCACCGAAGATGTTCAGCGCGTGATACGCAAGGGCACGGGCGCTGACATGGAAGACTGCGGGCGTGAGTTCGCCGGCGATCTTGTACATGTTGGGGATCATCAGCAGCAGACCCTGGGAAGCGGTGAATGTGGTGGTCAGAGCACCGGCGGACAGGGAGCCGTGCACAGCGCCGGCGGCGCCGGCTTCGGACTGCATCTCCGCGATGCGCACCGTCTGGCCGAACAGGTTCTTCCTGTCATGGGCGGCCCATTCATCCGCAACTTCCGCCATGGGGGAAGAGGGGGTAATGGGGTAGATGGCTGCCACATCGCTGAACGCATACGCAACGTGGCTGACAGCAGTATTGCCGTCAATGGTCAGTTTGATGGACATGAACTTACCTCCTGACTTGATGTGGGCGGGGCGGTTGCCCGCCCGTTATAAAAGACCGCCCTTCCGTGAAAAAAATGCACACGAAATAAGGCGGTTCGCCTCTGAGATTAATTATATGCATTATATAGGTAGATGTCAATGAATCATCCGACTCCCGGCAGGATGTTTCATAATGCATAATTCACAATTCATAATTCATAATTATATAGTGTTTGGCCTGCTCTGCGCTCTTGCCAGGCCGTCCTTCGTCAAAAGATGTCAGCACGAGACAAAACAAATTAATCGTTTCGTTATTTACTATTATTTATAGTTGCGAAAACATTGGAAAAACAGGTATAATAATTGTTTGTACAGCCCCCTTTATCAAAAGTTCATGGCTGTTCAGCATATTTAATTATGAATTATGAATTATGAATTGTGAATTGAGGTAGTTCCATGGACATGATGACAACCATCGCCACCCTGCTTGCTTCAACCATTTCTTCTGTCTGGCCCGACGCCGAAGGTCTGCCTGTTGCGGATGAAATCCGCGGCCTGCTGGCTGTGCCGCCGGATCCGGCCATGGGCGACTATGCCTTCCCCTGCTTCCGCCTGGCCAAGCCCCTGCGCTCCGCCCCGCCGAAGATCGCGGAAGCCCTCTGCGCCGCCTGGAAGAATGAGGACACCGCCTCCGTGCAGCCCGTGAACGGCTACATGAACTTCTTCCTCAACCGGGCCAACTTTGCCGCCGGCATCATGGCTGAGCTGCAGGAGAAGAAGGACCGCTTCGGCTCCGGCGAGGAAGGCAAGGGGAAGACCGTATGCCTGGACTACTCCTCCATCAATATCGCCAAGCGTTTCCACATCGGCCACCTGTCCACAACCATGATCGGTAACAGCCTGAAGCGGATCTTCGACTTCCTGGGCTACGAGACCGTAGGCATCAACCACCTGGGCGACTGGGGCACCCAGTTCGGCAAGATGGTCTGTGCCTACAAGAAGTGGGGCAAAAAGGAAGACGTGGAAGAGCGTGGCATCGACGCGATGACCGAACTCTACGTCCGTTTCCATAAGGAAGCTGAAACCAATCCCGCCCTGGAAGACGAAGGCCGCGCCTGGTTCAAGAAGATCGAGGATAACGATCCCGAAGCCATGGAGATCTTCCGCTGGTTCAAGGAAGTGACCCTGAAGGACGCCGCCCGGGTGTACGACATTCTCGGCGTTTCCTTCGACAGCTATGCCGGCGAGAGCTTCTACAATGACAAGATGGAACCCGTGGTGCAGGAACTGCGGGACAAGAACCTGCTGGTGGAAAGCCAGGGAGCCCAGGTCGTGGACCTGAGCGAGGACAACATGCCTCCCTGCCTGATCCTGAAGAGCGACGGTGCCACCATCTATGCTACCCGCGACCTGGCCGCTGCCATCTACCGCCAGAACACCTACCACTTTGATAAGTGCCTGTACGTGGTGGCCTATCAGCAGGACCTGCACTTCCGTCAGGTCTTCCGCGTACTGGAAAAAATGGGCTATCCCTGGGCAAAAGACTGCGTCCACGTTGCCTTCGGTATGGTCAGCTTCGAGGGTGAAGCCCTCTCCACCCGGAAGGGCAACATGGTCCTGCTGGAGGACCTGCTGAACCAGGCCGTCACCAAGGCCCGGGATATCATCGAGGAAAAGTCCCCCAACCTGGAAAACAAGGACGACGTCGCCCGCCAGGTGGGTATCGGCGCCGTGGTCTACACCGACCTGAGCAACAACCGCATCAAGGATATCGACTTCCGCTGGGATCGCGCCCTCAACTTTGACGGTGAGTCCGGCCCCTACGTCCAGTACACCCACGCCCGCTGCTGCAGCGTGCTGCGCAAGGCTCCGGATTTCTCCGGCGTGACTCCGGACTGGTCCGCACTGACTGACGACGAAGCCCAGGCCCTCCTGCGGCTCATCAGCCGCTTCCCGGACGTCATCCGCGAAGCAGCCGCCAAGTATGAGCCCAGCATGATCACCCGCGCCGTGACCGACATCGCCCAGGCGTACAACAAGTACTACTACGAGCACCGGATCCTGGACGGCGAACCTGCCCAGGCCGCCGCGAGGGTCGCCCTGACCGACGCCGCGAAGACCGTCATCAAGACCGGCCTGTACCTGATTGGGATCGAAGCGCCTGAGCGGATGTAAATCCTTTCCGGAATTCATAATTCACAATTCATAATTCATAATTATCATTTGTGAATACCACTGATTTTCATGGATCTCAAAGGGAGCAGACTTTACACTGTGGAGTATGCTCCTTTTCTTTAGCTCCGAAAAAGGCAGGAGCACTTGTAACCACTTGCGTTTTTGCGTGGATTCCCTTATAATGTGAAGGAATTTTAAGTTTGTGTGACGAAATTTTTAAAGAAAGATTCCCAGCAATCCGGTCATGGAAACTTAATTATGAATTATGAATTATGAATTGTGAATTGTGATCTGAGATTCACCGAATCCATAGAAAAGGTTGGTGTGATTCATGAGTAGAACAAAGAAGAGCAAGGCCGTCCCGGTTGTCATCGTCCTGACGATCCTGATCGCCGCATTGGCCATCCTCTGCTTTCTGATCAAGCCCCTGGTGATTGAGCCCCAGAAGGCCGCCATCGCCAAGGCCAACGCCGACGCCAAGGCTGCTGTTGAAGAACGGAACAAGCAGGCCGAAGCGGAATACAAAGCGCTGATTGCCGAGCTGGAAGCCAAGGCCAATGAGCCCACCAACCCCAGCTGGCCGGAGCATGACCCGGATGCCGCCTGGCAGATCCTGGACCTGTCCGATATCCCGCTGGAAAGCCAGACCGCCGAAACCAAGACCCGTGCGGATCTGTTCAAATACGGCAACGAGATGCTGCTGGTGAACGCCTGGCATTCCCGTCCGGAAAACGACTTCGACGAGAGCGAACTCAAAAGCGTCGCCAAGTACAACCAGGGCGACAAGAAAATCCAGGCCAAGGACAACAATGTGCTCCTCTACCCGAAGGCCATCCAGGCCCTGACTGTTGCCCTGGAAGACGCGAAAGCCGCGGGCTACACCCATTACCTGGTGGACGGCGGCTACCGCAGCTATAAGACCCAGGAAGAATACTTCAACAACAAGGTCAACAAGCTCTCTTCCAAATACACCGGCGAAGCCCTGATCGAAGCCGCGAAGAAGGAAGTTAACTATCCCGGTACCAGCGAATACAACTCCGGTTTCGGTTTCGACCTCCGTCTGTATGACCGGAACGATCCCGACGTCGGCGCCCCGAAGTACTCCACCACGCCGGAAGGCAAGTGGATGAACGAGAACTGCTGGAAGTACGGCTTCGTTTTCCGCTTCCCCCAGAACGCCTGGCCGCTGGAAACCTCTTCCGACAAGAGCTTCAAGACCGGCGTCTCCGTCCATCTGAACCTGTACCGCTATGTTGGCAAGGGCAATGCCGCCATCATGCACTACAAGGATTTCACCCTGGAAGAGTACATCGAGTACCTGGAAGAGCATCCCCACATCGCCCTGTTCGAGAACGGCGTGCTGAAGTATGAAATCTACCGCCAGTACGTGGGCGAGGCTGCCAGCTTCGACGTCCAGCTGACCCGCAAGACCAACACCTGGGAAACCTCCCTGGACAACATGGGTGCCCTGATCACCGTGTTCTACTATTGATGAGTACGATCCTGATTACAGGCGCCTCCCATGGCGTAGGCAAAGCATTTGCCATTGCCTGCGCACAGTCCGGGCGCTTCTCAAAGATCATCCTGAACGGCGGCACTGATACAGCCGCCCTGGAGGATACCGCCCGCCGCGTTTCCGCAGCGGGCGATCTTGTCTGCCTTGCGGACGTCGGCGACGTCAGCGATCTCGCCTATGTACAGGGCCTGCGGGAGCGTTTCGGCCCCGTGGACACGCTGGTCAACAACGCCGGCATCTCCCGTATCGGCCTGCTGACGGACATGTCCCCGGATGTATGGGACCGGGTGCTGAGGGTCAACGTGACCTCCCTGTACAACACCTGTCACACTTATGTGCCGGACATGGTTTCAAACGGCGGCGGACAGATCCTGAACGTTTCCTCCGTGTGGGGCCTGTGCGGCGCTTCCTGCGAGGTGGCCTACAGCGCTTCCAAGGGCGCGGTGAACGCCTTCACCAAAGCCCTGGCAAAAGAACTGGCGCCCTCCCATATCCGGGTGAACGCCATTGCCCTGGGCATTATCGGCACGCGCATGAACGCGCACCTGACAGAAACAGAAACCGCGGAGATCTGCGACCAGATCCCCGCGGGCTATATTGCTTCTCCTGAAGACGCGGCGCAGGCCATGCTCCGCCTGCTGGATATGCCGGAATACTTTAACGGTGAGATCGTCCGTTTCGACGGATGCTGGATATAACCGGCGAAAGCTGGGCCAGGATCACCGCGAAAAACATAAGCACACAACCGACGGTCTCACGGACCGTCATTTTTTCGCCTATCAGCAGGGCGCCGGTCAGCACGGCGAACACCGCTTCCATGCACATGATCAGCGAAGCCACCGTGGGATCCGTATCCCGCTGGCCCAGCACCTGCAGGGTGTAGCCCACCGCACCGGACATGATGCCGGCGTACAGGATGGGAATCAGCGCTTCCCGGAGGCCTTCGCAGGTGATGGGCTCCGTGGCCAGGGCAATCAGCATGGACAGCCCGCCGGTCACCAGGAACTCATCCCGGGCCAGCTTCACGCCGCTGACCCGCGGCGCGTAATGATCCACACACAGGATCTGGAAGGTAAAGCACACGGCGCAGCCCAGCACCAGCAGGTCTCCGCCCTGGAGCTCAAAACCGCCGCCCGCGGGCATACACAGCAGCCACAGGGCGGCCACGGCAATGAGCACGCCCAGCCAGATCACCTTGCCCGGATTCTTCCGGAACAGGAACCAGGCCGCCACCGGCACCAGCACCACATACAGAGCCGTAATGAACCCCGCCTTCCCCGCACTGGTGGACACCAGGCCCATCTGCTGCAGGGAGGAGGCAATAAACAGCAGCGCGCCGCAGATCACTCCGCTGAGCCGCTGCTCTTTCGGGTCCGGAGCCTTGTAATCAGGGCTCTTTTTGTTTTTCCGCTCAAAAAGGAGCGTGACCGGAATCATCACCAGCCACGCAAGCAGCATCCGTACACCGTTGAAGGTGAAGGGCCCCATGTGATCCATGCCTACGCGCTGCGCCACAAACGCCGCGCCCCAGATCACCGCCCCGAGAAGCAATAACAAGCTTCCCCGGAGAGACTTTTTACTCACTTGATTCTATCCCCTGTTATGGATTTTAATTCATAATTCACAATTCATAATTCATAATGAGAGTTACTGAAAACAACCGTCATCCTGAGCAAAACAGAATAACACATCCACTTAACCTATTTTACTTAAGTGGAGACACAAATCATAATTGTGAATTATGAATTATGAATTGTGAATTCATTTATCTTTGAACTGTTCCTTATCGAAAACGTACAGTTCGTCACTCGTTTCCGGCGGGTCAAAACCGAACAGCTCGCTCACGGTGACCATTTCAAAGCCCCGTTCTTTCAGCTCCGGAATCAGTTTTTCCATGAACAGGGTATCCTTTTTCTTCGAATGGAAGAGCAGGATGCTGCCGTTCTGGATCTTGTCCAGCGCTTTGTTCAGGTCCTTGGTTTCGCTGATATCCCAGCGGACCACATGATCATATCCGTATCTTTTCACCGCGTTGATAACCCGGCTGTTTCCGTTGCTGTGGCTCTTGAGATCCTCAATGCTTCCATAGGGCGGACGCAGCCAGCGGGTTGCATAGTGATACCCCAGGGTTTTGTCCAGCGCTTCCTGCCAGCGTCCCAGGGCACCGTAGATGGACTGATTGTCCCGGCCTCCCAGCTGCAAATGCCGGTTGGTATGCGTTCCGATTTCACAGCCCGCGTCCAGCACGCTCTGCCACATCTCCCGGTATTTTTCCTCCAGGCATCCTGTATAAACCAGCGGGAAGAACGTCATGACGATGCCCTGTTCCTTGCACAGTTCCACGTCCCGCTTAATCCATTCCGTAGCGCTCTTGTAGCAGTCATCCACCGTGATGGCAACCTTTTTAATGCTCCTGTCTCCGTGATTGAGGACAAATTCCTGCAGGAGCTCCTCATTGCTTTCCGCGCAGGCATATCCCGCGATCGCGCACAGGCACAGAAGCAGCGCCAGGCCTTTCTTCAGCCATCCGCTCATTCCTTGTTATCCCCCTTGTAGGTTACGACGCTGCCGGCCTCCACAGACCTGGTCAGCCAGGTGTTACCGCCGATCACGCTGTTATCCCCGATATAGGTGTCTCCGCCGAGGATGGTGGCGTTGGCGTAAATCACCACGTGGTTGCCGATGTTCGGGTGCCGCTTGATGTTCTTCACGGGGTTCCCGTTCTCATCCAGCTCGAAGCTCTTCGCGCCCAGGGTTACGCCCTGGTACAGCTTCACGTGGTTGCCGATCACCGTGGTTTCACCGATGACAATACCGGTGCCGTGGTCGATGAAGAAGTACTCGCCGACCGTGGCGCCCGGGTGGATATCAATACCGGTCTTCTCATGGGCGTATTCCGTCATGATCCGGGGAATCAGCGGCGCCTTGAGCACATACAACTCATGGGCAATGCGGAAGATGCAGATGGCCCGGAAGCCGGGATAGGTGATCATAACCTCTTCCCTGCAGACCGCGGCGGGGTCGCCCTCGTACAGGGCTTCCACATCCAGCAGGAGCAGGCGCTTGATCTCCGGCAGCCGCTCGGCAAAGCCGGTGCAGATCGCGTCGGCAGCCTTCACCGGATCCTCACCCTGGAGGTCCTGGAACCGCATGGCCGCAACCAGCTGGTCCCGCAGCCGGTACAGGGCACGGATCAGCAGCGTTTCCTCCGCCATGTCCGGATAATCCCGGCGGAAGGCCATGGGGAACAGCAGGGACTGCAGCTCGTGAAGCACCTTCACAATTTCCAGCCGGTCCGGCGGCGGACAGGCATGATCAGCACAGCGGGCCTTTTCCATTTTCACCTGTGCCAGAGCTTTGACCGTTGACTTGATATGCTCTTTCATGCCAATCCCCCTAAATCAATTCAGAATTAAGAATTCAGAATTCAGAATTAAATGTACTCAATGCCGTTGCCTGATATATATCCAGGCATATAGCACTTCATAACAAATTATTATACCTTTATTCTCAATCACTCTGCAAGTTTTTTGGTGTTCTTTTGGTTTACATGTCAGCAGGAAACAAGGCCGTTATCACGTTTTCCGAAGGAAAACATTTCACATCGCGAATCGATATTTCATTGATTTATTGTACTTTTCATCAATCCACAAGACGCCACTGGCTTTTCCCCCTGGCGCCGTATACCCAGTATTCCATGATAATGTATTTCTCAACACCGTCTTCCCGGACTTCACTGGCCTTAGGTTCTTTCAGATTATCATAGCAATAGTGACCCATATCATCCAGCACGTCAAAAGGGCAGACATTCACACCCTCCAGCTGCTCATGTGAATTGTGCTCTTTCAGGTATTCCCGGAATTCGTCCAGTCCCTGTTCATAGCGGACCACTTTCTCCACAACGCAATGATTCCAGCAGATATCGTTAGCCACGATCCTCGTTCCCAGGAAACCCGTTGCCCCTTCCGGCATCTGAAGCCAGTCCAGTTTTGTCCGATAATAACCCCGGACAAGAACCAGGATCGCGATAATCAATAAGACAATCACACCCCGCCTGAAGTCTTTATCAGTTTTCATTTTCTCCTCCCGTTCTGCTTCCATGATTCATTATATTTTACGCTTTCCGGCACGTTTTTCTTCCCTTTACTCATTCAGTGCGATGAAGGATTGACAGGCTCCTCTCTTCTGCATACAATAACTTGTACGGACAAAAGCTCTGACACTACATCATTCTTCATTTTTCATTCTTCATTGCATATTCCCCCGGAGGTTTCTATGCCGAACATTGCCCTGACGTTTGACGACGGCCCGAATACCGTTATCACGCCCCTGGTTCTGGATATCCTGAAGGAATACGACGCCGTCGGCACCTTCTTCCTCATCGCGCAGAACATCACGCCCGAATCGGCGGAAATGGTCCGCCGGGCCGTTGCCCAGGGCTGCGATATTGAAAACCATTCCCTCACCCACGGCTTCATGGATAAGATGACCGCTGAGGAAATCCGCGCTGAAGTAAAAGCCTGCACGGAGCAAATCGTGGCCATTACCGGCCGGGAGCCCCAGTTCTTCCGTCCGCCCTTCATCGCCGTGAACCAGACCATGTATGACAACATCGACTACACCTTCATCTGCGGCGCCGGCTGCGAGGACTGGGTGCCCACCGTCTCCGCTGAAGAGCGGGCCGAGCGGGTGCTGACCAACGCCGAGGACGGCCAGATCGTTCTCCTCCATGATATGCAGTGGAACGTCAACACCGTGGAAGCGCTGAAGACCATCGTACCGGAACTGAAAAAGCGGGGCTACCGCTTCGTCACCTGCGCCCAGCTTTTCGCCGAAGCCGGCGTCACGCCCGTGCATGGAAGACTCTACTCAAACGTCTACCAGACGGTTGATAAGCCATAAATGGCTTTAATGAATACTGAAAACTTAAGACTTAAAACTGAAAAATAATTTTGTTTAACCCACAATTGAGAAATCAGATCAAAGAAAACTGCTTCCGGTTTTTTCCGGAAGCAGTTTTTTCCACCATTTTTAAGTTTTAAGTTATTGAGCAGTTGTCCAAATCTTTGATTTGGGTAACAACTGCCATGCTACAGCCGTCCATTTCTGCAAGCCGGAGGCGTTGTAGAAATGGAATACGGCGATCGCAAAGTTTTCAGTTTTCATTTGAATCATTATCTTCAGAAGATAATGATTCCCAATACCGCTGATATTCCTATCAGCAGTATTGGCGATATTCCCTTTTTGAGTTTCTTGATCTTCCTGGAGCCGAAGTAGATCACCGCCAGGACAACGGCCAGGGCCAGGGGACGCCAGTCTGCTTCCGCACCGGTCAGGGGCAGGATCGCGTTCTTATACAGCATATGGATGCCCACCGCCGTGATCACGCCGATGACGCAGCTCTGCAGGCCCCGCATCACAGCCTGGGCATACTTGTTGTTCAGCGTATGCTTCATGACTTCCATGATCAGCAGGATGAGCACAAAGGCGGGCAGGATGGATGCCAGCGTGGCGATAATCGCGCCGGGAATTCCCGCCTGGCTGGTGCCCACATAGGTCGCCAGGTTGACCATGATCGGGCCGGGGGTACTCTCGCTGACAGCGATCATGTCCGTCAGCATTTCCTCCGTCACCCAGCCGTAGGACAGTACCACTTCACGGATCAGCGGAATCGCGGCATAGGCGCCGCCGAAGGAGAACAGGCCCACCTTCAGGAAGCCGATCAGCAGTTCCAGATAAATCATGCCTGCTCACCGTCCTTTCCCTTGCGGTCCTGGACAAAGAACACAGCCACACTGATGGCTGCGGCTGCCAGCAGCAGCGTAATCGTGGAGATCTTCCAGGAGAAGACGCTGATCAGCACTGTCAATATCAGGGCCGCGACCAGCAGGATAATCCGGATGGGCTCTTTCGGCATCTTCTTTGCCATCCGGATACCCACGTCCAGGATCAGCAGACCCACCGCCACCCGGATGCCCCGGAAGGCGCTGGCCACCCAGGCAATCTCCAGAAACCGGTCCAGGAACATGGAAATGGCCCAGATGATAATGAAGGACGGCAGCACCACACCCAGCGTGGCCGCGATGGAACCCCAGATGCCCTTCTGCTTGAAGCCCACAAACGTGGCACAGTTGATGGCCACCGGGCCCGGCGTGCTTTCCGCAATGACGGTCACGTTCACCAGGTCCTCATGGGTGATCCAGTGTTTCTTTTCCACGCAGATGTTCTCGATGACGGAGATCATCGCGTACCCTCCGCCGAAGGTGAACGCCCCGATCCTGAAAAAGGTCAGGAATAAATCCCAAAGCATGCTATCCTCTCCCGCATACAATTCTTTTGACATTATAGCATTACTCCTTTCCCTCCGCCACATTTCGTGATATCATGGAGTCCACATTTTTCAAGTCTAAAACCAAAGGAGATGAGCCATCCGTGAGCACCAACAATATCTGGTCTGACAACATCCAGGGCGTGATGACGCTGTACCTGAGCCGCCAGCTGAGATTCGACGACATGTTCTTCGACCAGTATCAGAAGGCCTTCGGGCTGGACCGGCATGCGGACCTGAAGATCCTGGAAATCGGTTGCGGCCCCGGAGCCCTCGCTGCCGCCCTGCACAGATGGTATCCCAACGCGAAGATCACTGCCATGGACCGGGACAGTCAGTTCGTGGCCTTCGGCCGGGAAAACAACCCCGGGGTTGAATTCCTGGAAGGCGACGCCACCGTTCTCCCCTTTGATGACAATACCTTTGACGTTACCATCTCCAATACCGTGCAGGAGCACGTGGAGCCCTCCGCTTTCTGGGGAGAACAGCGGCGGGTCCTGAAGCCCGGCGGCGTCTGCCTGTGCCTCTCCGCCCGGAAAGGCCTGCACAGCACCGCTCCCTGCCTGGAGATCACTGCTGCTGAGGAAGCCTTCTGGAACAGCCTGCCGGAAGACGAGGATCCCCGGGAAAAGTACGGCGTCTGCAAGTACCCCATGTCTGAAGCCGGTATCCCCGCCTCTGCGGAACAGAACGGCTTCCGCAATGTCTCCACCGGATACGCGGTCATTGATCTCACGCCGGATGCTCCGAAATATCCCGCTGAGATGGCAGAGCGGATGATCGAGGCTCAGCGCCAGAATGACCTGGAGGCCATCGCCTCCACCCACGCGGAAAACGACAAGGAAGCCATTGCCGCCATCAACGCCAAATATGACGAACGTCTCCGCCTCTACCGGGAAGGCATCCGCCAGTGGGACACCTCCGTGTCCATCACCATGATCGTCCGCGGAGTAAAATGAGATTACGACAAAGGGAACGACTATGACGAAGCAACTGAAGCAGTACAGTATCTTCCTGATCGGCCTGTTCATCGCCGCCCTGGGAGTCGCGTTTTCCACCAAGGCCGGGCTCGGCACCTCGCCGGTGGCCTCCGTGCCCTATACCGTATCGCTGGTCATTCCGTCTCTCTCTTTCGGCTGGTGGATGATCATCATGAGCCTGATCCAGATCCTGGTGCAGGTGCTCCTGCTCCGGAAGAAGTGCAAGCCCTTTGAGATTCTGGTGCAGGTTATTGTCGCGTTTGTCTACGGTTCCCTGACCGACTTCTGCTGCGGCCTGCTGCAGGGGCTGAACCCGGTTTCCTATCCCGCCCGGTTTGCCCTGATGCTGGTCGGCTGCGTGATCCTGGGCCTGGGCATCTGGATCCAGTACAAGGGCGGCGTGGCCATGCTGGCCGGAGAAGCCATGAACCGGGCCATCAGCCAGGTCACCGGCAAGCGCTACGAGAATATAAAGATCTTCTTTGACGTGTTCTATATCGTGGTCTCCGGGATCATCTCCCTGGTCTTCCTCGGCAAGTTCGCCGGCGTCCGGGAGGGCAGCATCATCGCGGCATTGCTGATTGGGAATATTATCAAATTTTACAATAAAACATATAACAAATATTGCAAAAAAGCCTGACGGCAAAGAGAAAAGGCGGAGAATACTCTCCGCCTTTTCGTTTATTCCGCTATTTCATATCCGGCTGTGCTGAGCACAGCCAGGGCTTTTTCATAATTCTCTTCTTTCACAAGCACATAGTCCGTGTTGTAGGTGGATACGGCGAAGATGCCGATTTTGTTTTCCGCCAGGATGGCGGTAATCGGAGCCAGGATACCGATCAGGGAAAAGTCCAGCGTCCCTTCAATCCGGAATCCCCGCCATCCATCCTCCCGGGCGATGGTATTTGCCGGTGTGCTTTCCGTCCTGCACACCAGGGACAGCTCCTCATCCGTCCTGCCGATAAAATAGAAATCCGCGTTCAGGTCTATATGCTCCGTGGAGTCCACCTTGCACACCGTCAGTGCATATGGCAGTTTCTTCAGCTTCATGTTCTTCCCTGCTTCCTTCTTTGATTGAAGGTATTATACAGGGAGATCAACCGTGCCTGCAACATCGGCTAAGTAAAACGCGCGGAGCGCGTTACAGGGGGACAGACCCTCAGTCACATTTTCTTCGAAAACAGTGACAGAGGTTCAGTCCCCGCAGTCACACGCATCCGCGCGCTGCACATTTTCCATTAGCCACTCTATAGGTTTAACACTAATGATCACATTCGTCGAAGACGAATATTTCACATTTGACGAAGTCAAATATTTCATATGGATCGGAGATCCATATTTCACATCGCGAAGCGATATTTCATTGCGTCAGGGAAGGAACTTTCCTGACGCCAGATACAGCTTGTACCATTCCTGGTGTGTCAGTTCCACATTCGCCGCGGCGCAGATTTCCTTCAGGTGCTGCGGGTTCATGGTGCCCGCGATAGCCTGCATCTTTGCCGGATGGCGCAGGATCCACGCGATGGCGATGGCGGTCTTCGTCACGCCGTATTTTTCTCCCAGTTCGCCCAGCACCTTGTTCAGTTCCGGGAAGTCCGGATGATCCACGAAGCAGCCGCCGAACATGCCGAACTGCAGCGGAGACCAGGCCTGGATCGTAATGTCGTTCAGGCGGCAGTAATCCAGTACGCCGTTATCCCGGCTGATGGACCGGTCGGTGGTCAGGTTGTTCAGGTACAAGCCGCCGTCAATCAGCTGGCTCTGGTCCAGGGAGAACTGCAGCTGGTTGAACACCAGGGGCTGTTTCACATACTTCTTCAGCAGTTCCAGCTGTCCGGGCGTCACGTTGCTGACGCCGAAATGCCGCACCTTGCCGCTTGCCGCCAGCTTGTCAAAGGCTTCCGCCACCTCTTCCGGATCAAACAGCAGGTCCGGGCGGTGGAGCAGCAGGGCGTCCAGGTAGTCGGTCTTCAGCCGGCGCAGGCTCGCCTCGGCGTTTTCCACGATATAGTCCCTGCTCCAGTTGAATTCTCTCGGATCCCTGCTGATACCGCACTTGCTCTGCAGGTATACGTCCTCCCGCTTCAGGCCGGTCAGCGGGAACGCGTCGCCGAAGCGCTTTTCCGCCTCGCCGTCCTTGCCGTAGCAGGTGGCGTGGTCAAAGAAGTTGACGCCCTCTTCCACCGCGGTGCGGATCATGTCCGCCGCCTTCTGCGTATCCAGTGAGGGCATGCGCATGCAGCCCAGGATGATGGCCGAGGCATTCTGCGGTCCGTTCTTCACGTTGTAATATTTCATTTTACTTCCCTCCTCCGGCTGTCCCCGGGCGCGTAGCTTTCCAGCAGTTCAATAATGCATTTCAGGTCCGGGGCTTCCAGGTAATTATACTCCCCGTTTCCGTCCCCGTAGGTTCCGTGCTGCACCAGCCGCAGGCCAGCCGCCTCAGCATTGGCCACCTGCGCGGCGGAGTCCTTCACCTGGAAGGCCAGGTGGTGCATGCCTTCGCCATGCTCGTTCAGGAAGTTCCGCCAGGTGGACGGCTCCTCGTTGGGCTGGATCAGCTCAATCTGCAGGCCGGGGTTCACGTCGATGAACGCCAGCAGGGAATTCGCCTTCGGTGCAGGCTTTCCCTCAAAGACGGTCTGCATGACCTCATAATCGCCGCAGGGCTGGGTCTCCGGCACGTCCACGCCGAGGAATTCCGCCCACTTTCTCTTCGTTTCCTCAATATCCTTAACGATAAATCCAACCTGGGCTACCAGATGGGTTCCAACAACACCGGCCATTTTCTGTTCCTCCGTTTTATATTTTTACCAGGGATAAGGTACGCCTTCATAGGTGACGAATACCGGGCCTTCCTTGTCATGCCGTTTGGTTTCAAACAGGTTCCGCAGGGTCTCCGCGTGCTCATAGGGATCCAGTGGCGCCTCAGTGTTGCCCGGGTTCGTCCGGATCCAGCCGGGATGAATGCAGATGATGTTCAGGTTCGGCTCGTTCTTGAAATAGTTATGCACGGTCATGGTCAGCATATTCAGGGCGGCCTTCTCCGTGCCGTAATCCAGGTAGAAGGTCCGGTAGCACTTGCCGATGCTGCCTGCCTCGGAGGAGATGTTCACCACCAGCCCGCCGATCGCGCTCTTCTTCAGCAGCGGCAGGAAGGCTTTCAGCACCCGGATCGGGCCCACCGCGCCCACGTTCACCGCCGGGGCGATCAGGTCCAGGTCAAAGTCCGGCAGCTCCTTCATGGTATCCGCGGAAGCCGTCGTGGCGTTGTTGATGATCAGGTCCAGGTGATCCGTCAGCTTCTCCGCTTCCGCAGCCGCGGCGTTCACGGATTCCGTCACCGCGATGTCCATGGTCAGGATATGCAGCTGCTCCGGATATTCCTCCCGCAGTGCCTCCAGGGCTTCCGACGGGCGGCGGATGGAAGCAAACACGGTATCCCCGTGCTCCAGGTAACGCCTCACCATATTGAATCCAAGGGCATAAGGCCTGCCCGTGCCGGTAATCAATACTGTCTGTGCCATCTTCTCTTCCCCCCTTCTTTGGTTTCCGGGAAAAGTATACCAAACCGTTCCCTCCCGCCGCTTTCCATTTTTTGACCGGCCGCCCTTCATTTTTTGCGTCGTTTTTCGTGCAGAACAAAAACTTGACATGGAGTACACTTCAAGGCATAGCATAGGAAGGAAAACGCGGAACGGGCAGCAGCCCTCCGCCGAAAGGAACCTGACCTTCGGATGAAAACAGTCAGAGCCGCTTTTATCAAATCCCTGCCGGTGATGGGAGGATACCTCATCCTGGGTACCGGCTTCGGCATCCTCGCCTGGAACAACGGGTACGGCCTGCCCTGGGCCTTTGCCATGAGCCTGCTGATGTTTGCCGGCTCCATGCAGTTTGTGGGCGTCGGCCTGCTGGCTGGCGGCGCCTCTGTGCTCACCGTGATTCTTACCACGATCATGGTCAACGCCCGGCACCTGTTCTACAGCATTTCCATGTTCGGCCACTACAAAGACGCCGGACGGTACAAGCCATATCTCATTTTTGCCCTTACGGATGAAACCTATTCCCTCCTGTGTGACGGCCAGGTGCCGGAGGGCATGGATCCGCACCGGTTCCGCTTCCTGGTTTCCCTCTTTAACCAGTCCTACTGGGTGCTGGGCAGCGTCCTGGGCAGCCTGGCAGGCAGCGTGCTCCCCTTCTCCGCCGCGGGCGTAGAGTTCTCCATGACCGCCCTGTTCATCGCGTCCTTCACGGAGCAGTGGATCGAAACAAAGGATCATCTGCCTGCCCTCACCGGCCTGCTGGGCACCCTGCTGTGCCTGCTGGTCTTCGGGCCGGAAGGCTTCCTCATTCCCGCCATGTGCCTGATCACCCTGCTGCTGACCCTGTTCAGGAGCACCATCTCCGCCGGAAGGAAGGTGAGCGAATGAGCGTCTCCCATTCCGCCGTCCTGGTGGCGGTCATGTCCCTGGTCACCATCCTGCTGCGGGCGCTTCCCTTCCTGGTCTTCCGGAAGAAGACCCCGGATTATATTGCCTACCTGGGCAAGGTGCTTCCCCCGGCCATCATCGGCATGCTGGTCATCTACTGCCTCAAGGATACAAAAATCAGCTCCGCGCCTTTCGGCGTTCCGGAGCTGATCTCTGCCCTGCTGGTGGTTCTCCTGCAGGCCTGGAAAAGGAATGTGCTGGTGAGTATACTGGCGGGCACGGTATGCTATATGGCACTGATACACTTTGTATTCTAATTCAGAATTATGAATTCAGAATTCAGAATTATTACTCTGATTAACCAATCTGCCTGTGAGTCTTCATAATGATTCACGTTGCAGCTCTGTGTCATTCCGACTGAAGGCGCAGCCGTAATGGAGGAATCCCTTGCTACGTCCGGAGGACGCTGGCATCACAGTGCGGCTTCGACCGCTGCTTTCACATCTTTCATGTCGGTGGTGGGCTCAAACCGGGCGATGACCTGACCTTCCCGGTTGACCAGGAACTTGGTGAAGTTCCACTTGATATACGCCTTGTCGCCGAAGGACTTATTGTTCATATCGGCAAACTTGTTCAGGGCGGCGTTCTTCAGTCCTTTGCCGAAACCGGCGAAGGGCTTTTCTGTTGCCAGGAAAGCAAACAGCGGATCAGCGTTCTCCCCGTTCACGTCAATCTTGGCGAACTGCGGGAAATCGGTGCCGTACTTCAGGGTGCAGAACTGGTGAATCTCCTCCTCGCTGCCGGGCGCCTGGTTGGCAAACTGGTTGCAGGGGAAGTCCAGGATCTCCAGGCCCTTCTCCTTCAGCTCCTTATACATCGCTTCCAGGGGCTCGTAGTGCGGGGTGAAACCGCAGCCGGTAGCCGTGTTCACAATCAGCAGCACCTTGCCCTCATAGTCCTTCAGGCTGACAGCCTGTCCCTGCCGGTCCTTCACGGTGAAATCATATACAGTCTTCATAAGCATGATTGCTCCTTTCACTATCTTTGATACAATTGTATTTTATCAAATATAATTTAAATGTCAACCCTCAATCTTCCATAAAGTGAATTTTGGACAAATAAAGGCCGGGAGAATGCTCTCCCGGCCGCTTTCCGGTTCATTAATAGTTTTCCGCGTGGATCTCGAAATAGCTCTGGGGATGGGCGCAGACCGGGCAGATTTCCGGTGCCTTGGTGCCCACCACGATGTGGCCGCAGTTCCGGCATTCCCAGACCTTAACCTCGCTCCTGGCGAAGACTTCCTGGGCTTCCACATTCCGCAGCAGGGCGCGGTAGCGCTCCTCATGGTGCTTCTCGATGGCCGCCACCATACGGAACTTGGCCGCCAGCTCGGTAAAGCCTTCCTTCTCCGCGGTCACGGCGAAGCCTTCATACATATCGGTCCACTCATAGTTCTCCCCGTCCGCCGCGGCGGCCAGGTTCTCGGCGGTGCTGCCGATGCCGTTCAGCTCCTTGAACCAGATCTTCGCGTGCTCCTTCTCGTTCTCCGCGGTCTGCAGGAACAGGGCGGCAATCTGTTCAAAGCCTTCCTTCTTTGCCTTGGAGGCGAAGTAGGTATATTTGTTCCGGGCCTGGGACTCACCGGCAAAAGCCGCTTCCAGGTTCTTCTCAGTCTGCGTGCCCGCGTAGGGGTTGCTCTTCGCCGCTTCCACCTTCACAAACACAGAGCCGGGCTGTTTGCACACCGGGCAGGTGAATCCTTCCGGCAGGGGTCCTTCATGTACGTATCCGCAGATCGGGCATTTCCATTTTTCCATTTTTGTATCCTCCTTTTTATGATCAGATTCATTGAACGGCAGTTTCGCCAGCAGCGTTTTCACCGCCTCCACGGGGAAGCCGTCCCCTTCCCGGGACAGCAGCTCCTGCAGGAACTGCTTCACATTGCCGCTCTGGGGCAGCATATAGCCTGCCTCCCGCAGCAGATCCTCCGCCATGATGCGGTTGGATTTCTCCAGTGCCTTTGCCAGCTTTCCGGGCAGCAGGGCCGCCAGCTGCTCCTGCTCCGACTTGGATGAAACCAGGCCCCGGAGCGCCGCGATCACCGCTTCCTTCTTTTCCTGCTGCGGCGGGTACTCCTTCGGCACCATGCTGATGGCTCCGGCCGGGCAGGCGTCCGCGCAGGCGCCGCAGCCGATGCACTTTTCAGCGTCAATCACGCTGTTTTCCGTGTCCGACGCGCCGGTAGGGCAGACGTAGAGGCACAGGCAGTCTTTTTCGCATTTCCGGACGTTCCGGACCGCTATCCGATCACTCATCGCTTACCCTCCGATCTTTTCAAATTTGAAGTTCGGCACCTTGCAGACCGGGCAGACGTCGGGAAGATCATTCCCCACATAGACGAAGCCGCAGATTGTGCAGACGTACACCTGCGTATCCGCCAGCATCGCCTCTCCCTCCTGCGCGTACCGGGTCAGCAGGGACTTGAGGATGCGCGTCACCTTCTCGCTCCAGGTGAGGGCCCGCAGCGCGCCCCGGTCTCCCTCCTGGCGGGAAACGGCGTTCACCGCCGGGAAGCCGGATTCCAGGTCGGCATTCACCTTCTCCAGCAGCTTTTCAAAGGACGCGTCCGTCACCGTCCGCTCCTGGCCGCCAAACCAGGCCGCCAGGCCGGTAAAGGCTTCCGCCAGCTCCGCCTTGTACTGCTTTTCGCAGCCCTTGGCCAGGTTGGAGCACAGGGCGCTGACCTCTGCAGCCGTCAGCGGCTTCAGCTCGGTTTCAGCCGCCGGGGCAGCCGCTTCCGCGCTGCCGGAAGCTTGTCCTTCCGGCACAAAGTCCGACTTGGCCGCGCCGCACAGGGGACATTTCCAGTCCTCCGGCAGCTCCGCCCAGGGGATTTTCTCTTTTGCCTCGTCATATACATAGCCGCAGACGGAACAGATATACCTCATCTAATCCTCACTCCCTTTCGTCATTTCTTATTCCGCAGCTTTTTCTCACAGTTCCATACTACACATTGGAGTATACTCTAAGTCAACAACAAAAAAGGACGATGAGAAAACTCTCATCGTCCGTCTTTGACTTTATTTGTTTTCCTTTGCTTTCCTGTTCAGCAGCACCAGCGCGATGATCAGTACCAGCGGGAAGATGCTTCCGGCCAGCATGCCGGTCTGCAGGTTGTCCCCGGCCTGCTGTGTCACGGTGCCCACCAGGCTGGGGCCGAAGGCGCCGCCCAGGTCGCCCGCCATGGCCAGCAGGGCAAACAGCGCCGTACCGCCCGTAGGAATCCGGGGCGATGTAATGCTGATCGTTCCCGGCCACATGATGCCCACGGAGAAACCGCAGCATACGCACCCGACCAGGCCCAGCACCGGGCTGGAGGACAGGCAGGCCAGCAGGTAGCAGCACAGGCACAGGACGCCGGAGCCGATCATGAACTTTGTCAGGTCCATCTTCGGGCCGAACTTCCCGTAGATCACCCGGCAGATACCCATGGTAACGGCGAACAGGCAGGGGCCGATCAGGTCGCCCACAGTTTTGGAAAAGCCCAGGGCCGCCTCCGTGAAGGCGGACGCCCACTGGGCCATGGCCAGCTCGGAAGCCCCGGCGCAGACCATCAGCACAATGGCGATCCAGAAGATCCGCAGTTTGAACAGCCCGCGGATGGTCATGCCCTTACCTTCCTCCGTCAGCCGCTCAATGGGACAGGTGGCAAAGTTGAAGATATTATACAGCGGCACCAGGGCCCAGATGCAGGCCAGCCATTTCCAGTTGTCGATGCCGAACACCGCGAAAAAGGCCGTGGACAGCAGGATCACGCCCACGCAGCCCCAGCAGTAGAAGGAGTGCAGCAGGCTCATCACCGCGTCCTTATGGTCAAAGGGACAGGCCTCCACGATGGGGCTCACCAGGACCTCGATCAGGCCGCTGCCGATAGCGTAGATCACCACGCAGATCAGGATGCCGATGAAGGGGTCCCCGAACAGGTCCGGGATAAAGGCCAGGCCTGCCAGGCCCAGGCAGGAGGTGACCTCGGACATCACAATACTGCGCCGGTAGCCGATGGAGTCCACGAACTTTGCGCAGAGCACGTCCACCAGCAGCTGCGTCAGGAAAAAGGCCGTGGGGATCAGGGCAATCTGGCCCAGCGGAATCGCGTAGTCCGTATGCAGCTTCAGGAACAGAAGCGGCGCAAAATTGGCGGCAATCGCCTGGGTGATAAAGCCCAGGTAGCACGCCAGCAGGGTCTTCCGGTAATTCTTTTCCATGCTTATTCCTCTTCCTCATTTTTCCACCGGGTCTCGCTGTTCAGCCAGCGGGTATAGCCCCACTGGGCTTCCTGGCTTTCCTTTTTCTTCTTCCAGGCTTCTATATCCGAGCAGATGGCCAGCATCTCATCCACCACCATTTCCACACTGCGGGGACGGACGTGATACAGCCAGTCCGTCATCCGGTCGATGGCTTTGGGGCTTCCCAGCTGCTTTGCCAGCAGGTCCGCGAACTCTTCCGGAAAGCCGAGGGATTTAATCGTCCCCGCCAGCCGGTCCCGGGCCTGGGCCCACATTCTCTGATTCGGTGTCGCCATACATTATTCTCCCTATCAAACTTAACCGGATTATAACTGAATAATTCATAATTCACAATTCATAATTCATAATGAGTATGTCGCTAACGCATATGATATGAATAAACCGCTGCGAATACAGTGTTCATCCTGGGGTTCGTTCCGCCCGGAATGACAGCCTTTGTGCTTATCCCGGCACACCAGACTAACCCAACCAGGCCGTAACAATATATAATTATGAATTATGAATTGTGAATTATGAATTTGCCGGCACCAGCAGTTCCTGCTGTTGCCGGCAGGACTTCTCCTTCGCCGTATCGAAAAAAGAAAGGCATTACCCTTTCAGGAGAAACAGAGACATGAACTACCGGATTACTGACAACAAGGAAGAAATGAAGCTGGAGGATATCGTCCGGCTTTTGCGAATGACCTACTGGGCGGACAAGCGGCCCGAGGAGACCATTGAAAAATCCATCCGGGAGTCTGACTGCTTCGGCATTTATACCGACACCACGGACCAGCTCATCGGTTTCGCCCGGGTGATCACCGACCACGCCACCGCCTACTATCTCTGCGACGTGATCATCGATCCGGAGTACCGGGGCAGCGGCCTGGGCAAAGCCCTAGTTTCCCACATCGTTTCCCGGCCGGAGTACACAGGCCTGCACGGCTTCCTGTTCACCCGGGACGCCCACGGACTGTATGAACAGTACGGTTTCCAGCTGGCGGTCGGCCGTTCCATGGAAAGAAGATAATCAGAGGAGGATAAAAACATGAAGAAGCTGACAACCATCGCCCTGGTACTGGTCATGGTATTCACCCTGATGGTCTCCGGCGCCCACGCGGATCCGGAAGCCATGTACGGGAAAACCTTCCCGGATTTCACGGTGAAAACCATCTCCGGTGAGGACTTTACCCTGTCTGAATCCCTGAAAACCCATGACCTGGTGGTAATCAACTTCTGGGCCACCTGGTGCGGACCCTGCTGCATGGAGTTCCCCTTCCTCCAGGAAGCCTGGGAAAAATACGCGGATCGGGTGGACGTCATCGCCATGAGCATTGAGAAAACCGATACCGAAAAAGTGCTCAAAAGCTTCGCGAAGGAATACGGTCTCACCTTCTCCATCGGCCGGGACGAGAAAAAGCTGCTGGATAAGATGAGGGGTGACGCCATCCCCACCACCCTGATCGTGGACCGGACCGGAAAGGTTGTCTCCGTGGACGTCGGGGCGAAAATGTCCGTCGAGGAATTCACCGAACTCTTCGACAGCCTGCTGGCCGACATTCCGGTGGAAATCTGAGCATCCCGTACCTGTGAGGAAACCAAATGATCAAATGTTATCAACCGGCCCTGGAAGACCTGGGATTCCGGGAAAGCCTGCTGGCCGATCCGGACACCATGTCCTACAACAACGCCTGGGGCGGAACCATTCCCTTTCCCCGGGAAAAATGGGAAAGCTGGTATCAATACTGGATCGGAAACCCGGAAGGAAAGCGGTTTTACCGCTACTTGCAGGATGAAGAGACCGGGGAATTTGTAGGCGAGATTGCCTGGCACCTGGATGAAAAGCGGAACATCCATATCTGCGACGTGATCATCCTCGCCAGATACAGAAACCGCGGCTACGGCTCGGAAGGCATCCGGCTGCTCTGCGAAGCGGCGAAAAGGAGCGGGATCGCCATCCTGTATGACGACATCGCCGCGGACAATCCCTCCTGGAAGCTGTTCCTCAAAAACGGATTTGAGATCAGTTCCCGGGATGATGAAGTGGTCATGGTCCGCAAAGTGCTGTAAACATATGAAACCGGGAGACGAAAAATCAGTCTCCCGGTTCTTTTGTCTGTGAATACCGTTCAGGTTCTTATTCCGCCGGAGCGAAGAAGCTGATCGGGGTCGCGCCGCTCAGGGCGTCCTGCGCCAGCAGGGTGATCGGAGCCACCTCGATGTGCAGGGTTTCGAACTTCGCTTCATAGCCGCCCTCGGTCTTGAAGGCAACGGTCATGCTGTAGCCGGCTTCAATATCTTCCGCGGATACGGTGCGGGTCACCACGTAGGTGGCGTCGGCAGCAAAACCGTTCACCGCGTAGTTGGGACCCTTTTCGCCGGTCAGGTTGTCGATCAGGTACAGCTCGGTAACCATCTCGCCGGTCTTGTTGCAGAAGGTGTAGGTGCCGGTCTGGGCTTTCGCGGCCTTGGCAGCGGCCACAATGCCCCGCATGTAGCCCCAGGTGTCGGCGGTGGTGGCGCCGGTGACGGCGTCAATGAACTCCGCCTTGGTTTCCTCGGTATATCCGTTCACAGCGGCTTCCAGCTCCGCGATGGTCTTGCCCTTCGCGTAGGCTTCGATCGCGTTGAAGTTCGCGGCGATCTGCACGGTGGAACCGGCGCGCTGCATGTTCAGGCTGTACAGGTCGCTGTTCGCCCGCTTGGAGCCCAGCACCTGGCCTTCCGGATAGCTCTGGCCGAAACCGCCGTCGCTGTTCGGCACACCGACAGCCTTCAGGTCCTCACGGTCAGTGATGAACTGGAATTCATCGATCTTCGCAGCCAGGATCACGTCATCCTGCACCGCTACGGTAATCACGGCAAAGGCCTTGTCGCCATGGGCGGCATAGTCCACCTGGCCCATCAGGATCTCACCCTCCGCGAGGGCGGCAGCCGCGGTCAGCAGGAGCACCAGGGAAAGAAACAGGGCAGTAATCTTCTTCATGGGTTTTTCCCTCCTTTTCACGGGACCTCGTCCCGGCTTCATTCTATCCGAACGCATACAAAAAATCAATAGAAATATTTCTATATTTCTATTGAGAAACGGATCCGGTATACAGTTTTACAATCCTTGATATGCCTCAGTCGCCGCAGTCCGCCTTCACCATGTTCTGCAGCTTGATATTCATCTTTTCCAGGGCTTTCCGGTCCAGGGAATAAATGGTCTTTTTCCCGTCCCGCCGGCTGGTCACAATCCCGGCCTCCGTCAGCACCTTCATATCGTGGGCCAGGGTGGGCTGGGTAATCTCAAAGCATTTCAGCAGGACGCAGCCACACATCTCCCCGCAGGAAAGCATGTCCACAATCTTGACCCGCTTCGGATCAGACAGGGCCTTAAACATCTTCGCCATCTTTGCGTACTGGCTTTCCATTGCCGCGTCCCTCCGTTCTTCTTCGCTCTTATATCAGAATCATTGTACCAGAAAGTCCCGCTCGGCTCAATCCTGCTCCTGTTTCTGTTCTTTCCGTCACGATTGTGTTACAATCAGGGAAACCGCGGAAAATCAACAATTGCAACTGCCGGTTGCGGAATTTCCAGCCCCGTTTGATAGCCTGCAACAGCGGGATCAGGTAATCTGGGCTTGCCCGAAAGGGACAACGCCAAGGAGGAAAACACAAATGATCTTTGCGGACAAATTAATTGATCTCAGAAAGAAGAACGGCTGGTCCCAGGAAGAACTGGCCGAGAAACTGAACGTCAGCCGGCAGGCTGTTTCCAAATGGGAAGGCGCCCAGTCCATCCCGGACATGACAAGGATCATCCAGCTGTCCGAGCTGTTCGGCGTCAGCACCGATTACCTGCTGAAGGATAACCTGGAGCAGGCCGAGGCAGCGACAAGCGCCGACCTGGCCCAGGACTCCGCGCCGGACGTAGCCGTCCGGACCATCGGCATGGAAGAAGCCAACGCTTTCCTGAAGATTAAGGAAGAAAACTCCCGCCGGGTGGCGCTGGGCGTGCTGCTCTGCATCCTTTCCCCGGTGGCCCTGATCCTGCTGGGCGGCATTAATGAATTCAAGCTTTGGAACTGGTCTTCGGAAGCGGCAGGCGGCGTCGGCCTCCTGGTCATGCTGCTGATGATTCTCCCGGCAGTCGGCCTGTTCATCACCGCCGGTCTCCGGATCGCCCCCTATGAGCGGCTGGAAAAGGAGCCCCTGGAAACCCTGTACGGCGTCACCGGTATGGTAAAATCCCGCCAGGAGAAGTTCCTGCCCCTGCGCAATCGCTACCTGATCATCGGCGTCCTGCTCTGCATCGCGTCCCTCATCCCGCTGTTCGTCAGCCTGGTTTTCACCAAAGGTGAATCCTTCCTGCAGGTCATCGGCATCGCCGCCATCCTGGTGCTTGCCGCCATCGGCGTGATGCTGATCGTCCGGGTATCCATCATCTGGGGCAGCTACCAGATCCTGCTGGAGGAAGGGGATTATACCCGCGAAAGCAAGGAAAGCAATAAGCATACCAGCCTCCTCACCACCGCCTACTGGTGCCTGGTTGTCGCCATCTTCCTCCTCTGGAGCTTCCTGACAAACGACTGGAAGAACACCTGGATCGTCTGGCCCGTCGCCGCCGTCGGCTATGTCGCCGTCGCGGGAATCATCAAAGCGTTGGAAAGAAAATAACCGCAATCGCACCAACGAAAAAGAGCGCCACTCCGGCGCTCTTTTTCGGTGGCTCACATTACTTTCTTCTGCCTCTCACAACCACATTCAGGATGGTTCCAAGTGCTACGGCGATCATTCCGGCTGTCATCACAGAGCGCGGCGCGTCTTCCACGAACACCGAGATCAGGATCAGGGTCAGTCCCGCGATACCCAGCAGCAGCGTCACAATCATGATCAGCTTATCCAGGGTTTTCTTTTCCATCGTCTTATTCCGCCTTTCCTTTTCCGATCAGCCGCATCTTGAAGGCATAGACCTTCCTCAGCGCTCCCGTCGCGTACAGGATGCCCATGATCATGGCGGCGATGGCCAGCCCGATCGTACCGCCTTCCAGGAACCCGGCCCAGAAGGTTTCCTGCATGTCCATAAAAAGATCCATGATGATGTTCACAATCAGGGCGATAATGCCGACGATAAAATAGATGCATACTACCTTAGCGCCCCGCTCTTTTTCCGCGTTGCTGTATTCCGCAACCTGCAATACTGTTTCCTGCATTTCCTTGTTCATTTTGTCCTCACTTTTCCTTTCTCCGTTGAGCATTTCCCGCAGATCCACCGCATAGAGATCCGAAAGCTCCATCAGCAGATCCAGGTCCGGCATGTTCATCCCCGTTTCCCAGCGGGATACTGTTCTCCTGGAAACGTTCAGGGATTCCGCCAGCTGTTCCTGTGTTAATCCTTTTTCCTTCCGCAGGTCTTTCAGGAATGTTCCGATCTTCTGCAGATCCATGTCGGTGTCTCCTTTCGATGGCGAGTGTACCTGAATCCGCTCCCGGTGAACAGGACATAAAGTGAGCAAAAGCCCTTATTTCACCGATGGGACACACCTTGTCCCATGAGAAACCGATGTCCCGAAGCATGTTCCATTATATCCTCCACGGCCTTAAAAAGAAACAAATAAACGGCTTTTCCGGGGCATTCTGTATACAAAATTTGACTTATTTGGCCTCTCTTCCTATAATAATCGTCGAATATATATGAACAGGAAAGAAATCCTGCGGAAAAAAATCAGGAGGATTAAAAAGATGAAAAAGTTACTTGCTCTGCTCATGAGCCTCATGCTGCTGTGCGGTATCGCCGCCGCCAATGCGGAAGCTGAACTGCCTTACCTGGAGACCGTCGATCAGGATATGTATATCAACCAGACCCTGCTGACGGCTGAATCCTATCCCCAGGTCTGCATTTCTCCCTTCTCCGCCTACTCCCTGTTTGAGAGCACCTATGATGAGCCCTGGTATGTTACCTTCCCCTGCCCCGAAGGCGCCCAGTGCAACGAGTTCAGCGTGGACAGCGCCAGCTTCCTGGATGTGAACAACGCCTATCAGTATTACTACCAGGCCACTGATTCCTACAGCTACGAAACCTTCCTGAACAAGTGCGAGGATGAAAGCAACATCATCCTGGATGGTTCCGACAAGGCTGCCGCCTACATCAGCCCCGACCACGGAAACGCCTATGCCCTGCTGGGCCTGGACGAGATCAAGCGCGGCGCCAAGCTGTATGTCAGCGTCTCCATGGACCTGTACCGGAAGCTGCCGGAAGACAGCCGCGCGCAGACGCTGACCGACTTCATCAAGGCTGAAGTGGAACGCCTCCAGGCCAATATGACCTGCGCTGTCAATAACAAGTTCTGGACCGTGGACGCCTGCAAGGGTGTGAAGCTGTACAGCGTTTCCATCCCCGGCATGACCATTGTTCAGGATCTGCCCGCTTCCATCGACTTCCACTTTGACGGCGAAACCTTCTCCGCCAAGCCCTTCATCACCCGGGTTGACGGCCAGGAATTCACCGTTTACGCCGCCGCGGAAGACCGCAGCAAGTCCGTCCGCATCCAGGCGGAAATCAATTCCTACTCCTACGTGTTCTACAACCGTGAGGCGTCCGAATATACCATGGTTACCCTGGATGACGGCAGCGAATGGGGCCTGTACGTTGCCAACGACAAGGAAGGCAAGCCCTACTCCGTGTACGCTTCCCGCGTGCTGACCGGCAGCGAAGACAAGACCCTTTACTTCACCTATCAGCTCTCCGTCGGCCAGGGCGGCATGGTCTGGGCTGACCTGGACGCCTTCAAGGGCGATCTGAACACCCTCGCCCAGACGCTCCAGTTCCCCGGCCTGCCGGAATAATCCAAATAAGCAAATCAAAAGGGAATCGTCCTCAGCGGCGATTCCCTTTTTTGTGCCCAGCCGTCCATGCAGGATTCTGTATACAAAATTTGACAGTTATGGAACCTCTTCTTATAATAAAGCGTCGTATATAGTGTAAACAGAAAAGATTCCTGCGAAAAAAACGAACGGGAGGATTAAAAAGATGAAAAAGTTACTTGCTCTGCTCATGAGCCTCATGCTGCTGTGCGGTATCGCCGCCGCCAATGCGGAAGCTGAACTGCCTTACCTGGAGACCGTCGATCAGAATATGTATTTCAACAAGACCCTGCTGACGGCTGAATCCTATCCCCAGGTCTGCATTTCCCCTTTCTCCGCTTACTCCCTGTTTGAAAGCACCCATGATGAACCCTGGTATGTGACCTTCCCCGGCCCCGAAGGCGCCCAGTGCTGCGATTTCAGCGCAGACAGCTGCGGCTTCCTGGACGTCGACAATGCTTATTCGTATTCATACCATGCCGTTGATTCCTACAGCTATGAAACCTTCCTGAACAAGTGCCCGGATGAGAACAACATCCTCCTGGACGGTTCTGACAAGATTGCCGCCTATATCAATCCTGATTACGGCAGCGCCTTTGCGCTGTTTGGCCTGGATGAGATCAAGCGCGGCGCCAAGCTGTATGTCAGCGTCTCCATGGACATGTACCGGAAGCTGCCGGAAGACAGCCGCGCGCAGACGCTGACCGACCTGCTCATGGCTGAAATCGAACGCATCAAAACCAATATGACCTGTGCCGTCAAGGACAAGTTCTGGACCGTTGACGCCTGCAAGGGTGCGAAGCTGTACAGCGTTTCCATTCCCGGCATGACCATTGTTCAGGATCTGCCCGCTTCCATCGATTTCCACTTTGACGGCGAGACCTTCACCGCCAAGCCCTTCATCACCCGGGTTGACAGCCAGAAATACAGCATCTGCGCCGCTGCGGAAGACCGCAGCAAGTCCGTCCGCATTGAAGCGGAAATCAATTCCTTCTCCTACGTGTTCTACGACCGTGAAGAATCCGAATACACCATGGTCACCCTGGATGACGGCAGCGAATGGGGCATTTACGTCGCCAACGACAAGGACGGCAAGCCCTACTCCGTGTACGCTTCCCGCGTGCTGTCCTCCAAGGATGACAAGACCCTCTACTTCACTTACCAGCTCACCGTTGGCCAGGGAGGCATGGTCTGGGCTGACCTGGACGCCTTCAAGGCCGATCTGAACACCCTGGTCAAGACCGTTCAGTTCCCCGGCCTGCCGGAATAAGTTTTTAGAGCGCAAAAGAGAACCGTTGCACTCAACGGTTCTCTTTTTTGTGCACTAAAAGCTTCAGTAACTATCACATTCGACGAAGTCGAATATTTCACAAATCAGCGAAGCTGATTTATTTCACATTGGCTGAAAGCCAATATTTCACATCGATCTCCGATCGATATTTCATTGTCGCGCGGCAGCCGTCCCCTTGTCACATCGATAATTCATTGCTGCAAAGCAGCTTATCCCCAGCCATTCCCCTTGCCGTCCTCCCCTGCTCCCTGTACAATAAGGGTACCGGCATCCGGCCGGTGATCCTTTGGAAAAGAGGCACACTGTGAAAACGATCAGGAAAAAGCATATGGACCGGCGGGAATGGTATTCTGACTCCGACCGGGAGTATGCCTGCATTTATCACCGGGACGACTGCTTTCAGGGCGGCATCGGCCTGCTCACCTTTACCGGATTGAAGGAGCCCGAATACGTGGACTCCCCGGAAGGCCCGCTGTGCATCGCAGCCAACGGCTACCAGTGGCTGGAGCTTGTACCGGAAGGCGGCCATTTTGCCCTCACCGCCATGTTCCATGACGGCACCCTCTTCGAGCAGTATACGGATATCACTCTCCGCAACGAAGTAAACGAAAACGGAGACGCCGCCTTCTATGACCTGCTGCTGGACGTGGTTGTCCTGAGCGACGGCACGCCCAGCGTCCTGGACCGGGAAGAGCTGGACGAAGCCCTGGCTGGCGGCATCATCACCCGGGACGAGTATGACCTCGCCCTCCAGACAGCCAACCGGGTGGTGGACTTCTACACCACCCACAAAGACCTGATCCGGAAAAAGCTATTCGAATACAAAGCGCTCTTTGAGAAATAAGAGGCATGACAAATAGAAAAAGCGCGGAGCACATGACAGGGGGACAGACCCTCAGTCACATTCTTTTCAAGAACAGTGACAGAGGTTCAGTCCCCAGCAGTCATACGCTCCGCGTTTCAGTTACTATCACATTCGATAAAATCGAATATTTCACAAATCAGCAAAGCTGATTTATTTCACATTTGACGAAGTCAAATATTTCACATCGATCTTTGATCGATATTTCATTGCTACGAAGCAGCTTACTTCTCTTCCACTTTCACCATCACCAGCTCATGGCTTTCAAAGATGGTGTCCGCGCTCTCCTCGCCTTCGTTTTCCCACACGCCGCAGGAAACCAGCGCCCACAGCCCGTCCTCCATGGGGATCAGCTGCACGTTGTAAACAGAAGGCGTCCGGGTCGTTCCGGGATCCTTCGGGGTCAGGTATTCCTTCAGTGCGGTCAGCTCTTCGGGGTTCAGTTTCAGTTCCGTCGTTCCCCGTTCCGTTCCCTCATCGCCGAACCAGCGGATAATCTGCGGCTTGTTCATATCGTCATAGGCGTTGTCTCCCTTGGACACGCATAGTACCGCGATCTTTCCGTTATAAGCGAAGATCTTTCCGATATACTGGTTGCTCTTTTTGAAGCTGTCGCCGCTCGTCCACTGAAGCTTGCCCTCCGCGTCAAACTTCACCAGGATATCCACGTCCTCATATCCGTTTTCACCCTGGGTAAAGCAGGATTCCCGCAGCCAGGCGGCGTATCCGCCGTCATTGGTCTTCACGGCTTCGCACAACGTGGCGGTGTCCGTATCCTCCATCTGGAAATCCAGCACTGTTTCCCAGACTGCCTTGTTTTCCATGCCGTTCAGCTTCATGATCTTCGCGTTGCCGTCCGTTGCGGCATTCGTGCCGTAGACAACCGGATCCGCCTCACCCTTCACCTTGAAGCCGTATCCGTTGGGCAGGCATACACCGTCATAGCGGAAGAGCGTCTTCCCTTCATAGTCGATCACAACGGTCGATTCGTTTCCGTCCTCCGCACCGGTCAGCATCAGGTAGTTCGCTTCCGCCGCTTCCACAATCGCGGTCGGGGCAAGCACCAGATCCTCCCGGGCCTGGTCTCCGTCCTTGGTATAGAACTTAATGACTTCGCTTTCCGTGTGCTCGCCGACATTGATCGCGATGGTGCCGTCTTCCAGCACTGCCGCCCGGCCCGCGCTGACGCTGCCGTCCTGCTGCCGGTCAATCAGTTCCCAGCTCGTTGTCCGGTCGGCATTCAGGCACACAATCCACGGGACGAAGTTCCCGTCTTTTCCGTTTTCCATCTTTCCGCCGGTCAGCAGGATCCGGCCGTCCGGGAGCGTGCACTCATAGTTCAGCCAGTCCTCCGCCCCGGAGGAAAGAACCGTCATATTCTCCGCGCAGGCAGTTCCGGCCAGCAGCACCAGGCCCAGGCACAATGCCAGCGCGCGTTTCATCATCTTCATTCCGTTCGTCATCTTGTTCGTCATTGTATCAACTCCTTTCCGGGCTTTTCCCGTTGCTGATACAACGATTTTCACGGCGGTTTTGTTCCGAAAACTGACAACAAAACAGCTCTTGGCGGAAGTGACTACGGGGACGGTTTCCCTTGTACCATCTCCTCTTTTTTCTCAAAAGCCAAAATAAAAAATGTGACAAGAGAACCGTCCCCTTGTCACACCGCACAGCGCATTACTCTGTTTTATTCCCCAACGCAGGGCATAAAGCGTTCCAGCTTCCAGTTTTTCAGCTCCACCGTGCCCTCAAACACGTTATACTGCGGATTGGAGATCACAAAGATCCAGTTCCGGTAGTATTCCGCGTCCTGGTGGTCGCTGAAGTCAAACAGCAGTTCCGTTTCTCCCCCGGTGTAGAGATTGACGGATCCGGTTTCATCCCCGACGACAGCCAGCACAGGATTCAGCACCTGCATGACCTGTACAAGCATATAGCAGTCGCCGCATTCTCCCTTGGCATCCAGCCATTCGTTGATCGTCACGAACCGCGGTTCTTCCGCAAGCGCAGAGACGCAGGCTGTCAGAAGAACGATCGTGATCAAAAGAGCGATTGTCTTTTTCATTTTGTCTGCCCTGCCTTTCGTTTTGTCAGTGAGTTCTGTCGGACGGTGGTAGCGCATATTGTTCTGTCTTGATTGGCCGCTTTACAATCATTATACATGATTCGTGTAATTCGGCAACAGATACGGTTTATCCGATTCCCTTCAGGATCGTCGACAGGAGCAGCGTGACCGCGAACCCGACCGCCCCGCACACAAGCACCGCCAGCATTCCCTGGTAGTTCCGTTTTCCTTCTTCCCTCGCCTTTTCGATATTGTCCAGCTTCTCGCCGTTGCAGAAAGCGGCGATCTCCTTATAGGTATGGATATCCTCTTCCTTTTTTACCTTCTCCAGCTTAAAGCTGTAGAACAGCGCCGCCGCAAACAGCACTCCCCAGATGACGACGCCGGGCACGCCGAGCCACCGCTCCAGCGGAACGAACAATACCGCGCAGGCCAGCAGCAGCGCCGCGTAAATCCAGCTGTTCCGCGTAAACGCCCGGACTTTTGCCTGATCGATCTTCTCTTTCATGATTTCGATATCTCCTTTAACCAATGCGTCAAGGGAGACATTGAACACGTCGCCCAGCATCAGCAGACTGTAAATGTCCGGATAGCTCTTATCGTTCTCCCAGCTAGAGATCGTCTGTCTTGTGACGAACAGTTTCTCCGCCAGGTCGTCCTGCGTCATCCCGAACCGGTTCCTGTATTCCTTCAGCCGCTTGCCAAGTTCCATATCCTTGTCCTCCTTGCAGGCACATCGTACCGGAACCACGGTTTTTTGTCTGTCAAAAGTGCCTTACATCCGCCGTTTTCCGCCTGTCAAAGCCTCTTTCCAGCTATTTTAGCAAAGGACAGCGCCGCAGCGCAATCTCCGTAATCATCACATCCGCCTTTGGCGGATATTTCACAAATCAGCGGAGCTGATTTATTTCACATTGACCCGAAGGGGCAATATTTCACATCGATCGCTGATCGATATTTCATTTTCTTGCAGTGCTTCCGCCCTTTCAGTACAAGCATTGTACTTGCCCCCATCCTTTTCTTGTAGTAGAATATGCAGAAAGTGAGTACGGAAGGATGACGTGTGTCATGGCTGATCAGAAACAGATTATTCTTACCGGTGACCGTCCCACTGGACGGCTGCACCTGGGTCATTATGTAGGTTCCCTGAAGCGTCGGGTGGAGCTGCAGAACTCCGGCCTGTACGATGAGATCAACATCCTCATCGCCGACGACCAGGCCCTGACGGATAACGCGGACAACCCCGCCAAGATCCGGGATAACATCATCAACGTCGTGCTGGACTACCTCTCCGTCGGCCTCGACCCGGAGAAGGTCACCATCTGCGTCCAGTCCGCCCTGCCGGCGCTCCACGCCCTGACCTTCTATTACCTGAACCTGGTCACCACGGCCCGCCTCTCCCGCAACCCCACCGTCAAGGCTGAAATCCAGATGCGCGGTTTCGCGGATGAAGGCCTCCCGGCCGGTTTCTTCTGCTATCCCGTGTCCCAGGCCGCGGACATTACCGCCTTTGACGCGAACGTGGTGCCCGTCGGCGAGGATCAGCTGCCCATGATCGAACAGACCCGGGAAATTGTGGAAAAATTCAACAAGGTCTACGGCGAAACCCTGGTGCTGCCCAAGGCCGTGATTCCGGAAAATGAAACCCAGCGCCGCCTGCCCGGCGTGGACGGCAAGGCCAAGATGAGCAAGTCCCTGGGCAACTGCATCTACCTGTCCGACGACCCCAAGACCGTGAAAAAGCAGGTCAACGGCCATATGTTCACAGATCCCCAGCACCTGCAGATCTCCGATCCCGGCCATATCGAAGGCAACGTGGTGTTCACCTACCTGGACGCCCTCTGCACCGACGCACACTTTGCCGAATTCCTGCCGGACTACGCCAACCTGGAGGAAATGAAGGATCATTACCGCCGCGGCGGTCTCGGAGACGGCACCTGCAAGAAGTTCCTCATCAACATCCTGGAAGAAACTCTGAGCCCCATCCGTGCGGAGCGGGCCAAGTGGGAAAATGATATCGGCGCCGTCTATGACATCCTGCAGGCCGGCACCGCCAAGGCCGTGGAAACCACCAACGCCACCCTGGCCCGTGTCCGGAAAGCCATGCGGATCAACTACTTCGAAGACCGTTCCATCATCAAGGAATGGGACAAGCTGCTGAAAGCCGCAAAGCAGTAATCCGATCAGTCATATCATGAGCGCCGGCAGCAGAAGCTGTCGGCGCTTTGTAAATACATACCCATAGCGGGAGGTGTCAGGCTGAAATGAATGTGATCCTTACAAGCCATCTCGGAGGCTCATACCGGGAAAACGGAAAAAGAATCCCCGCCATGCTGATGGAGGAAAACGGATTGCTGGAGAAGCTCCGTTCCCTGTGGCCGGAAAAGGCAAGGGTGCTGATGATCTGCGCGGATCCCGCCGATTATGAAAAAAACGACGCTGTCCTCTCCTGCTTCACGCAGGCGTTCCCGATGAGCGGCCTTAACTATGCTTCTCTCGAAATGTGCGACGACAGGAATATGGAGTCCGCGGCGGATCTGAGCTGCAAGGACGTCATTATCCTGACGGGCGGGCACGTTCCCACGCAGAATCAATTCTTCCGGGAAATCTCCCTGAAGGAAAAGCTGAACGGATATACCGGCCTGGTGATTGCCTGGAGCGCCGGCTCCATGAACTGCGCGGATCCCGTCTATGCCGGTCCGGAGCTTCCCGGCGAAGCTGTGGATCCGGACTTCCAGCGGTGGATCCCCGGCCTGGGGCTCACAAAAACCAACATCTTCCCGCACTTCGAAGCGCTGAAGGACGACATGCTGGACGGCATGCGGCTGATTGAAGATATCACCTTTGCGGACAGCATGACCCATGAAATCATCGCCATAAACAACGGGAGCTATATCACTGTTGATGAGAACGGCGAAATGCTCTACGGTGAAGCGTACAGCATCAAAAACGGCGTCATGAAGCAGATCTGCCGTGACGGCGAAGCGATACATCTGTAAGGGATGTACAGCACACCCTGACAGATCACTCAGTAACTGTCACATTCGTCGTCAGACGAATATTTCACAAATCAGCAAAGCTGATTTATTTCACATTGATCGAAGATCAATATTTCACATCGCGACAGCGATATTTCATTGTTAGAAAAGGTCCAGCATGCTGTCCAGGTAGATTTCTTCCCTGACCTGAAGCTGGTATTCCGGCTTTGTCATGTAGTACAGCAGGAACTCCAGCACGATGGCGCTTCCCAGGCCCCGGCCCTCAATCTTGAAATGACGGAAGCCCTTCGGAAGATATGTCTCCTGAATGTCCCGGATTCCGATGAACCCGGGGTTTTTCATTGCATCCGAAAACCGATATCCCTTTGCCGCGTCCGGGGAAACGCAGACGTGATCCGCCACGTTCTCTCCCAGGCTCTTGCGGCTCACATTTTCATAACAGTTCTTCCGGTCATAGCAGTCGAACCAGCAGCATTCATTGCACAGGAACTCAACCTTGGCCTTCTGCGCATCGGTCAGTCCGCACTCCGGGAGCACCTTGTTCAGCCGGAAGTCCGGCACCACACAGGTAAACTCCTCCCGGTCCAGCTCCTTCACACAGTCCCGCACGTCTGTCAGCACCTTCGTTGTGGAGGAAACAAAATAGAACCCCGGGTACTTTTTCCGGAGATATTCCAGCAGCAGGTCTGAAGTGACGATGATCCCGTTCCGCACGTCCCCGCTGTTTTCAAACATGGCGCAGAGGGCGTTGCATTTCCTGTCCGCCAGGTGTTCCTCCCTCAGCAGGGAGTTGCTGAAGGTCAGCCTTGCGGAAACGGCATGCTCCTTCATCAGGGCCAGCACTTCTTCCGCCTCCGCGTCCCCGAAACCCACGCGCCCGCCGCCCCAGATGCAGTCGCAGGGTGCGCCGTAAATCGAACCGATTTCGCACCAGTCATAGAAGTATTCCCTGTGTTCCCGGAAAAGGGGCAGAAACACCTTATAAAGATCGTAAAACTCAAACAGCCCCGGCAGGTGATAATACGCCTTCTGTTCCATCAGTGCCTCTTCCCTCCTGAAAACGCTGTACCCGTTGTACTGTATTGTACCGGACTTGATCCGGGAAAGGCAAGCGTATAAAATATGGCCATACAGACAGAGCGTTTTCCGCATTCACCGCAAAAAAATTCCATCATGCTTGTCCTTGTCACGCCCTATCCCTTACCACACACCGGCTGGCGCTGCAAAATGTATTTCGGGAACAATACAGCCTTTTGTTTCGTTATATAGTTGTATCAAAGAACAAGGAGGTACCTTAACCATGAAGAAACTTACCAAGACGATTGCAATGCTCGTGCTGGCTTCCCTGCTGATGCTCATGCTCAGCAGCTGCAGCAGCGCTCAGGATACTACCACCGTACCCGCAGAGCCCATTGTAAATGAAGCCGCCCCCATCCAGGGCGAGCCGGAACTGATTCCGATTCCCGACAATTCCACCACCCAGGCTGAACCGGAAATCCTGCCGATGCCCGACGCTTCCGACGACCAGTTTGAAACCGGAACCGCCCCTGAAGTGGAGAGCTACGCCACTTCCGGCCGTCCGGAAGGCGAGCGTTTTGAAGGCACGATCATGATGGAAGGCATGGAAGAGACCGTCAAATACGAGCATATCAAGAGTCCTGCCATCGGCATTGAGATGGACTATGACTATGAAAGCTTTACCCGTCAGAGCGGCCCGGCCAGCGAGTGCTTCATTTCCGTCTATGACAACGCGGATTCTCCCGAGAACTACCTCGAGCTAATCTACAGCGATGAAAACGCCGATTCCGCCGCTGCTTCCATCGCCGAATCCCTTTCCATGAGCTTTAACATTCACCAGGATACCCGCACGCTGGACAAGGTTGGCAGCTGCGCCCACATCGACGCTTCCGCCGATAAAAATAACCAGACCCCCGACCAGCTGCAGTCTGTGTACGTGATCCCGCTCAGCAACGGCTGCGTGATCGCCACCATGCATTACAGCTTTGAAGCCGCCGAAGGCTTTGGCCGGCGTTTCGACGCGATGCTGAACACCCTGGAAATCATTCAGTAATCCCTTTCTTTTCAAAAGCAGGCACCTGAAAAGGTGCCTGTTTTCATGTAATCCGAAAGAAACCAGCCACCGGAACAATGTGACAACAGGGACAGTCCCTACTGTCATCGTCCTTGAAGAGGATGTGACAGTAGGGCTGTCCCTTTGTCACATGCGAAACAACCTCGTTCCCTTTGTCACCCCGTCCCTTTGTCACGGAAAATGTGCTATGATTGATTTACGAAAAAGCAACCCCACCGTATAGGAGAAGAAAATCATGAGTTTCGGGAATCGTATCATCGGGGACATCCTGCTCCTGCTGGCTATGCTTCTGACCGCCGACGTCCTTCTCATCATGCCCGCCAGGATGAAGGCCGTTGTGCTGAAGACGGTCTACCGGAAGGTGTTTCTCTACCAGCTGTTCCTCTGTGCGGTTCTCCTGGTCTTCGCGCTGGACGTCCGGTTCAACCTTTTCACCCGGTGGCAGTCCGGAACCCTGAACGTCATCGGCTGGATCCTGCGGGCCGCCGTTATCCTGGCCGCCGCGGAAATCCTCTTCTTCTGCGGAAAGATCATTGCCGGCGGCCTGGTCAATACCGCAGGCCGGGCAGGCTATGCCCTTGTCCTCGGCCTGGCACTGGAAAACGGGGAACCCGTTCCTGCCCTGCTGGCCAGGCTGGACGCCGCCCAGGCATACCTGGAGAAATATCCGGAAGCCCGGCTGATCCTCACCGGCGGCAACGCGGACGAATCCGGCCGGACCGAAGCGGCTGTCATGCGGGACATCCTGCTGGATAAGGGCGTACCGGAAAGCCGGATGATCCTCGAAGACCGGTCGGAAACCACGGTGGAAAACTTCCGGAATACCACCGCCATCATTTCAAAGGATGAACCCGTGGTGATCATCACCAGCGACTACCATATGAACCGCGCGGTCCGGAACGCCCGTGAGGAAGGCTTCACTCATCTCATGAGGCTTCCGGTGTCCTCCGGCATCCTCGCTTTCGGCGCTAATATGCTAACGGAAATCATTGCGAATGTGCATGATCTTACAGTGAAATAATGAGCCAGACACATTCGGACGAAGTTCGAATATTTCACATCTGACGTCAGTCAGATATTTCATATTGACTACAAGTCAATATTTCACGTTGATCGCAGATCAACATTTCATTGTTGCGAAGCAATCTTACGTCCGCTCCAAAAAGTACATTTTGTTCGTCTTGTCTCTTTCACCAATGTGAAGTAAAATCCAGACAAACGAACCCATGTCTGTGGACAGAAAGGATATCTCATGAACAAGGAAACACTGTACAAAGCTTTTGAAAAGAAATACGAAGAACTGAAAGCAGCCCTGGCCGGGGACGACCTGGAGAAGATGAAGCAGCTGACCCTGGAAGTGCACGCCATGGTGCATCCGGCGGAAGTCTCCGGCGCGTCCGAAAAGACCATTGCTGATTATGTGCTTGATTATATGCTGGCCGGGAACCAGAACAAGATGGTTCCGCGGCAGATCTGGGATACGGATTTACATTATGCCGGAACGGATTTTGTGCCGCTCTGCTGGCAGTTCTGGCACACCTACCGCATTGAGGACCTGGTCAGCAATATCCTGATGGCCAACCAGGACCAGATTTTCAACGACGACTGGCAGAAAAAGATCGGCGCCACGATCACGGATACCGGCAACGCCCTGGAGCCGGATGAAGTCAAGGCCTTCGGCGAGAAGATCAACGCGGAAGCCCTGCGCGACTACATGATCACCGTGGGCAAAAACACCCGGATCATCCTGGAGAAGATGACCCTGGACGAGATCAAGTCCATGGTGCCCGAAGAGTGGGTCATGCGGATCCTGGAAGTCGGCGGCGTCACCACGGACTTCCGTTCTGTGTGGCTGCTGGTGTTCTGGGGCAGGCTGACCCGCGCCGGCATGATCCTGACCCCCATGACCTATCACCATATGATGCACCTCCCCGCCTGCATCGATCATCTGTCCATCATCGAGTGATATAAAAACCAGAGCATCTCTCCGGAGGTGCTTATTTCATATAATCCCGAATCGAAAGCAGATGAGTAACTATCACATTCGCCATTGGGCGAATATATCACATTTGCCGAAGGCAAATATATCATATTGCGAAGCAATATATCACGTTGATCGCAGATCAACATATCATTGTTGCGAAGCAACCTTGTCCCTTTGTCACATACGAAACCCCCTCAACGCAAGCAGAAACTAACTATCACATTCGGACAAAGTCCGAATATTTCACATCTGACGTCAGTCAGATATTTCATATTGACTGCAAGTCAATATTTCACGTTGATCGCAGATCAACATTTCATTTTGGCGAAAGCCAATAATCTGTTATTATGATAAAAAACCATTTCCCCCACTGAACCTTTCCCATTATTCTGCGACTATCAGGTGAAGCTTCAAAAAAACTCTGTCAGAGGAACCTCAGATGAGAACGGAAGAATTACTGGAACATGCGGATTACCTGCTGGGCGTGGCAGCCGGCAAGTGCGACTCCTGGGATGACGCCCAGGACCTGGTGCAGGCTGCGCTTCTGGAAGGTCTTCTGGCCATCCGGAACGGAAAGCAGATTGACAACGCCCGGAACTGGCTTGTCACGGTGCTGAACCGGCGCTTCTATGACATGCTGCGCAGTAAATACCGGAAACCCCTAGTGTTCTGCGGGGTGGACTATGCCCTGGCCCGCGATACAGCCGCTCTGCCGGAGCCCGCGGACGACGGGGAACTGACAGAAGAGGAGAATCTCCGCCGGCTGGTGGCGCGCATGACGAAGCAGTACCGGGAGGTACTGATCCGCCATTACTTCCGGGGACAGGGCGTAAAGGAAATCGCGGAAACGCTGTCCCTTCCGCAAAACACTGTCAAAAGCCGCCTTCGCCTGGGCAGGGATATGCTGAGAAAGGATTTAACCATGGAAAAATATCAAAAGCAAAGCTTCGAGCCGGAAACCCTGTGGATGGCAAACACCGGGATCCCCGGGCTCAAGGACGAACCTTACAGCCTGGTCAGGGATGATAAAATCGCCATGAACCTCCTGATCCTGGCCTATGAAAAACCGGTCACCCTGCCCGAGCTGGCGGACGCCATCGGCATCTCCACGGCCTATATTGAGCCCGTTGTGGAACGGCTGGTGGACGGGGAGCTGATGAAGCGCACCGGAGACAAGGTCTTCACGGATTTCATCATTTATACGGAAGAGGACCGGGCCGGAAGCCTGGAAAACCAGAAAACGCTGGCGGCGGAACTGTTCGGCGGCGTCTGGCATACCGTGGAAGAAGGCCTGAACGCCCTGCGTAATACGGAATACTACCGGAAGCAGAACGCTTCCGCCCGCCTGAAGCTGGAGGGGTATTTCGCCCTCCGGTCCATCTACCAGTCCGTGTTGAGGGCGCGGGACGAGGTGGCCGGCCATGTGCCCCTTGCGGAATACCCGGACAGGAAAGACGGCGGCAAATGGTACGCCATGGGCAACCGGTATCCCCCGGATTATGATTACGATCACAGCCCCTATGCCATGTATGACGTCAGCGGCGAAGCAACCCGGTACCTGGAGCACCTGCCGGGGGCCCGGACCGTGGGACTGCATGACTATGACCTGGACGACAGGATCCTGGGCAAGGCGCACCGGGTCTATCACCTGGCAGTCGACTCCACCGAGTCGGCGGAATTTGTGATGAAGCTCCTGTACGCTGTTTACCGCGACGATGAGGGCATGCTTTCCGGCATTCCAGGAAAGATGCTGGAGAACGTGGACGTCTTCCTGAAGCTGAACTTCCTGGAGCGGTCTCCCGAGGGAAAACTGAAGCTGCTGGTTCCCGTGCTGAGCGAAAAAGACAGGAACGCCATCTACAGCCTGACGGATGAATACGCGGGTAAACTGCTGGAAGCCTTCCGCGGGGAGTATGCCCGGATGTTCCGGAATCCCGTGGAGGTTCCGAAGCACCTCCAAAGCGACGTGCCGGGCTTCCTCCGCTACCTGAACACCTGCTGCTACTTCCCCACCGCCCTGCTCTATGAAGCCCGGACCCGCGGCCGCTTCCTCAAAGGCTGTGACGGCCCCGTCCCCGCCGTGCTGATGGTCGTCGCAGAGGAGTAAGCCGTTTTCCTCATTTGTCTTTTCCCGAAAGTGGACACTGGGGACTGATGTGTACCCTCTTTACTGGACACCAGTAAGGAGGGTATTTTTATGCATTACAGTTATGAGTACAAGAGGAAATGCGTTGAGATGTACAGAGAGGGAAGGTGGCCAGAGACTCCCACAAGTATTAAAGATCCTAAAAACTTTCACAGGATGATTCTGCGATGGTTCCATGCAGAAGAAGCAAATGGGCCGGAGGTTCTCAAGCGCCGGGGGACTAATAAGGAATGGACTCCAGAAGAGAAATATGAGCTGGTTGCCAAGGTTATTGCAGGTTCATCAATCCTGTCAGTAGCTAATGAGGCAGGTATACACAACGGCTTACTTTCTCGCTGGGTTCGCAAATATAAGCTCGAGGGGTATAATGGTCTGGTAAACATGAGAAAAGGCCGACCATCAAAGGAGCCCCATATGAAGAAAATCAATTACAACAACCCTAGGAAACTCAATGAATCCGAGTATGAAGAGCTTGTGAGACTAAGGGCCGAAAACGCATACATTAAAGCAGAAATCGAAGTCATAAAAAAAGAGATCGCCTTGAGAGAAGAAAAAGAGGCTGCGCGACTCAAGGCGAAAAAGCAGCGATCATCAAAGAACTTAGAGAAGAAGGATACCAACTGAAGTATCTTCTTAAAGCGATGTGCCTTTCCAGATCCACGTACTATTACGAAGTTTCAAAAGAAGACGTGGTAGCGAAAAGGAACGAAGCAGTCGCATGTGTGATCAGGGAAATCTTTGAACACAACAAAGGTCGATATGGTGTTCGGAGAGTACACCACGAACTGATTAACAGAGGATATAAGGTAAACCACAAAAAAGTCCAGCGATTAATGCATTGCATGTACCTTAAAGGTAAACGTCCGAAAGAAAAGTACCATTCTTATCAGGGAGAAGTTGGAAAGGTGGCAGATAACCTCATTAACCGAGACTTCAGTACAACGAAACCTTTGCAAAAATGGACAACCGACGTCTCTCAATTCAGTTTCCCTTGGGGAAAGTGCTACCTCTCTCCAATTCTGGATATGCACACAAACGAGGTCATCTCTTACGATCTCTCACTCAGTCCAAACCTAGAACAGATTCGACGGATGCTGGAGAAAGGATTGAACAAATTTTCCTCACTTAATGGGTTGATCTTTCACTCTGACCAGGGATGGCAGTACCAACATGCTTATTTTAGAAATACAATTGAGAAGTGTGGCATTATTCAATCTATGTCCAGGAAGGGAAACTGCTATGACAACAGTATTATGGAGACATTCTTCGGACGACTAAAGAACGAGATGTTTTATGGATGCGAGAAAGACTACAAATCATATGAGGAGTTCTCCTCAGCCATGGCGAAGTACATTGACTACTACAACAATGAGCGCATCCAGGCAAAAACAAAATGGATGCCACCCGTAAAATACAGGATGGCATCCATGGGTTGAGCCTCGATCATAAATCAATGTGTCCAGGAAACTGGGTACATATCAGACAGTCCCCAGTGTCCACTTTTGTGTTGAATTCACCTCTCATTTGTGATAGGATAACGCAACCCAAATTTCGATGTTCCTGAAGGGAGGTCCGGTAACCATGGCAGCATACAAAACCACATCTCTCTATATCGAACGTCTGGATGATCTGTGTTGTCACAAGGCATGGAAAGCCGGAGACTATTCGGATTACAGGAACTGCTGTTGTTGTCGCCAATAATTTACGGTGATAATCGGCAAATCGGAATATAACTGGTCTTTCTGACTGATCATATATCTATAATTTCATAATGAGGTGAATGCAGAATGATTCGTGAGGCCACCATTCATGATGCTGCCCGGACTGCTGAGATCGATGTGATCAGCAGCCGGTATGCTTATCAGAATATCCTTTCGGAAGAACTCTTAAAAGACTTAACCGTGGAGAGCCGCGTCCCGGTCCACACCCGCTGGATCTCGGAAAAGCGGTTCGATATGTACGTGTACGAAGACCCCGATACCGGAATCGTCAAGGCCATGATGGGCATCGGCATGAATGAGGATGAGGATAAGGAAAACGCCTTTGAACTCCATTTCATTTATGTCGATCCTGCCTATGTAAGACAGGGCATTGGTTCCGAGATGATCCGGTTCTTTGAGGAAAAAGGCAAAGAAAAAGGCTGCAGGGAGTTTGTGATCTGGGTCCTGGAAGAAAACGAAATGGGCCGGAACTGCTATGAAAAGAACCACTACCATTTCGACGGCAGGGACAAGATCTTCAAGCGCTGGGGCAAGCGTGAAATCAGATACGTAAAAACCATCTGATACCCCTGATACAGCTGTATCCCGATTTGCCATTCACAGCCGCGCACCGGAAAACGGTGCGCGGCTTTTTGTTTCTGTTTGACTGTCAATCCATGCTTTGGTATGATCGTTCTAAACACAGAAATGCCGCGTTCACTTTTTCATCCCTTTCCCGACTGATGGAGGAAACATGAATAAACAGTGGTCTGACCTGAATAAGGAAATGCAGGCGCAAATCAAAAAAGAAGCCACCTGGCCGGAGGGGCTCCGGATGCTTGCCGGCCTGCGCGGTCAGCTCATGGATACTCTTTATGCGCTGAAAGAAGAGCTGACCAGGGAGGATTTCAACGCCATTCCCTTTATCAATTCTGACGGGTACCACAGCAAAACCATCGCCTACTCCATCTGGCATATTTTCCGGATTGAGGATATTGTGGCCCATACCCTGATTGCCGGGGATGACCAGGTTTTCTTCTCCGGAAATTATCAGCAGCGAATCCACTCCCCCATCATTACCACCGGCAATGAGCTTGTGAAAGAGCAGATCGCCGATTTTTCAAAACAGCTGGACCTGGATGAACTGTACGCCTATATCGCGGAAGTGAAAGCCGGTACAGAGAAGATCCTTGAGGATCTGCCGTACAGTATGCTGAAACAGAAGCCTTCGGAAGAAAGGAAAGAAATCCTGAAATCATTGAAAACCGTCAGCACGGATGAAGCGGCATACTGGCTGATTGACTACTGGTGCGGGAAGGATATCCGTGGGCTGATCCAGATGCCTTTTTCCCGGCACTGGATTATGCACATCGAGGCCGCCCTGCGGATCAGGGACAAAATACGGAGGGAGTAAACACATGGCTGAAAAAAAAGATTATGAAGCTTTATTCATGGAAATGCATCCTGGATTTTTTGAAAGGGAATACATCCGTTCCATAAACGAAGAGTGGAGCTATGAAGAGATGATCCTCCCGCTGGATGAATTTGATCCAAACGCGTATCAGAAAACATTTGACAGTGATATTTCATTTGGCATATTCCAGGGCAGCATGGATGAACTGCACGCGGCCGTGAACCAGGTGATCCCGGACTGGGTGAAACTGTATGACGGAAAAAGCAGGGTATACTGCGGGTTTGTCAATGGAAAGATCGCCAGCTTCTGTATGATTGAGGACATGGGCGAACACCTGCTGGAGGGACAGAAGATAAAGATCGGCGGTCCCGGATGTGTGGGAACCGTGCCTGAATACCGGAACAGGGGTCTCGGCCTGGTGATGGTCAGGGACGTAACCAGGATCCTGAAAGAAGAAGGATACGATCTCAGCTATATTCATTACACGGGAGTCGCCCCCTGGTATGCCAAGCTCGGCTACAAAACCATCCTGAAATGGAATAAGCACGGGATCCTGTAAAGCGGGTCGGGAGCAGGAGGAAACCTGATCGAAATCGGCTCCCGGAATAAGCCCTGCGCGGGAAAAGGCCTGTGGCCAGCGGAGAGCTTTTGAAACTTAAATTCCATGGAGGTACCGGCTGTGACACTCGCAATCATCTTCCAGGTGATCTTATGGATCTGGTTCCTGGGATGCACCATCACATACAAAATCGGAAAAAAGATTCTTGTGGGAGGCGTCGGCATAAAGAGCGCCGAGTTCTTCATGCTCTGCCTGTACACCCTTGGCATCATCGCTTTTCACTGCTTCCAGCCGGCCGGAAAGTGGATTCTCTTTGGCGTCCTGCTACTCTGGTTCGTCGTGCAGTTTATGTGCCACTGGTATTTCACGATCTTCGGCGCAAGCGAAAAGAAACTGCAGGGGTATAACGAGTGCTTCCGGGACAGCATCCGGATTATTCCCGCCAGTGATACAAGACTGATCCCGGATTTGTATCACACTGTTCTGCATATCCTGATCCTGGTCAACATTATCCTTTGCCTGATATAACGCAATGAGTGAACAGAAATACGCAAGCTGGAACCCCTGGCATGGCTGCACAAAGTATTCCGAAGGCTGCCGTTACTGCTATGTTTACCGGCAGGATGAAGCATACGGCAGTACGGTTTCGTCAGAGCAATGCCGCAAAACACAGAATTTCAACCTGCCGGTCAAAACGAAGCGTGACGGAACACCGAAGGTTGCGCCCGGTTCTCTCGTCATGACCTGCTTTACCTCGGATTTTCTGCTGAAAGACGCGGACGAATGGCGTGATGAATGCTGGGAAATGATAAAGCGCCGCAGTGACTGTATGTTTTACTTCTTCACAAAGCGCATCGAACGCTTTATGGAATGTATACCGCCTGACTGGGGAAACGGCTATGATAATGTGATCGTAGGCTGCACCTGTGAAAACCAGGACCGGGCGGATTTCCGCCTGCCGATCTTCGCAGGGCTTCCCATCAAATTCAAAACGATTATCCTCGGCCCCATGCTCGGCCCGGTCAATCTTGAAAAGTATCTTGACGGCAGCATCTGCGAAGTGGCCTGCTCAGGCGAATCCGGCATCAACGTGCGGCCCCTTGATTACAAATGGGTTCTGGACGTCCGCCGCCAGTGTATGAACAAAGGCGTCCCTTTCCAGTTCCACCAGACAGGAGCCTATTTGATCAAAGACGGCAAACTGCACCGGGTCCCCCGCCGCTTCCAGGTATCCCAGGCGCGCAAAGCAGGCATCGACTACAGAATCACGGATGGATTTGTACCGGATATTGAGGCACAGGATACTTTATAACAACTCAGGCGTGTGACCCGGGGACAAACACGGGAGTATACTACGTCAAAGCGCAAAATAAGTAGGGAAAGGTTTTTCAGGATGCATTACAATCCAGTCGGACGATCGGAAAAGGAGCAAAACGATGAACTGGATGACCGGATTACAAAAGGCAATTGATTATGTGGAAGAGCACATCCTTGAGGATGTGAACCTGGAGGAGGCTGCTGCGCAGAGCTTTTCTTCCAGCTATCATTTTCAGAGAGTGTTCAGCATCGTCTGCGACATGACCCTGGGGGAGTATATCCGAAACAGAAGGCTTTCCCTGGCGGGAGCGGACCTGGCACGGGGAGAAATGAAGGTCATCGACGCTGCCGTGAAATACGGTTATGACAATCCGGACAGTTTTGCAAGAGCTTTCCAGCGGTTTCACGGAGTCCTGCCCTCCCAGGTAAAAACAGGAGGCACACCTCTGCGGTCCTTTTCCAGAATCGTACTGAAAGTATCAATGGAAGGTGGTGCTTCTATGAACTACAGAATCGAAGAAAAGCCCGAAATGATCCTGACAGGACACAAGGAGCGGTTCCACGGAGAACCGTGGGGAGAGGAACGAGCCCGGCAGGAAGAAAACTGGTATGTCACAACGCGGGGAATTCAGTGGTTCCTGAGAGGCGTGGCGGGCGGCGGCGACATTTACCAGCTTGTGACAAACATTGATGGCGAAGGATATGATTTTTATTACTGCCATCAGCTGGATGAATGGGACAGGGAGCATCTTTTTGATCACACCGTTACGGGAGTGGATTTTGTGGAAGGCCTTGCTCTGGAAAATGTGGTCATTCCACAGTCCACATACCTGATCCTGGAAGCAAAAAGCGAAAAAAACACGATCAATGATTATTGCGATCTTCTGAAGCAGCGGGTACAGATCATCACAGAATGGATGCCTGAGATGGGCTTTCAGCTGAAGGACGCACCGGAGATTGTTGTAATGCACTGGGCGCCGAGAGCGGAGCGCTATATACAAATCTGGCTGCCAATTGAAAAAAGGTAATATCCGGCCCACGAAAAAAGGATCACCACGAAGGTGATCCTTATTCCGTGTGGTCTGTACTGGACTCAAGAACGTGACTGCAAGGACAGTCCGTTCTGTCATCGTCCGAACTCAAATCTATGTCCAGTGGACTCGAACCAGTGTTCCGTTCGTTCAATGGTCGCCTGAAGCCTTTGGAGCAGGCTTCATTCTTCCTTTCACGCCAACAAACTCAAGTCACTTGTCTTCGACACTCCCCACTGGGGAGACGTTTCCTTCGTTTGCCCCGTCGATGTGAACGATGTGCTCTGGCTATGTGGTCGAGTTTGCAACAAAAATATGAAGCCGTGTTCAAACCGCTGAAGCCTTTGATTTCAAATGAACTGGCGGTTTTCTTGTTTCACGGGCGGGTGTTCAGCCAAGGGGTGTTCAGGGGGTGTTCACGGTTTTATGAACACGGGGTGTTCAGGGTGTTCAGGGGGTGTTCACGGTCAGGGGTGTTCATCCTCTTTGTAGCTTTATCTTCCGATTTTCCTTACAAACAAGTGTCCCGACCAACTGGAACTTGTATCACAAAACCATCAACATTGTTCCGGCTCCAATCAGAATACACCCTATCATTGACTTAAGGGTCAATTCTTCATGCAGAAAAACAAACGCCAGTATCAGCGTAATGACAACGGACAACTTATCAATCGGAACGACTTTGGAAGCTTCTCCCATCTGCAAAGCCTTGTAATAGCAAAGCCATGAGGCACCAGTAGCAAGGCCGGACAGGATCAGGAAAAACCAGCTTTTCTGGCTGATGTCTTTTATTCCGGTTTGCTGATGCGTAATCAATACCATTCCCCATGCCATGAGAACGACAACCATCGTACGGATCGCAGTAGCCAGATTCGATCCGACACCTTCTATTCCTATCTTCGCCAGTATTGATGTCAACGCAGCAAAAACAGCGGAACCAAGTGCCAGCAAAAACCACATAATGATACTCCTCCCAATCCCGATTTTCCGGAGCAATATGATCATGGCGTTATTCGCTCATGATCAGTTCGGCGATTTGGTCAACAGTCAACCCACTGGTGTCGATGACCTCTTTCATGGATGAAAAGTACTGCAGCGAAGCCAGACTGATTTCAAGCCATTGATCCTGTCTTATCCGATGACAGCATCCCCGGCAGTATACTCTTCGAGGGAATTCTCCCGAACCTGAATACAGGCCCAGCTGACAGGTGAATCGGCGGCGGCGCTGAACTGCCGCTTCACTGCGGGCGCTACCCTGATCACATCTCCGGCGGCAAAATCAACTTTTTCGCCGTCGAGTACAGCGCTGCCCTTGCCGGACAGGATGATGTAGATTTCCTCATTCTTCTTATGGGCGTGTACGAAAGGCACACCAGCGCCTGCGGGAAGGTTGTTGATGCTGATCTCCGCGCCGGTCAGTCCCAGTACGTCGTGCAGTTCGGTTCTCGGGTCCTGCTTTGCGTTCCACTTGCTGAAGTTTGCCATGTCAGTTTTCCTCCTTCTTATTTCGAACTCCCGTATTCTGGGAGCCTCGAACCTCTTCATGATAGAAGTAGTCCACGATGGTCGGATGCCCCTGCGGTACGCGCTCGTAGGGCGTTTCATTATCCACGAAGCGGCAGCCGTATCTGTGAGCCATCTCTTCGGCTTTCTTTTCGAGGGCTTCAAAATAGCCGCGATTCCGCTTTCCGTAGATCTCCTCATACAGCGGCATCAGATGCGGATACTTCGCCGCGATATAGTCCATGATCGTCTTCTTGAATCCGCCGCGCAGGTTCAGGTTCTCCAGCCAGACCAGGTCGCACTGATCCTTCGCCCGTTCGAAGATCGCCTCAATGTCCGTGATCCCGGGAAATACCGGCGAAATGAAGCATACCGTCCGGATGCCCGCGTCGTAGACCTGCTTCATAGCCGCGAGACGTCTTTCGATGCTGACCGCCGCGTCCATATCGTTTTTGAATTTTTCATCCAGCGTGTTCACTGACCATGAAACCGTCAGCCGGTTCCGCTTGTTGATCTCCGTCAGCAGATCCATATCCCGCAGGACGAGATCGGATTTGGTGCAGATCAGGATATCCGCGCCGCTGTCCTTCAGCTGTTCCAGAAGAAGGCGGGTCTTTCCGAACTTCTCCTCCAACGGGTTATATCCGTCGGTCACCGTGCCGACGATCACCTTCTGCCCGGCATATTTCTGCGGATTGGTGATGGCGGGCCATTCCTTCACATCCATGAAGGTGCCCCAATCCTCGGTATGCCCGGTAAACCGCTTCATAAAGCTGGCATAGCAGTATTTGCAGGCATGGGGACAGCCCACATACGGGTTGACCGAATACCCGCCCAGCGGCCCATTCGACTTGGTCATGATGCTCTTCGTCTGGACAAATCCTACTTTGATTTCCGGCTGCTCCATGTTCTCTGCTCCTCCAATACATGATTGAATGCTCCCGGCAGTTCCTGGATCATCTGTTCTTCACCCATGATGGGAACGAGATCCTCTTTCCAGAAAACGGGGATGTGACCGTTATGCGCCTGCTCTGTCAGGGAACAAGCCCATGCGGGCTCGGTGTGAATCTTCCGGCTCTGCGCTCCGGTCATGGTGCCGACGACGATCCAGTCGATACCGGACAGATCTACCGTGCCCGGATCATCGAAGAGCGGCTCGAAGGTTACGTGATAATGTCCGGCTTTTACATTTTTCCGCAGCGCGTCGATGCGCCAGAGCTCTGCTTTTCGGGTAACTGTGACGCCAAACCAGGCATTGTCCAGGTCGGTGCTGAAATCCAGCAGGTCGGGACGCTTGCTGAGGAAGAGGAACTGGTGCTGGGGGTTCTCGCGGATCTTCGTAAAGACCGCCTCACGCCATTCCGGTTTCCAACCCGCCAGGTCGCTCATGCCCGTCAGCAGGAAGTTCTGCGGGCGGGGCTTGTCCATCAATCGCAGCTTGCCCGGAAAGAACTCCGGCTGTGAGAAATCATCGATCATGTGATAACGCTTCACATTGTTTCGCGCGTAGCAGTACGGACAGCCCACCGTACAACCGATCACCAGGTTCATGTTCTGGATCAGATCCTTGATGCATACGCTCATGACTTTAGCTTCTCCTCCAGATTCCGCTGTATCCGCTGCAGGTATTCCTCAAACTGCCGGACTTCATCATCCGTGAAATCCTGATAATATAGCGCCCCCATCTGGTCGGAAACGGCGTCATAGTCGGCCTTCAGCGCTCTGGCTTTATCGGTCAGGAACAACAGGGTCTTCCGCTTGTCCCGGCTGTCAGGCTCTCTGCGGAGCAGGCCCTGGCGTTCCATGCGCTCCAGCATTGTGGTCAGGGATGTGATGGCAAGACCGCATGTTTCAGAGATTGTTTTGATCGGCACGCCGTCCTGCTGCCAGAGGACATACAGGATCCGTCCCTGTGCGCCGTTGAAGGCGTCAACGCCTTTTTCGGCCAGCACTTTTTCAAAGATACGGTCACCCAGCTGCTTGATCTTTGTGACCAGAAAACCGCCGTTCGTTACCATGAAAACAACTCCTACATAGTAGTACTTTGAAATTGTACCATATAGGAGTTTTTCTGTCAATGAGAAATTGCAAGGAGTGATATGAACATGAGGAATCCCTTGTTGATGTTGATGACTGCGTAGCGCTTGACCTTGATCCGGCTCCGAATCAGCATGAAGCAGTGCATCGGCGTGGTAGCCTGAGGTAGAAATAAAATAGCCCACGGGGAGCAGCAGAAAACTCCCCGCGGGATTTTTGTCGGTATCCGTCATTCCGTTTACATCTACGAAAACCGAAAATGACGGTATGACTGCCAATAGAGCTACGCGAAAATCGCGTAGCCATGTTGACGGAGCAAACCGTTTACATCATGAAAAAACGCTCTTGCGGGGAGGATTTGAACGCCCCGGGGGAGAAGACAAAAAAGAAGAAAGTCCCTGATTTCTCAAGGACTTTCTTGGGTTGGTGGTCGCAACAGGACTCGAACCTGTGTTCCGTTCGTTCAATGGTCGCCTGAAGCCTTTGGAGCAGGCTTCATTCTTCCTTTCACGCCAACAAACTCAAGTCACTTGTCTTCGACACTCCCCACTGGGGAGACGTTTCCTTCGTTTGCCCCGTCGATGTGAACGATGTGCTCTACCGACTGAGCCATGCCACCGTGTATATAAATTATGATGGCTATGCAACATATAGTATGACGTTCAAGTCCAAGGCGAAGGTTGGGTTAATGACAGCAGCGAAAGTTTTCTGTCAAAAATCCAGAGGATATGTTAAAATTGGGATCGGTAGCCAGTATGGGCTTGCCAAAATATCTTTTGAAATTATTGACTAAGGCCAATTGGGATTTATTAGGGGGAAAAACGATGGACAAAGAATGGGAAAGACTATATGAGGAAGCTATGAGTGTTTTGAATCCTCATGATGTTTCGAATAAAATGTGGGTAGGAAGTGTGGCATCTGCCGTGCTCACAAAAAAGGGAAATATTTACAAAGGAATATGTATAGATACTGATGGCTCTATAGGAATGTGTGCTGAAAGAAATGCTCTATCAACAATGCTTACATATGGAGAAAGTGAAATTACAAAAGTGGTTTCAGTATATAAAGATGGCAACATTATTCCGTCTTGTGGTATTTGCAGAGAATTTATGATGCATTTAGGCGGCGATGTGGAAAACATTGAAATCCTATTGGATAAAGAAGGACGCACAGAAAGATTGATTGAATTAATGCCAGAATATCCACGGCATAAATAAAGATTCCAGTTGGTCGGGATACTTGTTTGTAAGGAATTTCGGAAGTTATGCGGACTAACGGTCATTGGTTGATGTGAACGAGTCGCCTTACAAGGGTATGCAGTTTTCAGGTGATCTGCGTACCCTTTTTGCGTACCCCTCTGACAAAAAAGTGCGTACTCCTGACTTCGAAAAGTGCGTACCCTAGAGGGGTACGCAAAAAAAACCGGTAGGCGTTGATCTTGAACGCCCACCGGATTCGTGGTGGTGACAGTTGGACTCGAACCAGTATTCCGTTCGTTCAATGGTCGCCTGAAGCCCTTGGGGCAGGCTTCATTCTCCCTTTCACGCTAACAAACTCAGGGCACTTGCCTTCGGCACTCCCCACTGGGGAGACGTTTCCTTCGTTTGCCCCGTCGATGTGAACGATGTGCTCTACCCGCATATTCAAATCATCAAACTTTTGATATGCAAAAGATTCCCTTACCCTCTTGAAATATGAGACTTTTCATTTTCAGGAGAGGTATGTAGGTGTGTGTATATTAAAGACGATCATATTATACTAGCGAAAAACTTAGTTGATAATTGAAAAAGAAGATTTGATTATGATAATATAGACCAAACAAAAAATGCTCGATCCGATAATTACTTTTAAATCAAACCGATTCACGAAATCACATTCTCAGCATCATAAATAAATGGGAGATATCCTGATCACAATATATGTCAGAACACATGCTAAAACCCGATGTGTGAATAAGACTTTTCATCACAAAGGAGTTTATATACAATACCCCTCAACCAGAAACTTTTCCATTACTACCATATTATGCTATTAAAGAAAAAAGCCTGGTTGCCCTTTCCTCACACATAAAAGACTTTGAATTTGCAGAAACGGAGTAAAACAATGGGTAAGTTTTATGATGACACTTCTGATTTCGATACAGACATGTCTGACATTTCTTCCTGTTCTGAGTACACAGATATTGAAGACACTTCTTCAGGTAATATAGATGACTGGGAAACAATACTTGATGAGAATACTGACAGTATAGACGGGAATACCTCGTCCATAATGGAAGATGATTTTTCAGAAGACATTGATTCAGGTACACTCCCTGAGCTTGAGTTTGAAGAAGCTGAATACATTGAAATAGAGGAATCCTTATCAGATTCGAATGGTGCTTCAAAATACTTGAAAGAAAAAAACCACATGGAAGATACTTTGTTTGATATCGAAGGCACAGAGGACTTTTACGATTTAACGGAAGATAGTATTGAAGATCTTGATAATGATATTCCTATATTATTAGATGAAAATATTTATACAGAATATAATCTTGATTTAAGTTCGGAGCAGAAACTCGAAGATATAAAAATCACTGATACAGAAGAGCATCCATTTGATCCTGATGAAGATATAATAGATGAATTGCCCGACATCCTGAATGAGATAGTCGAATCATGTCCTGAATTCGAGAATATCGATAGTTCCGAAACAGGAGATTATGCAGAAGTTACAGATGCTGAGGTTGGAGATATCAAAAACATTAATACAGATTCTACAGAATCTTACAATGCAGACACAAACAAATCTGACAGTGAGCCGAAAAAAGCGGACAATAACACAGAATATGATATTCCAAATTCTGAGCATCCTTTTGGGAATGCAAGCAATTCAGATGCCAATAATGCTTCTGAAGCAAACAGTACAGAATCTTCCGAAAAGAAAACAGCTGAGCTTGTCAAAGATATAGTCGACCAAAATGTTACCGCATCCGTCTTGCCAAAATCACATGGTCATTGGGAAGGAGAAAAGGGAAACAGCAAATGGATCCCGGATGCTAACAGCACGGTAACCTGGCAAAAAGGAGGAAAAATACATACAGTAACCTATCAAGATATTATTGACAAATATAATATCGAAGATGGAATCGAATATTATAACAAAGAGCCTGATTTTTCCAAGTATGAGGATTCATTTATACAGCATGTTGAACTGGATTCATTCTCAGACAAAAGAGACGGATCAAACGGTACATATACCAAAGCAGCTTCTGCAGCAGCTCAGCGGCTGAGCAAAGAAACAGGAGAAGTGTGGTCAACGCAACGTGTTCAGAAATACATGCAAGATCATAACCTGACGTGGCACGAATGTGGCGACCGAAAAACCGTTCGGGCCATTCCAACCGAAATCAATGCGGCTTTCAAACACACCGGTGGCATCAGTGTGAAAAAATCTTTGAATGCGATGGCAAAAGTATCGGATGAAGAATTCGGCCTAAGCAAAGGATACACTCTAGTGAGAAACGGACCGCTTGATAACGCACATATTAACAAAGACGAACTGGATGCCGCCATTAAAGCTCGGCAAGACTCTTTCCGAAAAGCAAAACAGCGAAAATAAAAGTCACAAATTTCCAATTCTCCTATTTATGTATGAAAACAAACAGGGCGATACACTCCAAGCAGGCAGTATCATTGACTCAGAATATATATAGTCCTCGGCGGCTTTCCCCCGTCGATGTTTCACATCCCGGGTCTGCTGGTTCTGAGATCGCCACAGGCGATACGAAAAAAGGATCACCACGAAGGTGATCCTTATTCCGTGTGGTCTGTACTGGACTCGAACCAGTGACCCCATCGATGTGAACGATGTGCTCTACCAACTGAGCCAACAGACCATAACCGGGAACGAAAGGCATTATATCACGCCCTTTGTTTCCGGTCAAGGAAAAAATGACCAAAGGCTCATCGAAATAACTGTTTCTTTGTTTCAGATAGATCGATAGGTTCATTAGTTTTGCTTTTATCTATTATTGGCTTATTCCAATTCTTCTATTACGTTCATCAATAGCTTGTTCAATCTGTTTGATGATTTGCAAAGTGCTTTCAGAGTCATCATTATTGACAGATTTGGATAAGTCATCAATAAGAATACTAATGTTGTTCTCAATTGTACGAACAGAAGAGCTGGATTTTGATGGACTTGAATGTATTAAATCATATAGCTTTTCAATTGCTTTGTTTGTTGATTTGTCATTTGTTTTTCCAATCAGCATTGTAATTCTCGAAGAACAATCCTTCACAAAGAATACTTCTTGTTCATGCCTTTTAATGCTTTCAGCACTTTTTTCGTTGACTATTAAATGTGATAAAAAAAGCGTGGCAAATATACCGGTAATAACAAGATGAATAATCAAGGACCACTGATACGATGTTGGTTTGAATATAATAATCACTATGCCAAATAATAACTCAACAAAAAAGTAAATTGAGGCAATCGTATATAAAGAGAATCCAAATACAGAGGAACTTGAGCTCTTCACAACAAAGAGGGGTACAATAAGTAGTAATATATATGACAAGTGAATAAAAGAATATGCAATCCAAACAGAAGTGGGAGGGTTATTCTCTATTACCAGGAAAAAAACAGCATTAAATACAACTAGAAAAACCGCCGACAATATAATACTTTGAATCTTTTTTTTCTCCATTTTTATCCCCTCATTTCCCGAAGAATATCAGCTTTGGTAGCATCATATTCTGCTTGATCAATCAACCCCTCATCAAGCATAGTTTTTAATTCACGCAATTTTGTTACTCTGTCGCTTGATGAAGCAGAACTCTGTACGGACGTTTGGGATGTAGCTGATTGATTCTGGGAAACCTGTCCAAATCTTCCAGACGTAGGTTGTTGATATGGTTGCGGTGTCTGAGGTGCAAACCCGTTATATGCCGGAGCAAATACTTGCTGAGCTATTGCACCAAATGCTCCTGCTGCGCCTATTCCCATTCCCAGACCCGCTCCTGCTGCAGCCGTCCCTCCCGCGCCAGGATTATTAGCCATATCTCGAAGAATTTCAGCGCCTTTTACTCTTCCCCAATCTGTTCCAAGTATTTCTAAACCCACTTTATCGCCAGTATACCCTCTTTGACGCGCAATCAGTTCCATCTGCGACTGATCGATGACATCATATTTTGTTGTATCTATATCCAGCCCGGCCAATGAGAATTTAACACATTTCAAACCATAGTCATCCAGAGCTTCATCAATATATGGTTCAATTTTATCAGACAGCTCATCTATGTAAGCATCAATACCTATTAATTCCTGATCTAAACTGTTCAAAAACTTGGATATGCCAGTTTTGATTTTACCTTGAAACTCGGTAGAAAAATATTTATAAAGATCCTCCTGAAGCTGATAAGGCACATTATTTCCTACAAGCTTTTCGAGAAACTTTGCAGGATTAATAATCCGTACTTTATAAGCCCCCCGAACTTTTGCGTCTGTCCGAACACCCCAAACCTTATCTCGAACCTGTATTGGACTATCTGTTCCCCATCTAATTTCCTGGCTATCTGCTTTCCGGACAAAGTAAACAACACAGTTAAACGTGCTAATTCCACCAGTAAAGGCATTTCTCAGTCTGCTGATAAACGGATAGTTTTCAGTTGATAACTTATATGTGCCATTTTGAAACACCTGCTCCACAGTCCCACCTTTAATAAAGATGGCTTCTTCACCAGGCATAACAATGACGGTTGAATTTGTGTTGAAGTCTTCCTCCGGCTGACGCCAAATCAACAATTCACCGGGGCCCGTATTCTTTATAACGTCAGCCCAATGCTTCTTTCCACCAGTGTAAGCCACTTCATTGGGATTTTTCTTGAACAAAGCCATTATTCTTCCTCCAATCGTCCATCATTATGATAAGTGCGTTTAAGTAAATATGTTTCAATCATTTTCTTTTCACTGACAGCCTGTTTTAGAGCTTTAAGAAATTGCTCTCTTGTACAAGCATATTCAGAAGGAACAGGAATAGTACCAAACAGATCACGATAGGCAACATTAAATGGTCTACATAACTGACCAAATTCAATTGAGTTCATTATTCATATCCTCCTTTAACTAATCCCATAGAATTTTTTAAATTGATTATATGTTGTTGGATAATATCGTTCAAGGAATCCATTGCTAATCCTATTATCTGAGCATAGAATTGCTCCCATATTAGCATATGTTTCCGCCTCTCTATTATTCGGTATCGCCCAATATTCATCTTGATGAGTGTATCTCGGGACACCTTCATCAAGAAATCGCTCAGCCATTTCAGGATCATTTTTGAAAACTCCATTCATAATATCCGAGACATTACGATCATATGCCGCACCTGTGTTAAATGCATCATCAAGCATCTCGTTATATCGCATACGTCCTTCTGGCGTATTTCTATCCATCTGGTTTAAATCACTTGCTATGGCATTAACAAACTCAGAGGATCTTGATTCCCAACCCCTTTCATGGTCCAAGAAATGGCTTAATTCATGAGGTACTATTTCTGCATATTCATCATTATCAAGTCTTTCATCCATCCTGACTTGTTTATCATCAGGAGAGTAATAACAACCATCTTTTACTATTCGGCCATATTCATCTTGTGAATACCCTGTGTCTTCAATAGGTTTTAAATCTGAAGCACAATCATTAAGTGCATCAACTATCTCATGCGGGGCATTTCTATATGCCATATCAATTGCATTTTGCCGGTCCTGCGGAATATCGTGTAATATTTCGTCACATAAATCTGATGCCCTGGGAGCATCAAAATGATCAGAAACTTCTTTTTCATCCGGCTTATATGCATCCACATCCGAAGTCTCATACAATGAATCAATGGAAGCATCATTAAACTTGTCTCCAGCAAACGGAACATCCTTCAGTGTATCCCATTTTGAAGTATCATCTACATCTATAAACTCTTTCCCAAAATTTTCCCATCTTTCACGATACTGGTTATCTACAGGAGGTTTTTCGCCTACTGTTTCCAGACTGTTTGTATCTTTCTTTTCCGGGACAGTTTCGTAATTGTTTGTTTCCGAATGTGAGCCTGCATAATGTTCCGTTTCAGCGTCCTCGGGAATTGCATCAGAGACTGTATCTTCCATTTCAGGTTCTGCATTATCTGTAGGCTCATCAGTCAGATCATCCATCTGTTCTGTTTCAGCGTCCTCGAGAATTGCATCAGAGACTGTATCTTCCATGTCCGTCTCTGCATTATCTACAGGCTCATCAGTCAGATCATCCATCTGTTCTGTTTCTGCGTCCTCGGGAATGTTATCAGAGACTGTATCTTCCATTTCAGGCTCTGCATTATCTGCAGGCTCATCAGTCTGATCATCCATCTGTTCTGTTTCTGCGTCCTCGGGAATTGCATCAGAGACTGTATCTTCCATTTCAGGCTCTGCATTATCTGCAGGCTCATCAGTCAGATCATCCATCTGTTCTGTTTCTGCGTCCTCGGGAATTGCATCAGAGACTGTATCTTCCATTTCAGGCTCTGCATTATCTGCAGGCTCATCAGTCAGATCATCCATCTGTTCTATTTCAGCGTCCTCGAGAATGTTATCAGAGACTGCATCTTCCACGTCCGGCTCTGCATTATCTGCAGGCTCATCAGTCAGATCATCCATCTGTTCTGTTTCTGCGTCCTCGGGAATTGCATCAGAGACTGTATCTTCCATTTCAGGCTCTGCATTATCTGCAGGCTCATCAGTCAGATCATCCATCTGTTCTGTTTCTGCGTCCTCGGGAATTGCATCAGAGACTGTATCTTCCATGTCCGGTTCCGCAACATCTACGGGTTCTTCAGCCAAATCATCCATTTGTTCCATCTCTATGTCTTCAGGAATATCTTCAAAATCCTCTTTTATTGTTTCATCATAATCATCTTCTGATACCAATTCATAATTTTCATCAGGGATATCTTCGATAATGTCTTCCGGTAAAACGTCTGTAGAAACACTCTCCACCGATTCTTCAACATCTTCAGCAATATCATCTATCGGCTCATCAACACTATCATCATCTGATAAATCAATACTGTCTTCCGGCATTTCTTCAAAAGATTCTGCATCAGTATCGCTTATGTCTTCGGAAAAATCACTACTAGACGTATCAGAAACATCAGATGAAGTGTCAATTGAATCTAAACCAACTTCATACTCACTCATCTGTCGATGCTCCTTTTTCAGTTATATCTTCTTCGCTAATAGTTGTATCTTCTTTTATAGTAGTGTCTTCATCGGAAGTCTTTACAATTACTCTGCACATAAAATCATCTATCATTTCAAACAGCATCGTTACTCCAACAATTCTGAAAAGAACTGAATCAGTCAGCTGGAAGATAAATGGTAGACATGCCATAATAAGAATAAAAGAACCAAAAATTAGAAACATGTACCAAGGTTTAAACTTCTGCCTTTGTAAATCGATGGCACACTGAAACCTTACTGAACTCATGATTGCCATTACTGAAGCAAAAACGACAATGACTGTTTTCATCGATAAAAAATACGCAAGGCAGAATATGGCAACCGCTTCGATTGCGAGTAAACCTTTCAGTAAGAATCGACCATTCTTTGCAATCTTTGGTTCCGATACGAAATAACAAACAATATGTATAATGCCATATAAAAGTACAAAGATAAGCAAAGATACCACTATGCTAAACAATGCTTGTTCGGACCATATAGTCAGTACAAGACCTAAAACGAGGCAAACCAATGTATAGATATATCCCTGACGAATAAAATTCTTACCAAATGTTTGAAGTTTCTCTTTCATTTCCAAACATCTCCATTTCACAAGGAGTTATTGCTTGTTGAGCGAAGAATTAACTGTTTGGGGCGAAATCTTTATTTGGGTTCCATAGATTAATTTCCGCCAAAGATGTACTTTTACACATGCTTTTAGTTCAGGAGTAAACTCTTCATCATTAAGTTCGGCTTTTATTAGAGCTGACAGCTTTATCATTATTTGCCGAACGATTTCAATATCATTAGATTGAGAATTGCAATAATGTGTATAGATTCGGCGTGCCACTTCTCTTGCGAGAATTCGTCGTTCATAACAGCATTGGTTTTTGCAGCATAGAATATGATTGCATTCAGGATATGGTCGTAGCATCTCTTTTCTGCAATTCCAATATGTTGAGAGTTTTCTAATGCTTTCATCTGAAAGAGAGATGCTAATATTATGCTCCAGACGATAATCGGGAGTTATAATTTCTTCTGGTTCTTCCAAGCGTCCAAAGAATGTGAATGCTTCACCAGGCTTGAGCTTTGCCAATCGTTGCAACTGATTATCACTTAATCCTGTACTATCAGCAATTATCTGTTTGTCAATGGCCTCTACCAACCTAAACGCCATTTTAATGTCCGTCAAAGCTACAACATCCGTTGATACTTTGCGTGGAGATTGATCCGCAATAATAAGACTGACCCCATAAGATCTGCATTCTGCCAACATTCTTTTGATCAAGCCTTGTGCAATTGCACTGGGATTAGCCTCACCTTGTGAACTATTCTGGTTTGAATCAAGCAACACATGTGCTTCCTCAAGTAAAATGACATTTTTCAAATCACCTTCGCCCACATAATTGCTATTCACATATGCAAGAATTGAGAGTAAAAGGATCGCAATAACCAATGCTTTTTCATCAGAGTTTTCGATCGCAGCAAGTTCTATTACTGTTGGCTTAGATAATAGATCTTCCACAGGAATAGTCGAATAGTTATCAAAAAGATTAATCATACTATTCAATCTGACCACACCAGCTCGACCAATATTGCGAGCATCGCCGGTGTATCCTATAGATTCAAATGTTTGTTGGAAGCATCTAATAAAATCATGGATATTGAATACTTGGCCTTTATTGTCTGTTGTATAAGAATCAAGCCAGCGGAAATCAGAATAGCAATTATTGACTGTCTCCTCGAATATTTTATCCAACGGTGTTGACATAGAAACAGCTGCGGAAAAAGCTGTTTTTAGTGTGGATTTATATGTTTCCAGGCGAACGTTTTTAGGCGGAACAAATGGATTAAAAACAAAAGGAGATATAAAGTTCTTTCCAGGTGTAAAGACTTGGAGATCCGGGATACTTTGGATCAATGCACGATACTCGTTTTTTGCCGGTTCAATTACAAGGAAAGGAATATTATGATCTTTCCATAGCCTGTCGAGAAGGCTGACTGAGAAAGTGGTCTTTCCCGAACCAGGTGTTCCCACAACAAGCATGTGCTTTGTCAAGTCTTTTAAGGAAATACCGATAGTATCTGATTTTGTTGAAGAGCGTAGTTTGCCTAAAGTGATATCTCCTGTGTTTATAATACGATCGCCATATGTTTTACTTGTTTTCTCAGCTTCATTAATATGCAAACCAGCCGAAACTCTTTCAGAACCAATTGGTAGCCTAAATAATTCAGCAGCTTCTTCGCTGGTGATTATATTCGGTAGACGATAAAAAGATGGGGAGACGTTATCAGCAGACCATATATATTGGGATCTCCCCTGATTTATTAAATATTCGTTAGCTATCCATGGAAGAGCAGAAAGTGATTGATCTTTGTTGAGGTTATCATTATACAACTTGATAATTTCCAGATTTGCACTTGTTTCATTCGAAGAAGATAATTGCCCCAGAAGGCGATTTGCTATATTTGTTGCTGCCAATTCTGTTCCGAAAACAAGAATATTATAGCAAAAAAGAGGGGCTCGTTTATTATCCGCATAGTATTTATATACTTGTGATGACTTTTCAGCAAGAGTAAAACTAACATTACCCACTCCACGATCAGCTATTCCCCTGTGAAGCATTTCAAGCATTTGTGTTGTTCTATCTATCTCTGCTGCCTCTGCACTATTTAGTCCTGTCGGAATTAACTGAACGGACACAGCACTATTCGGATACTCTGAAAGCACATTAACGAGTCTGCCCAGATCCTCATGTGTTGACGGAAGCCTGTCGTATGAGTAGCAATAAGGAAGAATTTGATTCTGTAAATTGTCTAGTCGCTCTTCCTTTGCAATTGCATGGATTGCAGTATCATCAACTTTTGATACAATCTGTTCAAGTTCAGAATACTCTATTTCTTTCCAATCGTATTTTTGTCCAGAAAGGATAGACTTAAACAATGAGCATTCATTCTGTATTATTTTTATAGCAGTTTGCTCATCTTTGTCTAATGCTCTAAAAACTATATATATATGGATTGCAGCTTTATACGGTTGATTGTTCACAGGAGTTGTTATCCAAAGAAGTTCCAGTGCCAACTCCTTATACTGTTGTGTATTTCCCGTTTCAAATGGATTTCTGTATAGTTGGAATACTTCATTAAGCAAGGACATTATTTCCCTCTTATATTGTTCATTAACCTTGCTTTCTGATAATTGAGAATCGATAATGGATAAATGAGGTACTGCAGTTATCTCGATAGCACTTACCGCTATTGTTTCGTTACTTGGTAATTTAGATAAATAAACCATATTCGCCATTGTCGATATCCTCCAACCATAAAGTATGCCCGTGTGAACCAACTTTGCCACAGAAGCAATTCACACGGGCATAAAACTCACATTGACTTCTTTTGTCTGAGAAGTGAACGCATTGCATTGATAGATCTCTGAGCGTTATTCACATCTCGCAGAGAAACCTGCAACGCTGTCCCACCAGCAGTAGTCAGTTTAAAGGTTTCATACTCAACGTTCTGCTCCAGGACCTTTTCAACCTCACTAGAAGTAGAAACAGCAACAATGTCCCTATAGAAATATACATCAGTCGATTCAAAATGCTTATCAGTTATTGTGTCAAAATTGTAAGTATAACAATGAACCTCGTTCTGGGAGAAGAACAACTGCACACATTCATACTTATTTGTTCTAAACAGTCCATCCTTGCCCTTTTTAAGTTCAGTGGCTCCTCTATAAACATAGCCATCAAAGGAAATAGGCTCTATTTCACTAACTTCTTCTTCATCAATTCCGAGTTTACTAAGAGCTTTTTCTCTGAGATTATTAAGAGACTTAAGAACTTCTCCATCATATTGCTCATCTGTCGGAATCGCTTCTATTTCCTTCTGGATTTTATCTTTTTTTTCCTGGATCTGACTCTTTTGGTGGATAATGTAATATACACCCAAGGCAATCAAGCCCAGTCCGAGAATAGTGCCCCCAAAGCTTTTCACAGCAAGCAATAAAATCAAACCAATTCCACCCATAATGAGAGATGGCTTATAATTAAGCGTCTCATCCACATGGTCATCGACTACTTTGAAGTAATGCTTTGTCAATTCGTAATTCATGGCCGTTCTCCTTTATACTTTTTTTGCTGTGTGTGGCCACAGCATAAGTTACTAAATTAGAATATAGGCTCGGCTACATTTAATATTCCAAACAATTGAATCCTATCATTCTGTGAAATGCCATATGAAGCAGCCATTGCCAAGCAATCTCGGTAGTTTGGTGTTGTATTCAAGTACTTTCTTTCAAAGAAATCATACTTTATATAAGCCAAAAAATAATAGTATATACCTTTGGGCTCAATCATATTCGCTGCATTTATGTAATCAATGGCTTTATCAATATCAGTTCTTGATGCCAAAAATGCCTTTTTACCTTTTAGTAAGCAAATTGCCGCATAAAAATATATTTCCGAATCGTCAAAACTATCTTTTATTGCTTTTTCAAATGCAAAACAGGCATTATCATAAAGATGAAGCTTAAGATAACAAAAAGCTATCGATTTGTTTAATTCGGTATTATCTGGGTTTGCTGATAAAGCCGAGCGATACGCGTTCGCATATTTGTTTACTAACGGCAGTGGCATATCATATACACTTGTAAACGTTGAAACAACCACTGGCTGATGACACCATCCACATTCTTTTTGATCTGTTCGGACAGGACTATTACAATTGGGGCACCGAAGATCAACAGCTGTATGTCCCAAGCGACCATCTCCTTGTTAAAGCTAAGGCCGGAGCAAAATATATAAAACGAACTCTTATGGTTTGTAATTATACCCCCAAATGCCTCAAATAACAATGTTTTTTTAGTGTATATGAATTATGTTTATAGCGCTTAGAGTATGTCCATGATCCTCAAACTCCAACCTTTAGCATCACCAACTTATCTAGAGCAGAACGAGTTTCAATTCCAGTCGTTCATTCTGTTTCTCTTGGCTTGCTCTCCTATTGCTTCGTTTACAGTTTTTCTCTTTTCACCTTCAAAAGTTCAACAATCTTTTCATCCAGTTCCTCATAAGGCAGTTCCACATACTTCATCGCTTTTTCCAGCTCTTCTTATAACGCCCTCTTACCACACAAACAGCCCATTCGCTCCCGCCAGTTTCTCCACAATCCCCAGCACTTTCCCGCCTGCGTTATATATCGTCATATACAGATCATCCCTGTTCAGGGTAATCAGCACCTTTTCCTCCGGCAGCAGTACACACAGGTCTTTCCCTTCCCGGATTTTCCCTGCCAACCATTCCGGAGCAGGATTGTCAGTGAACTTCCCCACTGCCGCTTCGCAGACGCTGAAGGCATAATAACAGCTCAGCTTCACCAGGATATCCGTAAACTTTTCCTGGAATCCCGCATACCGTTCCGGCGCCAGGTAATACTTCTCCACTGCGAAGTACTTTCTGGCATCTCTTTCCGGCACCTGCTCCGGCAGAAAATCCACTACCAGGCAAGGCTTCTCCAGCAGTTCCTCAATCAGTTTTTCCTTATCCACGTTCCCGCTTTCTCCATAACCATTGTCTGCCTCAGAAGTTGTCAGGAGAACCGTCCCCTTGTCAACTCTCGCTTTATCAAACCGGTCTAGCACTTCTTTCATTTCCGGCGTAATCCGTTTCCGGCATTCTTCCTTCAGTTCTTCCGGTACGCCGTAAAACGCTTCCGCCATACTGCCTGCTATACAGGTCAGTGTATCACAGTCTCCGCCCAAAGATACAGCTGTCCGGATCACATCTTCAAAGCTTTCCCCTTCCAGAAAGGCTGTAATGGCTTCCGGCACCGTCTGCTGGCAGCTCTCCACATGATAATATCCCGGCCGGATCTCATCGCAAGTTCGGCTTAAATCATACCCGAATTCCTTGATCACATACTCCCGGATTTCCTGCTTGCTCTTTCCGTTCCGTGCCAGCCAAATGACTGCCGCTACGCTCTCCGCCCCTTTGATGCCTTCCGGATGGTTGTGCGTCACTTCCGCTGTCAGCCTGGCCTTCTCCCTGGTTTCCTCCAGGGAATCATACAGCCAGCCCACGGAAGATACCCGCATGGCGGATCCGTTTCCGAAGCTTCCGTAAGGCTGCGGATCATCCTCAAACAGCCACCGGTAAAACATTCCGCCATATCCCGCGTCCGGAAGCTTTTTTCCCCACCGCTTCATGGAATACACCAGCAGTGTCTTGATCCTTTCCGGATCCTTCGCTTCAGACAGCAGGGCGTCCGCCACGGCAATGGTCATCACGCTGTCGTCCGTAAACATGCTGTCCGCTCTGAACAGCGGAAAATCCTTCGTCTTATCTCCCATGTCAAACTCATAGGGGCTTCCGATAATATCTCCAAGTATCGCGCCATACATGCTGCTTCACTCCAATCATAAACTCCGCTGCCTCAAAAGCAGCAACTCTACACTCTTCACTCTTCACTCTTGGCTGTCATCCCGGGGTTTGTAGCGCCCGGAAAACTGTCCAGTGGACAGTTTTCAGTGGAAAACGGGCGGCAGCCCCGGGTAAAAGTCGAGGGATCCCTTACTACGTCCGAAGGACGCAATCATTCTGCATTCTGCATTCTGAATTCTGCATTTGGCGTAGCCACTGTTCCACCCGGCATATCCAGCATATCAGAATCTTTCAGAAAGCAGGTCGCCTCCTAAGCGACAATGCTAAACTCTTTACTTTTCTCTTTACTCTACATTTTTATCTCATATCTTCCCATCCGTGTCAAATCTCTCCTCCCAGTTCCATAATCCTGTCATGGATGTGCTTCTTCTCCGGCCCATGGGCATACCTGTACAGATACTGCCAGTCTTCCAGCCCAAGCTCCTTTTCCGCTGCCTCCAGCTCCTCCAGGATCTCCTCCGTCTCCAGTTCGCTGTACACAAACTCCAGCGCAATCACTTCCCTACACTTTTCCGACGGAGCCTTTTCATAGTATTCCCGCCAGGAAGGATTCTTCAGCCATTCCTGCACGAGTTTGTCCTTGGCATTATCTCTGGTTATCGGTTCCTTTCCACTCTTCAGCAACTGCTCCGCCTCCTCCACCGTCATCTTATGCTCCGTGAGTTTTCCATCCTTATCCTGCGTAAGCGCTATAACAATATCCTCCGGCATCTCAAGAACCGACAGACCTTCATACCGCATGTAGATTTCCCAGATAGTTTTGAATTCTTCAACCGTGATTGCATGCTCACGGATTGGACCAACTATCCTGATTCCTGGCATTCCTGGCGCGTAAATCATGGAATTGAGATTAATGAATATCCAATCCATTCCATAATTACCATGATGAAGCCATGAATGAAATCCTTCTTCCTGCAGCCAGTTCCAGAACGGGTGTTCCTTTTTCCCCAGTCCTTTCTCCGTTACCACTACACAGGCACATCCTGCTGCAAGCTTCTCTCCGAATGTCTTTCTCTTTTTCATTCTTCGCACTTCTCCTTTCATTCTCCAGCCCAGAAGAAGCACGAAAAAACCATCCCATCGTCTCCGACAGGATGGCATTCAATCCATTCCGTTTTTCTCATCCTATCGGTCAAGCTTTGGCACCTTACCTTTTCCGGCAGGTTGTCGTGCGGTCACAGGGCTTGTCCCTCGCGCACTCTTCATAGGCATTATTCAGTTGCGTATATATTATTCCACACAAAAACGTTTTTCCCTTTTTTCACACAATTCCGCAATCCCCCGCGAAATAAGCGCTGTTATTCTGCCCCTCTCGCCCTGTTATCCGCACCGCACCAGTGCTATGCTTTTAGCAAATAAAAGCCGTTTACTTCTCTCCCACTCAACCGACTTCATGAAAGGAGCACCCACCATGGCAACCGGCTGGCAGGAAAACAAAGACTTCTACGAAACAAATAACGAGAAGTTACAGAAAGCTTCCTTTTTTGAAACCTTTCCTGTTCGTGGCGCGCATCTGCGCTACATGCCAAACCCCGAAGCAATGAATGACGCCCGTAGAGTATGGACAAAGAAAACATTCACGGCAGCAAACATATTGTGCCTGGCCGCCACTGCCTTTGTCTGGGCGATCAACTTTCTTTTCATCTATTACTTTCAGACAACTCTTATTCCCATCACAGGCTTCTTCTTTGTGGACAGCCTGATCCTCACAGTCGGCATCGTCGTCATCTGGGTCATCATTCGCCGCAGGCAGGAGGACTATGACAACATCGCCGCGGAAATCGAAAGCAAGTACAGCGACAAATAATGCTCCATCAAGTATCTTTCACGCAGCAGCGCCGTCTGCTGCTTTTTATTTTTCCTTCATTTCTACAACCTCATACCTCCTACTTCCTACCTCCTCCCTGTTTTCCCTCCTTCTCGCCGCAACTTGCGGCAACCTGCGGCAATTTGCCGCCTATATCCTTATCCTCATCCTTATCCTTATCCACAACCCATCCTTAAAGGGGTATCCTTATCCATACTGCACTGAGCATCCCGTGCATCCACCCCTGCGGCATGCTGCCACAATCTTGTCTCGCTCAAAAAAGATAGCTTCATGACAGTAAAAAGGCAGTCCCCTGAGACTTGAAAAACACGGGAACTGCCTGTTACGCTGTAAGTGGAAAGATAGACACATAAGGAGGTTCACCCAATGCCCAGCAGGATCCTGAAGGATTCCATCCTGACAGACAAAGCGTTCAACAGCCTGACCGTGGCGGAAGAATCCATCTACCACCGCCTCCTCGTCAGTGCGGATGACTACGGCATCTTCTACGCTGACCCGATCCTCCTACTGCGCCTCCTGTACCCCCGCAAAACAGACATTCCCGAGGAAACCATCCGGGAAAGCCTGGATCATCTGGAGGAAGCAGGATTCATCCGCCGCTATACAGCAGACGGCGAGGATTACCTGAAGATCCTCCCTTGGGAAAAACACCAGCGGCTGCGGAACGGCCGCCATAAGTTCCCCTGCCCGGAGGGATTTGAGGAAGAAGTACCGCCTGAAACGGCAGCAGAAGCCGAGAAAGGAACAGAAAGCAAAGAAGGAATAAAGAAAGAATCAAAACCACAGCAAGAAAAAGCCTCCAAAGAAAAAACCACAGGTCCGGATTCCAAAATAGCGGACGAGATTGTCATCGACCTGCTCCTCCACGACAACACCAAATACAACGTAACCCGGGAAGAAATTGACGAATTCTCCGCCCTCTACCCTGCGATAGACGTCCTACAGGAATACCGGGGAATGAAAGCCTGGTGCCTATCCAACCCCCAGAAGCGAAAAACCAGGAACGGTATCAAAAAGTTCATCAACGGCTGGCTGGCCAGCGCCCAGAAGCAGAACCAGAACGCCCCGCCGGCCTCACAAAAGCCGCTCCCCGTAAATCCATTCCTGTAAACACAGACACATATAATAAACCAGCCACATCTACAGCAAAAACTCCTCAGGAGGTATATATACACAATGGACATGAAAGAAACCAAGCGGATCCTTGCCGCCATCACTGCCATCTACCCCAGTTTTATCAAAGACAGGGATCCCGCTGTCCTCTCCCAGGTCTGGCAGCAGGTCTTTGTCAACACGCCCTATCCCCTGGTCAACCAGGCACTGAATGCCTTCATCGCCACAGACGTCAAAGGCTTCCCGCCCACACCCGGAGCCCTGAACGCCTTCATCCGAAAAGCACAACAGCTCAACGGCCCCACTGAGGATGACGCCTGGCTCAAAGTCTACAAAGCCATCTCCCGAGGCCTGTACAACAGCCGGGAAGAATTCGACAAGCTTCCCCCGGATATCCAGAAAATCGTCGGCAGTCCCCGCATGCTCTTCGAATGGGCCCATATGGACAGCGACGACGTTAACAAAGTCATCGCCGCCCACTTCAAACGCTCCTGGCGCACCCGGCAGGAACATGAACAGAACTTCCTCCTGATCCCGGAAAGCCCTTCAGATCCCCTGCTGACACCGTAAAAAAGGAATCGGCGCTGGTTTATACCCAACGCCGCTTCCTTTTACGCAATCATTCTCTTCAGTTTCTTCCGTTTATGGCGCTTCACCAGCCACCTGATCACCAGCACAATCACCACGATGACCAATAAAAGAGCAGCCAGGATCATAAACAAATACTTCCTGAGCATAACACCCAGGGAAGATACAAACAACCCCGGCAGCGGTTCTGAAACAAGATCCTTGTAATACAGCATCTTTGTCTCATATTCCGCAGGATTCTCCGCATTCAATGTAATAAGCCTTGTTCCATGTTCATCTCCCCGGCCGTAGAGATAGAACCCTACACCGGAAGTGGTAACCATATCAATACCTTCATAGGTACCACAATAGTCATTCAGATGATCATGACCGAAGAAGGCTGCTTTCACATTCATCTTCTTCCAGGCATCAAACTCACCGCTGTCATATTCAGAAGAGCACGGCCCTTCTACCAGGTGTCCTTCCCAGATATACTCTTCATTGATCACATACCATTTACCAAAGTTCGGTCCATAGCATGTCACTGCTCCGGAAGTTCCGAAAGGAACTTCCTTAATCATGTTATAAACCTGCGGAACAGGAATATGCTGGAACACATAGGATACCGGAGAAGCATACTTTCCACACAGTTCCTCATAAGCGGAAAGCATCCATTTATTCTGTTCTTCTGTCACATATCCGTATGTGCCTTTCCCTTCTTCCGCATAGCTTCCACTGTCCATGAACCACAGCACTACCGGGCTTTCCGGCTGAGAAGGATTTCCCACCACAAGATAGTAGTTTCCACATCCGGGCAGATCTTCTCCATCCACAGCCAGGCATCCTGGATAGGACTGGTAGATCCTCAACTGTTCTTCCTTGCTGATCCCACATTCCTCATCATGGTTTCCGAACACCAGGGCAAACGGAATCCCCCGGTCAACCACCGGAGACACTGCCGCGTCTATCGCCTTCCGAACCCGGTCTTCCCCACGCAGATCCCGGCCGTGGATCATATCCCCCAGGAACACAACCAGATCCGGCTCAGCAGCATCCAGGGAAGCATTCATCAGGGACAGCATAGCAGGTTGAGGGGTATCGATGTCCTGGGGATCGGCGATGATGAGGATGCGAAGAGGCTTGTCCAAGGAAAAGAGAACAGTTTCTGAGACATTCTCCGCCAAAGCCATATTGAAAGTACTGGATAACAGTATTATTATGATCACAATAATAGCAGAAATACGACGCATAATTATAACTCCTATATGATCAGAAAATATAAGACAAACTGTTCATGGGCATGCCGCTAAATACAGTATATAAGATATATTCATATTGTTCAACAAATGAAACGACACAAGCAAAAAGTATCATAAACAGCTAATTGGGAAAACATGTAATAGAAACAACTCTATGTTTGCACGTTAATACATGGATACACTTCAATATCTGTCATGAACAATGCTAGTCAAACATATTCTATCTATGATATTATGCTCTCAGATTAATCATACCTAAACCATATAAAGGGGCATAATATGATGAAACCAGGCTTGTATGAGCAAATCATCAGCAAGGCAATTTCAGATGAATTGTCTTCTATTCCAGATGTCTATAAAGCTATAGAAAAACTCGACGTAGAAGAAGCCCCTCAGGCTTTAGCTGAGTATGTGGCTGAAGCTATGCGTCGCACTTTAGAATCCATTCCCAAAGATACCGAAGAACAAATTGCTCTAGTAAACAAGGTCCTTTCTGTCCTTTCAGAAAATCGTGAAGATCTATCCGGCAGCATTGTTGATAACCGTGCTGAAAAACTGCTTCATCTTTTGGATAAAAACAGTCCAGAACGTATTGCCGGAAAAATCGCGTCTGATATAACTAGACCAGAAACTCCAATGTCTGTGAGCAGTTTATTCACAGGTGCTGCTCATGAGCCAAAGATGTTCTCCGAGATTAAAAAGGAAATTGCCAGTTCAGACCGCATTGATATGCTCGTATCATTCATCAAATGGAGTGGTCTCCGGCTTATCATAGACGAACTCCGTGAATTTACAAATCGAGGTGGGTTGCTTCGAGTCATCACTACATCCTATATGGGAGCTACCGAAGTTAAAGCTATCGACGAACTGTCAAAGCTTCTTAATACAGAAATCAAAATCAGTTACGATACCGCTCGTACTAGGCTACATGCAAAAACATATGTCTTTTACCGGGATACTGGTTTCACAACTGCCTATATTGGTTCTTCCAATTTATCTAATGCTGCCATGAGCAATGGTTTGGAATGGAATCTAAAAATCACTGCTATTGATCAACCTGACACACTAAAGAAAATCTATGCTACTTTTGACAGTTATTGGAATTCATACGAATTTGAGTCTTATACAACGGATTCACACCCCCGGCTTGCAGAAGCCCTGAAGGGAGAAAAATGGAATGGCGATAAACAATTCTTTCTTTTTGATATCCGTCCCTATCCATACCAGCAAGCCATCCTGGATCAGCTCCGTGCAGAACGGGAAGTTCATGGTTTCAATCGCAATTTATTAGTTGCTGCGACCGGTACCGGAAAAACCGTTATTTCTGCTCTGGATTATCGGGGATGGAGAAAAGCCCATCCCCTGCAACTCAATCGATTGTTGTTTATTGCACATCGGGAAGAAATCCTTAAGCAAAGCATTGCCACTTTCCAGGCAGTTCTAAAAGACCCCAACTTTGGTGAACTCTGGGTCGGTAACTATAAAGCAGATAATTTGGATTATCTGTTTATCTCTGTGCAGACACTCAATTCTCAAGCATTATGGAAACGGCTGCCCGCCAACTATTATGATTACATCATCGTAGACGAAACACATCATGCAGCAGCAGATTCTTATGCAGACGCTATTGAAACATTTAAACCACAGGTACTTCTTGGATTAACTGCTACTCCGGAACGCATGGATGGTAAAAGCATCCTTCACTTCTTTGATAACCGCATTGCTGCTGAAATACGTTTGCCTGAAGCTATTAATCGGAAACTACTCTGTCCTTTCCAGTATTTTGGTGTAAGCGATACAGTAGATCTGAATGATTTAAAATGGACTCGCGGCGGATATGATCATAAAGAGCTCAACAATATCTATACCCTTTCCGGTTCTATAGCTCAAAAACGTGCAGACCATGTGGTTGAATGCCTATCTCGATATGTGACAGATATAGATGAAGTGAAAGCGCTTGGATTCTGCGTTTCCATTCAACATGCACGTTTCATGGCAGAGCATTTTAATATCGCTGGTATTCCTTCTCTGGCACTGGATAGTTTTTCTTCCGATGAGGAAAGACGAAATGCTCAAAAGAAGCTTGTCAATGGTGATATCCATGTCATCTTTGTTGTTGATTTGTATAATGAAGGTGTTGATATTCCAGAAGTTAACACTGTCCTGTTCCTCCGCCCAACTGAATCTTTGACAATTTTCCTGCAGCAGCTGGGACGTGGTCTTCGTCTTTGTGACGGAAAAGATTGCTTAACTGTTCTGGATTTCATCGGTGCAGCAAACCGGCGGTATAACTTTGAGGAAAAGTTTGCTGCGCTTCTGGACGATGAGCACCACACTGTTGTTGAAGAAATTGATCGTGGTTTCACCGGTGCCCCTAAGGGTTGTTATATACAACTTGAGAAAAAGGCTTCACGTATAGTTTTAGATAATATACAGCAATACTTCAGGGGCCATGCAGAACTTGTAAACCGTATTCGCACCTACCACGAGGACAGTGGTCAGGAATTGTCCTTTGAAGGTTTCTTGAGCTGGTATCACATGACACCGGCAGACATTTACAAAAAAGGCATTACTTTTGCCAGGCTTTGTGTTGAAGCGAATGTACAAGAAGATTTCCATGAAGAGATCGAGCTGCTTTTGAGCAAAATCATGTATCGCTTCACTGTTTTTGATTCTCGTAGATGGATACAATTCTTGCTAGATATACTACCCAATCTAGGCAAAGTGAATATTGCATCGTTATCTCTTCTGGAGCAGCGAATGATGCAAATGTTCTATATTACTGTCTGGGACAGTTACGCTGAAGATTGGAATAGTTATGAAGTCCAGGAAAAGCTCTTAAGCTTGGCTAATAGTCCAGTCATGTTGAAAGAACTACTTGATTTGCTCAAGTACCAATTCGATCATATTGATTTTATTGATTCCGCCACAGACCTTGGTTTTGATTGTCCTTTAGATGTGCATTGTACCTATACTCAGCGCCAGTTACTTGCCGCATTGGATTATAAAAATTACAGTGCAATGCGGCAGGGTGTTTTGTATCTTCCCGCTAAAAACATTGACGTTTTCCTAATCACCTTGAATAAAAGTGATAAAGATTACTCTCCGACTACCATGTATGAGGATTATGCTATTAGCAACACGCAATTCCATTGGCAAAGCCAATCCACCACATCCGCCGAATCCCCAACAGGTCAAAGATATATCCACCATGCAGAACATGGGGGCCATATTCTCCTGTTTGTCCGCGAATTCAAAAAGGATATCTTAGGGACTTCTCCATATACTTTTTTGGGCCAAGCTTCATATGTAAGTCATCATGGAAGTAAGCCAATGAGTATCATTTGGCAATTAGAAAAGCCCATCCCAGGGAAGTATCTGAGACGGGTTCAGCAGGTGATGGGGTAAGTCTAGATGTCAATAATGCTACTCATCAATTCACCAGCCTTCAAATGGCTTTCTTATTGCAAAAACATTTTTAATGCAAAAATGATTATACATAAGTTTTCATTTTCATTGACTCCTTGTTGAACATGTGATATATGTTTTTCTAACAAAAACGTTTTCATAGGAGTCTTTACCATGAGAGACTTTCATATGAGCGCTGAGCGCTTCATAGATCATGTAAAAGCTGGATATGATGCGAATCAGCGCTATTGTTTTATTCTTGGTGCTGGTGCATCTTATACTTCTGGCATTCCTACAGGTATGTCATTAATGCCAGAATGGCGAAAGTACCTGGAAAAAAAAGGGCTAAGTTATATTGAAGAATGTGCAAGAGATTGTAATATCCCTAAAAAAAGATGGATGCCTTTATTCCAACCCGATTACAAATTAAAAAGTGAAGACTATTTTATTCTCTTCGATCTAAGGTTTGCCGGAACTCCTATAGTGGCCTATCACGAACTGCAAACATTAATGGAAAACGCCAGTCCTAGCATAGGATACTATATGCTCGCCATATTAATGGAGCATACTGAGAACAAGCTAGTCATAACCACTAATTTCGATTCACTAGTTGAAGATGTATTGCATCGTTATCACACAAAGCATCCCCTCGTAGCTGGACATGAAAGTCTTGCTTCTTTTATTGATACAGTAGAAAACGTTGGTCGTCCTGTCGTAGCAAAAGTTCATAGAGATCTCACGTTTCGTCCTCTAAATAGAGAGCAAGAATTAAGAAAATTAGGAATAGGCTGGGAAAACAGTTTACGCACAGCTTTATCTAAATATATTCCTATTGTCATTGGCTATGCTGGTGGCGATCAGACATTAATGAAACTTCTTGAACGCATAGATCTAGAAAGTATATATTGGTGTTCTTTAAACACACGCGAATCAGAACGCATCGAAAATCTTTTATGCAAAAGTCCTGGTGGATATTTGGTTACAATAAAAGGTTTCGATGAAATCATGTTTGATCTTGTTGATAACATGAAAGAAGGAATGAGTTTTGAAAAGCCAACTGATCGTATGAAATATCTATGTGATCAATGGGTTAACAGCTATAATGAACAGTATCTCAAAATAAATGATGCAGTCTTGGATGAAAACACCGACCAAAACAGCTCTCCCGATAAAGTGATGGAAAGCTCTATGGTTTCTGACAATTCTTTTAAATCTGGAAAAGATGTCTCTGTTGCTAATGATTTAATTCCCGACTTAAGCTTTCTAGAATTACTAGATCAACTATCCGATACTTCTGACAATTCAGATCCTGTTATTTCAGCTGCTCAATTGAGAAGATCTGCCTTAAGGCATTATTATAATAAAGAGTTATCTCAAGCTTTGGAACTGTGTGATAAAGCCATTAACCTCCAACCAAGAGATGCCAATCTTCAGTTTTTAAAAGGAACTCTTTTGCACAACAATGGGGAAAACGACAAAGCGTTATCATATATGATTCAAGCCAACTTACTAGAGCGCAACAACTCAAAATATCATTATACTATGGGTGTCATTCTACAAGAATTGGAACGTTATCCAGAAGCCAGAAGTGAGATAAAAAGAGCAATTGCCCTGGAATTTAGCAATGCAAAATATCATGATTCTCTTAGTATGGTTCACCTAAAAATGCAAGAATACCAAGAAGCTTTGGAAGAATCGGACACTGCTATAAAGCTAGAAACCGATAATCCAGATTTCTACATGACTAGAAGTATGGTATATGATAAATTAGGGGAAAATAAAGAGGCTGAAAAAGATCGTATGAAAGCCAGGCAATTAAAAAATCTAACTACCATCTTATAAATCATGCTTATATGGATTTCATTAATAGTATTAGATAAAACCTCCTTAATGATAACAATAATTCATACAAAGAGGAATCGTTAATTAACATGAAAGTCGAGGTATCAACTATGAGAAACATCCAAATGAGCGCTCAACGTTTTATCGATCATGTGAAAGATGGTTATAATGCTTATCAGCGTTATTGTTTTATCCTTGGTGCAGGTGCATCCTATACCTCTGGCATTCGCACAGGTTTAAGTTTAATACCTGAATGGCGAGATTATTTATTGTCGAAGGGACTAGATTATATATCTGAGTGTGCATCAGACTGTGGTTTCCCACAGGATAAGTGGGAACACATATTCAAACCAGATTATAAACCACAAAGCGATGATTACTTTACTCTATTTGATTTACGTTTTGCAGGTTCGCCGGTTGTTGCTTATCATTATTTGCAAGATCTTATGGAAAGCGCCGAACCAAGCATAGGTTACTATATGCTAGCAGTCCTTATGGAACATACAGAAAACAAATTGGTTATAACAACAAACTTTGATTCTCTAGTTGAAGATGTTTTGCATATGTATCATGCCAAACATCCCTTAGTCGCAGGTCATGAAAGTCTGGCTCCTTTTATAGGTACAATCGAGAATACGAGTCGTCCTATTATAGCTAAGGTACACAGAGATCTTATGCTTAGGCCACTAAATAGAGAAGAAGAATTGGATAAGTTGGCTGATAGTTGGAAAGAAGTATTACAAAAGATTCTCACAAAATACACGCCTATAGTTATTGGATATGCAGGTGGAGATCAGACACTTATGAAACTTTTGGAAGAAATGTCATTGGATAACATCTACTGGTGTACAATAAAAGATCATGAGTCCGATCGTATTGAAAATTTATTAAAAAAGAGTAAAGGTGGATATCTGGTTAAAATCAAAGGGTTTGATGAGATAATGTTTAGTTTGGCATCTCAAATGACAATAGGTTTGCCAATTGAAAACCCATCTGATAGAATCAAAAAGTTTTTTCATCAGCGTCAAGAAAGCTATCAATTCCAATTCAATAATCTTAACAATATTATTCTAGATGAAAGCACGGGCTTTAATAATCATATAAACACCGAAGCAAAAGCTTCTACTTCAAACAACAAGACAATTTTGCATCTAAACTATACATCCTCTTCAGACAATACAGTTACTGTCATTAATCAGTTAGATATGCTAGACAAACTTGCAGGGACGCCAGAAAAGGATGACACAATAAGTATAGCAACAACCCTTCGCAGATTAGCAACAAGGGACTTCATACATGGTAATATAAAAGATGCCTTGAGTAATTGTAATAAAGCTATCGAATTACAACCCAAAGATGCTGATCTACATCATTTAAAAGGATTAATCTTACACCTGAATAATCAGGACTCATTATCTCTTAACTCTCTTGATGAGGCCATCAAATTGGATAAAAATAATGCCAGTTATCACGACGCTCGTAGTACTACTCTATTTACTTTAAAACGCTACGATGAAGCACTAGAAGAATCTGAAAAAGCCATTAAATTAGATCCTCACAATCCTGATTATCGTAGCTTCAAAAAAATAATACTCGACAAAATTCACAACCAAACATAAACAGGAGGAACAAAACCCATATATGTCCGTTCCATACACCCAATTATATGTCTAATACTATTCTCTATTGCTATCCCCTTCATTGTATTTCAGGTATTTTATCTTCTTTTCACACTAATAGATAAAAATGAACATGAAATAGTATTTTCCTAAATATCATCGAAGATTATGGGCACTTTCTTTCTAAATTCAAATAATATAGCCTGCGCAATCTGCCGCATCTGCGGATGAGCAGCTTCACTAGTCCGTAATCTGAAGAAATGTCTCCATTCTCTTAGATTCATGGTCATTACAATTTCAGTCTTCAAGCTGTTAGGTAATACACTTCTTGCTTCCTGTGGTTCAGCTCCTGCTTCTAGAAGAGCAAAATAGGATTTCTCTGCGTTTTCCATAGCTTTTTTCCATAGTTCTAATTCTTTTTTTCTATCTTCATTTTCCCAAAAAACAGGCAGGATAAAAGTTAATTCTGCACCAAATTTCGCATTACTGTAATTGCAATATCGGGTACTTTCTTGCGAATAGCTAGCCAATCTATGTCTGACAATCTCATGTGAGACACCACGGTCACACACAACACGGACCGTAATTTTCTCGTGCTCAATGACAGATTCATGACCACGTTTGAGAATATTCTGGATAAATCTTTTGGCTGACTCTTCGCTTATACGATCTTCACTTTTATAACAAGTACGTCCGTATTGCTCTATTTTTTTTATGATTTTATTTCCATCCAACTCTTCTTCAATAACAAAGCTAGGTTTAATAATCTTCATTCAAAATCCTCCTATCTACTTGTATTACTTCACCCTTTTCCGCTTGTTTTTTCTATCAATCCCACATTGATCATTATATGGACAAGGCGTAGCATTTTCTGAGTATTGACACCAATCAACAGGATAACCAGTATGTAAAAATGCCACTTTTGTTTTTCTTCTCCTCAGCGAATCAAAAACCCCTTCCATATCATTTGTTCCATCCACATCACGATTCACTATCCCAAGGACAGCCTCAATAAACACATTTTTCTTTCGCAATATTTTTTTCAAAAAATCTTGTGCATCTTTTACTGCTTTACCTGTCACATTAACCCCAATAATCAAAATAGGCTTGCGATTTTCATAACATGCTGCATACTCTTCCCATGCCTCCTCCTGTTTTGAAAAACTATCAGCCTTTTGTGACGGAATAAAGTACATCATCGGAAGTCCTGTTATCATTGCAACACGTGAAGCCAATAAAACACCACTATTAGCAATACCAACAAGAAAATACTTATCTTGCTTTATACTTTCTGGGCTTTTATCAAAAGAATGTGTATAAATATAGTTTACGAATGCCTTAGCTGTTTCATCTAATATTTCTTCATCGGCAAGCAGACCATTACAATCAAGATGATTACGCATGCCTCTGTTCCCTATTTGACGATGAACTGAATAAATAAGATTATTGTTCTTGATACTCTCTTGTATTTTCTGTGTCAATTCATTATAAAAGCTTTTAGGATCCTTTGGCAATTTATTTGTTTGAGTATTTGAAGATTCGCCACTTACATAAACTTCTTTTTTTTGTATATCACCAACATTTATATCGTCTGCTGGAACATATATGGTCTGTTTATCGCTGATTCGATCAATACTGATTTGGACATCTTTAGCTAAAATGTCTTTTTTTTTATCTTGTACAGAACCCTGATTAGCAATAGATAAATAAGCATCATAGTTTTTCTTTAAAATGGGATCATCAAATACTAACTCAGGTTCCTCTATATTGATATTTATTCGAGCATCACTTATACACTTTTTTACAGTCTTATACTCTTTTTGTATTTTTTCGTGTATTTCATGCAGTAATTTGTAACAATCTACTTTGTCTTTATCGTCATGAATAAATGCAGAATTAACCTGCAATTCAATCTTGGGCATTTCAAATTTAACTTGTTTTATTAAATCCAGTTTTTTCCAGTAATCTTTAGCCTCCGGTGGGAAATTTCGTGTATCTATTCCCCCTTTTCTATGTTTTGAACAGTCCAGTTCATCTGCTAATCTGAGAACGGCGGCAAGAACACGTGTTTTTATTTCTTCTTGAGAGCGAACACCTATAACGTGTGATTCATAAAATTCCTTCTCAAGAGTATTGATACGTGTATTTGTCAGTTTTATATCGCTATGCCCTAAAACAACCTGTCCGATAGCCTCCCAATAATCACTTTGATCCATTAATAGAAATGAAAGTACTATATGTAAATAATTATGAATATCTTGTGTTAATGATTCCTTTATCACATCACTGATTTCTTGACAATCCTCTAAATCATTAATACCCGCATATAAACTTCTGATACATCTTTGAGCCGCATCCTCAATTTGTTTATCGCTATATGGATTTATCGCAAGAGAAGCTTCCATAGAATGTATTTGTCGAGCTTTGGGATTATAAATCATATCAATATCATGCAATAAACATGCATATTGAAACACAAGTAAATCATCAATCTCAAATACATCCAATGATGACGACAATATCTTTGATCCATATTGTAATACACGAATAACATGATGTGAATAATCATGTGGTGTATACGCTATAGGAGCATACCACTGTTTTTCATCTAACCTATGTCTTATTAATTCAGTAAACTGATCCAAATCATTAAGTGCTTTTCCTTCAGCATTATCTAGCTCCATAATTCTTTCATTAATAGCTAATTTGCTAAACTCGGCTCCATTCCTTGTTACTGTTGGCATAGTACTTATTTCCTTTCATTATGATTGATATCACATTGATAATACTTTTTATCATAAGCATTAACTTGAAAAAGAGATGAGATGCTAAGGTTTTTATTATAATCGAATCGATAATCCGCTTGTTTTTTCCCTTTTTTATCAGCTTTTGCAAATCGTGGAAATTTATAATACGATATACCCGCGCAACAAACCACTTTGGCCGAACAAAGATCACAGATCATCTTCATTCGTTCATACTCTTTCCCTAAACACATAAAGTCAAAAATCAAAACATAGCGATTCCCCTGTTTGATACGTGCAAGAGTTCTTCCATCGTTAGCCATTATTCTTGGACCTACATTTTTGACATACACAACAGGTTTTTTATATATTGCTGACAATCCAGCTGCTAAACATGCACCTGTTATACTTGCACATATAAAGGCATCAAACTCTCTCATGTTTTCCTTATTTGTATTACTGAACATTGCAAGGCTTCTTTGGATCATCAATGCCATTCTGTTAATAACTAAATTATATATAGAACCATTTGTTAATATTTTTTTTGCATCAAAATATCTATTAACATATACATTTGACGAATCATTTGGCTCCCATTTCTCTGGCTTGTTCGTCTTGATTATTGTATAAATATATTTATTGATATCATCGTCAATTGTCGAAAAAACACTATGCTTAATCCCTATATGTTTATTTAATACAGCTAATGTATTACTAAAGCCACAATACAAACAAGTATCAGACAATATCTCTGTAACAAACTCACACTCATTTGATTCTAGCTTCTCAGATTCTCCAGGAGCAATCTCCTTGATTGATTTGGAAATTTTATATGCCGCCTCACTTATGCGATCATTTAACGGAAAAATACTTTTTTCCCATTCGACTTTTTCTATCTCATCTACATTTTTCATTTTCCTATCTGATAGAAAGAGAACACCTCTATATGTCTTTTCATATAATGTGGAAAAAATAGCACAAAGGGAGCGCATTCCATTAGCTGACACTCTACGCATATCCCATACCAATATTTTTTTTGAAGACCCCCGTTGTATTAATTCCTTGACAGTTTCCTCTATCGAGACCAAATCTGTTATCTGTGAATCAATACTACCTCCACATAAGCTATAATCTTGCTGTAATAGTCTGGATATGCCATCTTGATTTGCACATACATAATCATATATTTCAAATTCATAGATATTTACCATTTGATTCTTGCCCTCCAATCTCAACAGAAATATGCACACCAGGGAAAAAATGCGAATATACTTGGAGAGTACCATTTTGAATCAATTTATCTTGTATTCTTAGATTTAAGACAATACCTCTCAATTTTGTCTTATTGAATCCACTAATAACCCCATTGCTTACAACAAAATACTCACTTAAAAACTCTCTTGATATATTTATAAGTGTGTTTTCACTATGTATATGAAGGTTGCCCCCTGCATGTAAAACTAAAGTACTTAAGATGTATGGGAAGCCATTTAGCCTATCATCAATATGTATTAATATACACTCTAGAATCGCCGCCAAATTTCTTCGCCTTGTATCATTTTTAAAACTCAAAAATTCATTTTTTGTAAATAATTTCGGAATAAGCGGAAGTTTTATCTCTATCTTACGTAATTGCGGCGACTCAATCACGTTTTTTTCTTCAACGTAGTAAAGCTTGGAAAGCACGGAATTGTAATACCCACCTCCGGAATCACTACATGCTAAACTAATGCCTGTTTTCTTATAATTCTGAAATGAAAAATAAAAACAACTTTCTGTTGTAGTATACCCGTATCCATATGCATTTTCTATTATTTCTGAAAACCCTCCAGCAAGCTTTTCATAATCGTCAAGCTTTAATTGTTTCATTGCTCTTTGTTTTTCATAGGAATTGTACAATTCTAAAACACTTCTATGGAACTCATTTTGTACACTATAGGGAAGATATATTTTGTTGCTAATACTATGTAATGGCACATTGACTCGATGTATTTTATTAGTGTTATGCCTTCTTCTTATATCCAAATCAGATGAATAATGATAGACAATATCAGTTATAAACAAATTCCCATGTTCAGAATGCAAGAAAAACTGTGTATCATCAAGATAGGATCTTAGTTTTGTTGCATTTCCAAAGACAAGCAACACCGTAGCTCCTTTTCTTGTTTTTTGATATTTGAAAAACGTTAACAAATCACATAAAACCCCTGGTGTAATATGACTAGTTCTATCAAGATATAAAACCAACTCATCATCATACGATGACACAAAAGCCATCAATTTGTCTACTATAAATCTATAAAACACCTTATAATCAACATAATCCGGAAATTCTATTTTCATTTTTCACAGCATGATGTTTCTAAAAAGAAACCCATACTCTCCTTTCCACTATTTTACTATTGTTCTGATATATTCTCCTATTAATATGCTAATATAATAATATATGGTTACATATTAAATCAATGAAAAAATTGCAAATATCCTTCGATATTTACATAAAAACTTGAAAAAAACAGCAACAAGTCTTTCAATCTCATATATTTCCTGTTCAAAAAAACACAGAATAATTACGCCCATAAATAGTATATTATAATCATTTCCTCTTTCATCATTATTTATAGCTTTATCCAAAAAAACGCCCGGCATCTGCCGTGCATCATGTTTATTATCTGTTCGTTTTGCTTATCTATCGTTATCAGTTAGGACAGCTATATGAGCAGATAGTACTCGGTTCTCCAGGGATCCATTCGCTACACAGTATTTCCACTTGTGTATAACATGCATATCCTTATTCTTCTCCCTTTGGATAGTCCACCGCGAGAATCTCTTCCACGGACACATCCAGAATGCTAGCAAGCGCCACCAGGTTATCCACGGTCGGCAGGCTGATGCCGTGCTGCCATTTATAAATGGCCTGCGGGGTCGCGAAACCCAGGAGTTCCTGGAGTTTCCTGACGGAAACGCCGGAGCGTTTCCGCAGGATACAGATGTTCTGTCCGGTTTTGTTCAGATCCACTACCGGAATCCGCATATGGATTCCTCCCTTCCCTATTCTCTGTCTGTGCTGTCGGCTGGATTCGAACCAGCGGCAAACGGCTTATAAGGCCGACACTCTTACCCACTGAGTTACGACAGCATATGAAGTGCTGCCGGCTGGATTCGAACCAGCAACCTCCGCATTAGAAGTGTAGCTCTCTATCCCATTGAGATACGGCAGCATGAGTGCTGCCGGCTGGACTCGAACCAGCATCTTCCGTGATTACAAGAACGGATCTCTACTCATTGAGATACGGCAGCATATGAAAAACACCCGCTCCCAAAGGAACGGGTGTCAGTTCATCTTGTACAGATCAGTTATTCCTGAAGGAGCCGATCTTATCCACGATGATGCCAGATTGCGTTCCATATGGGCACAGCAAAGCAGCGGTCGTTCTGCTTATGCGACCTTGTGACTGTATGCCCATATTAAACAGCTGATACATCGCTTTGGCTCCTTTCTTCTCTCTTTGATGACTGAATTGTATCATACAGGAGAGCGGTTGTCATTATACCGGTAGTATAATAATTGCCAGGAGAAGATGAGAATAGAAAAACAGGATCCCCGGAGTTTTCCGGGGATCCTGTTTATTGCTTGTCCGTTTTATCTTTCTGTGATTTCCTGTCCTTTTGCTTTACCCACATCACAATCACAAAAATGATCAGGGCATAGAGGATAATGTTTCCTACAGTGGTAAGCCAGGCCAGTGTGTTCACTGTATCGGCGTCAGTCATAGGCATTCCCCCTCCCTTTCGGGTTTGTAAATAGAACGAATCAGAGGGCTGTTTTGTTTCTCTTTATTTTATTCCGCATTCATATCGTATACCTGGGCAAGCCTGGCAAAGTGCTTCATGTACTTTGCGTTCAGGTCTTCGTAGTAGATGCACTTGTCTCCGGATTCCAGCTTCCTCATACGAGGGCAGCCACCCATGCAGACGGGAAGGAGCTTACAGGCACTGCACTTGGGATCCCGGGTGGGGTCGTCCATGAGGTAGCGGATCTCGTTCATTTCATTGACGTCGCCGCCCTTGATATTGCCGTAGCTCAGGCTGTCCACGCCGATATCCGACCAGCACTTGTACAACTTGCCGTCCGCATTGATGACCATACCGCCCAGGGTATCGGCGCAGCAGATGTTATCCCGGATGACCGGGTATTTATTCATGATCATATAAGGATCATCGATGTTCATCAGGTTATCGTACTCGTATTCCAGGAAGCCCTTCTGGGTGAAACATTCGCCCACACAGTAGCTGCCGTCATAGTCACGGACAGGAGCAGCATAGGGAATGAAGTTCTTCAGGTTGTGCTCCCTGACAATATCGATAATTTTGTTCACCGCGTCGGGATTATTACGGTCCGTGTTCACCCGAAGTGTCACCTGGGGAATGATCCCGTCAATATCAATGATGTTTTTGATGATGGTATCGTAGGTGCCCTTACCGGAACAGTGAGGCCTGCGTTTGTCGTGATTCTCCCTGTCTCCGTCTATGGTGATCTGGCAGTCATTAATCTTCTTCGACACCAGTAGCTTTGCGGTTTTGCGGTTCAGCAGGTAGCCGTTGGTCACAATGGAAGCGGTGTATTCCACCCCGTGCTTCTCGCAGATGTCGATGAAGGCATCTGACATTTTCTCCACAATGTTCAGAGCCAGCAGGGGTTCCCCGCCGTACCAGGCCACATGCATCCTGTCGATTTTATCCGCCGCTTTCCGGACATATTCTATGACTGCCTGCTGGATGCTGTTATCCATGATGATATCCCGGTGGATTTTATCCTCATAACAGTAGACGCAGCGGAAATTACAGCAGGTGGTGGGGGCAATCGTCAGGCCCAGCGATCCCGTGTTATACCGGCTTTTATACATCCGGTTGCGGATAATGGCCAGCTCGTTACAGTCCGCCGGAACCAGGAAGCCGTTTTTGACCAGTTCGGTCACCACCGGGGACGGTTCTTCCCCGGGGTCTTTTCCGACTGCGTCCAGGTATTCCTGATAATCTTCCTTCGTCAGCTGCACAAGGGAGCTGTGGAAGCTGTTGTACGCGATATATTCCTCCCCGTCCGGGTAGAAATAGTTGTAGTTGGATGCCTTCAGCATAGGAATAATCTCCAGTCAGTATATAAAAATAAAAGGTACAGAAGAGCAATAGTGCGAAACGCACATTCAATTAGTCTTCTGTAGGAAGTTTACGGCCGGGAGCCTTTTGAGGCATCTGGCCGGCAACCGTGGGATAATGGCAGCGTACGGACTTTATCGGGCACTTGGGCAGACAGATAGCCATCGGCTTGACTTCGTTCACACGGGAAGATTTCACTAATACTTTCATCGGTAATTCTCCTTTGGATTGTATGTAATGGCGTTTCGCACTATTGCACGGATATAAGGATATGTTCATTGCGGGTACAGGTGTACCCGGGGGAAAAACAACTCTGTTTGGATTGTCAACGAACATGTTTAAAGTTTACACTAGATGTGTACTTTTTGCAATCCGTTACACCCATTGTATACAACAATGGGATGTAATTCACGGGAACACTCCCGGAAAAGGACAGGGCAATGAGGATGAGATTTCCTATAGCAGATATCCATGAATTAATGGTTACCTCGTTAATTCCGGTATTATATACTATGTTTCTATTTGAAAAAAACTTTCGATTTTCATAATTGTACATTTTCTGTATGTTTAGTACAACTTGTTGCATTTTTCAGGTCAGTATTTTATACTGTATTCAGCGCGCTACAATTACATATTTTTCGCATTAAGGAGTGTGTTACGTAATGAAAAAGAGTATCAATCGTCTATCCATTCTTATGGTCGTTCTCCTGTTAACCGTCTGCCTGCTTCCTTCTTTTGCTTTTGCCGGCACAAGATATGAGCCCGTCCAGATGCGCAGTGATCTGTACACCTACAGGAACAAGATTGTTACCACTTATCAGGGAGAAACCACCTCCCACGGTTCATCCTCCATCATTTATCAGTATCAGAACCGCACCAGTGTGACGCAGACAGCCAACTTCCATAACAAGTACTCAACGTCCTATTCCCTGTCCATCGGTCTCGGTGCCAAGAAAAGCGATATATCTGCTCAGATGTCCGGCAATATCGGCGGCGGCGAGGAAACCGGTATTGACATCAACACCAAGCTCAAACCCGGCCAGACCATCACCGCTTACAAGCGCATGGATACCAAAACTAAAAAATGGAAGCACGTAATAACCCGTCAGTACAAGGAAATCGGCACCTCCACCTGGAAAAACTGTTCTATTCCTGCCACTTCCACTACCTATAGCTACGAGAAGAACACTTATCCCCATCTCTGGACAACCTTGAAGTAATAATCAATTTGCAGCAAACGGCATCCCCGGTATTGCCGGGGATGCCGAATCTACGGAATTTGACTCACTAATTAATCCCAAAAAAGTTCTTTCACCAGAGCAGCATCCTACTGATCAGATGTTATTTAATTATACATCTGCCAAAACTAACAGGGAGTTTACTTAACATGAAAAAAGCGCTCAAACAATTATCAGTATGTCTCTTAACCTTTGCCTTACTTGTAACATCCTGTATGTTTCCGTCTTGCTCATTCGCCGGATCAAGGATCGAGCCAGATACAACTCAGGAAGAATACAGATACGTTATTGATACAACATATATTACTTCCTCCACAACTACTACAAGTACAGCCAGATTGAGCTCATACACAAACAGTTTTGCCAATTCCAAAACGATAACCAGAAATTTTTCTGATGGATACTCATCCTGGTCTACAAGTCTTGGCGCACGTGCTGCAGTTGGCGATCTGTATAGTAAGCCAGCCGATTACAACAGTAGAGCAGCAAACCGAGCCTCTTTCTCTGTTACACTCAGACGCAAGCAGCACGTTGATTTCTTCGGTTATAAAAAGAAGACAACCTGGACGTGGAAACACACTATCCAACATCAACGCAGAAGCGCTAACAGCACAGAATGGAAAACCATTGATACCAGTTCATCTTATAGTTATATCACGAAGCATTTTACCACCTTCGGATATAGAATACAGTAATCATTCAGAACTGAATTATATGACAAACCTCCGGTATATCACCGGAGGTTTGTTTTTCTCGCAACCACATAAAATAAGACAGGGCTTCCGCCCTGTCTCCGGGATGGTTCATTCTTATTTGTTCCGTTGGTTTTGTTTGTTGGTTCTTCTTATCTCTCCTTTCCTGGTTATTGTCCGCTGGTCTCTATGACTATGGCCTCATCGGTATGGGCGCCGGTGCGGGCGTACATGGGGACGAGGCTCAGGGCACTCACGTTATCCATGCGGGGGAAGGTGATTTCGTAGACTATGTCATCACCGTCCATGAAGACCCGGTTTTCACCGTAGACGTCAGTCATGGGCTGGTGGTTCTTGTACAGGTCCCAGTAGATGATCAGGTCGGTGGAAACTTCCCCGGAGCCGGTTTCCAGGTCGTTCCGGGCTTTGGACTGTTCATCTGAAGTCAGGCGGATGGTCACCTGCATATCCGCCTGGCCGGCGGTGGCAGCTGCCTTTGCCTTCCAGGTGTCTGTTTCCAGGGTGCCCTGGAGGGTTACCGCGTCCTTGTTCCGGGCTGCGGTAAAAGGAATGCTGGCTTTTTCAGTTTCCTGCCAGTTCTCTTTATAGTTTGCATTATCCTGGAACTTAATGGCATGGTTGCAGGAGATGGAGATGGCAAAGGACTGGGAGTCCGTTGCTTTCTCTTCCGGAATGACTGCTTCCAGCCAGCCGATCAGGGAACCGTCCTTCTGTTTGATTTCCATTCCGCCCACGGTACGGGTTTCGGTGCCGTCCTCCAGGAGGATGCCTTCTATCACATCATAGGGGCCTTCCAGCCAGCGCTGGCCCTGGCCGTTCAGCCAGTCATGCTCCTTCATATAATCCGCCTGGTCAATGGCAGGGGCTTCCCCTGTAATCCAGTTCTCCACCTCATGGGTCCATTGGGTCTCTTCGGGAGCGCCCTCATTGAGCTGGATCAGGTCAGCGTTGGAACCCACTTTATAAGAGACAAAAATGCGGCTGCCTTCGTAGTAGGCCTGGTTCACTTCCACGGCAATGCCGTCTTCCAGGGTCTGGGAGGCAGCGGGCTTTTCCGCGATCTGGTCCAGGACGGAAAGGCGTTTGTCTGCGTACTCGCCTTCCCGGGCAGCCACTTCGCCGAATACTCCGCCGTCTGCCGCGAACGCGGCAGATATGGAAAGCACGATCACGGAGATCGCCAGTAACACGGTCATGGTTTTCCTAATCATTTTTACCTCCTTCAGATACGGGCAATGGGTTTTTTCTTTTCCCCGCACCTGACAATAGAACGAACGAAAGGGGGATTTTGTTCCTTCTGGGCTGGTTTGTATGCCAGGAATGACAAAAAAGAGGTAAAAACCTCTTTCAATTCATAATTCACAATTTATAATTCATAATTGTTATAGGGTTTTTCCCGGTACGAAAGGAAAAAGAATAGGATGCGGAAGACATCACTGTTAAACAGTAAACGACAGCAAAAGGAAACGTCAGTAAAAGCGGCAGGAGCTGTTACGCTCCTGCCGCCCGGCAGATTGTGAAGAATTGTAAAAACGAAGGGTTATTCCTTTGGTTCCGTGAAGGCGCGTTTCATCAGGAAAGCAGCGCCGGTACCCATGAGGAGGGGCGGAACAGCCATGACCAGGTTCAGCAACAGTTTCGGGTCCAAACCGGATCCTTCGATTAATGCGTATGGCCCCTCTGCTATGTAATTGTTCCAGACATTGTTATAGAACAGCATACCGGCCCGAAGTGTTTTTCCATAGTCATAGGATATGCTGGACAATATTTTTCCCCAGGTGCAGGCGCCGGCAAGCAGGGCCAGGGAAAGAAACAGACTGACGCGGCGGGGGCTTTCTTTGAACCGGAGGATAAAGGCCAGGATCACAACAAGCAGGATGACCCGCTCGTCAAACGCCGCCGTGAGCGCATGCGGAAACACCGTATCTATCATTCGCAGCTTGCTGAACAGCAGATACTGTTCCAGAAGACAACTCATTGTCGCGGAAAGAACCAGGGCGACGATCCCGAACAGATGATCCGAAGCTCCTTTCAGCAGGCATACAAAACTCCAGGCAATCAGTCCGCCGGCTGCGGCTCCTCCCAGAGCACTCAGCAGACTGCAGGAAAGCGCATTCATCACGTTATTGCTTATCGTCCCTGCTGCCGGTTTATAAAGGAAATGTGCCACAGCCAGGCATACTGCCGCTATCGGAATCATCATGATTTCCGGACGGGTTGTCTTTTCCCGCAGTCCTTCACTCCGGGTCTTTTTACGCAGCAGAACAACCGCAATGACGCCGATTGTCACCTGCAGCACAGTCTTGACCACCGAAAGCGCAGCACTGTGCGCAATCCCCCCGCTCAGGTACATTAAATAGTCCCGGTCATCCGTCAGCAGCGAAACAGAAATCCTGGAGTGGATACCTGCATCCATGGCATTCATGCCGATATTCTTCAGCAGCCAGACCAGCACAGCCGCCAGCAGGCCGTGGAAGGGATTCTTTTTCAGGTACGCGAATATCCCCGCGGCAAAGCAGAAGATGCCCAGCGTCTGCAGGCCGCTGCCCATAAGATAAGCAATTGCGCAGGTGAACCCACTGGGATCCGGTACCGCCTTTATTATCGGGGCACCGATCATGGCCGCGGGAAGTCCTACGGGAATCAGCCACAGGCAGGCTGCCGTCAGCAATTTGCCCGGCGTCTTTATCTTCCGGTACACACAGCACATCGCGGCAGCCAGTCCGCCGCAGGCCAGCAGGAGCAGCAGCCTGATCCCGATGGTATTGAACGCAGCGGTTGCCAGCCATTCACTCCTGATATCACCATAGTTCCTCAACCCGACAAACGGGCTGTTTATGCCGTCTATAGCGTTATAACGCAGCATGGAAGTATAGGCTGTTTTCAGGAAGAGATACACCATCACCAGCAGGGCGATGATGGCCGGAATGGTAATTATCGGCAGCTTATACCAGGGCCTGGTCTTGTTTTCTGCCGCCTCTGCGGCAGCTGCTGTGTTTTCCTGTTCCTCCGGGACGATTCCTGTTGTGTTCTCCTGCATGTCTTCCATACCGGCACCCCTTCATTCTGTTCTGTGTGGCTTCCTGAACCTTTATCAGTATCCTATCATGAAATCAGCACAAGCGGTGTAACAACTGTGTAAATTGTGAGGGGTAGCAATCCAAAGGAAAAGCAGCCCATCGCTGGGCTGCTCATTGGATTGGTTTTTACTTCTGGCATTCCGGCATGAAGTCCGAAACGGCGATGGGTTCAGGGGTGGCGTTGGGATCCTTTGCGGGGGCTTCGCCGAGGGACTCAAAGGCGTCTTTCAGCTGTGCGGCATATATCTGGGCGGTGCTGTTCTCATAGCCGTAAAGGACGGCGTTGGGAGAATAGCCAATGATGTTGAAATCCATTGTCGCACGGTAGTCGTCGGAGAACCGTTCATCATCCGTAATGATGACCGCGTCCGGGTTCAGGATCGTCACCTTTTCCAGGTTGTCACAGTGCGCAAAGGCGTATCCGGCAATGAAGTTCACGGAAGCCGGCACCGTCACGCTCTGCAGGGAGGGCGAGAAGGTGAAGCACATCCATTCGATCGTTTTGATTCCTTCCGGGATCTCAATGTTCTTCAGGTGCTGGGCAAACTGGAAGGCATAGGGGCCGATGGCCTTCATTTCCGCCGGGAAGTCATTTACTCCCAGGGTTTCCTTTGTAAGGCCGGACGGATAGCAGATCAGGGTACCGGAGTTGTCAAAGAGCAGGCCGTCCACAGAATGGAAAACGGGATTTCCCTTCGCGACCCTGATTTCTGTCAGTCCACGATTGTCTGAAAAGTCGTTGCCGCAGTACATTTTCACGAACGTGGAAGGAAGCTCAATCGCGGTCAGGCCGGTATCCTGTATCGCGGAACCGCCGAGCTCCGTGACGCCCTCCGGGATGGCATACTCGCCGCCCTGGTTCCTGCCGGCCGGATAGTACAGCAGTTTCGTTTTGTTTTTGTTGAACAACACTCCGTCCACAGAGACAAAATACGGATTGCCTTCCGCAACGTTGATTGCCTTGAGGCTGTGGTTATAGGCAAAGGCCTGCATGTTCCCCAGCTTTTCCAGGGAGGCGGGCAGGGTAATATCCTCCAGTTCCCGGCATCCATAGAAGCAGTAGCATTCAATTTCCTTCAGGGTTTCGGGCAGGTTCACCTTCGTCACATAGGAACTTTCGAAAGCCCACTGGGCCAGTACTTCAACGCCGTCCGGCACGGTCACTTCACCGCCCATGCCGTTGTATTTCACCAGGGTCTTTCCCTGGATGACAAAATCATCCTCATTGGTTTTCGCGGGTTCGGTCACGGTCTCAGGAATGTCCCGCACCGTCTCCTCCACGGTTTCCGCCGCGGATTCCGTCTCGATTTCATCCACAATTTCCAGTTCAGGATTCAGGGCTTCAAAATTCAGGCCGCACTTTTTGGCATAGGCCTGCAGCCCGCCGCCCGCGTATCCGCACAGGACCGCGTCCGGGTTTGCATCCCAGAAAATATTATGTGTTTTCGGATCATCGACCCTGATATCTTCCGGCTGGATATCCGGATTCAGGATGGTGACTTTTTCCAGCTGCCTGCAGAAAGCAAAGGAATAATAACTGATATATTTCACAGAGGCAGGAACGATAACGGTCTTCAGGGAGTGAGCACCGAGGAAAAGCTTCCCGCCCATCTCTTCCAGGCCTTCCGGAAATTCCACCGTTTCCAGATACCGGTTGCCCCAGAAGGAGTTATGGGCAATCCGTTTCAGCCCTGCGGGGAAATCGTCCGCCTTCAGCTCCCTTCCTTCCTTTACGTTGGGATAGCACATCAGGGTATCGGAGGTATACAGAACGCCGTCCACGGAACGGAACACTTTATTCCCGGGATCCACGTTGATTTCCCGCAGGCACGGAAGCCCCACAAAGCTAACATAGTCTCCGCCGACACTCCGCAATGTGGAAGGGATATTGAGTACTTCCAGGAGGGGATCGCCGAATGACGTTTCCGCCAGCTTTACGGTTCCTTCCGGAATGGAATACTCCTTGTCCTTCTTTCCGTCCGGATAACAGACCAGGGTTTTGCCGTCCGCCGTGAACAGGACGCCGTCCACCGCGATATAATGGCCTCCCGGCGCCACGCTGAACGCCTCAAGGGCGCTGTTGGCCCCAAAGGCCTGCACTTTATCCTCCAGTCCTTCCAGGGAAGCCGGCAGGGTGATCTCCTTCAGGCTGTTACAGGCATAAAAGCAATGATGGCCGATCTCCTTCACGGTCTCGGGCAGGTTTATCTTTGTAATAGCGGTTTCCTGGAATGCTTCATCACCCAGTACTTCAATGCCTTCCGGCACGGTCACTTCGCCGCCCATGCCGGTGTATTTCACTAGGGTCTTCCCTTTGATAATAAAATCGCTGTCCGTGGTATCCTCCGCATATGCAGCAAAACAAATGCCGCATACCAGCAGGATGCTGATCAGCAGAGTCAGAAGTTTACGTCCGGTTTTACGTTCCATTTTTCCATATCCTTTCTATCCCCCGCTTAAGCGTTTGCTTGTTTTCCTTAAGCGGTTCCGCAGCCCTCCCGGTACCCGAAGGGCAATGCTTCATGTTACATACCCATCATACCCATCCGGTGTTTCAGAGTATTCACACGGATGTAACAACCATGTAAATTGAGTTTTTATAGTGAACGAGACTGCCTTCCCGATCGTTAGATGGTTTGAAGAGGTATTGCCGCGGGTCTGCTCCGGTTTGCCCGGCAGGCCCCGGGCCATACCTGAAAAAAGGCCGAAAGGCATTTACAAGGAGGACTTGAACACATGAAAAAAGAATCCCGGCGTATCATTGCCCTGATCCTGGTGATCATCTCCATCGCTACCGTTGCGGCGACCGCCTTTGCCGCGGAAGTCTGCGACTGCGGCGGCAAACTGTTCTACTCATATGGTGCATGGGAGCCGCTCCCCACCTATCACGGAGCGCCGCACCTCCATTACAAGAGAACCGTTCACGTGCACTGCAACAAGTGTTCCTTCAACTGCACCTATACAGAGAGAAAATAATATCGAGGAACAAGCGAACCACAGAGGAGAGCGGCATCACCGTCCTCCTCTGTTTTACTTTCTCCTGCTTCTTGATTACCGCTCCGTTCCCCTGTATAATTCCTTCATCCATAACCGGGAGGTATGCGCTATGCGGATCAAAGCTGTGGTTTTTGATATCGGCCAGACCCTTGTCCATTATCCCATCCCGCTGAACTGGTCCGCCCTGTACCGTCCCGCCTTTGAACACATTAAACAGAAGCTGGGGCTGGACCTTTCCGAAGAAGCGTATGAGCATATCGGGAAAACCCTGGCAAAATACAACGCCCGGATCAATCCCCGGGAAAAGGAAGTCTCCTCGGATCTCATCTTCTCCGAGATCCTGGAGGGAACCGGCATTCCCGAAGAGCTGAAGGAAACCGTCAAAAAAGAGTTCTATGATTATTTCCGCTGCGAGGCCCACGTCTATCCGGAAGCGGAGGAAGCGCTGGCGGAGCTGGCCGGACGGGGCATCATTACCGCGACCCTGTCCGACGTGGCCTACGGCATGGACAACAAATACGCCCTGGAGGATATCCGGCCGCTGCTGAAATATATCCGGTATCCATATACCTCCAACGACACCGGCTGGCGGAAAAGCAGCAGCAAAAGCCTCCTCACCCTGGCGGAAAAGATGGGCGTGCAGCCCCGGGAAATCGCCTTTATCGGGGATGAGATCAAGGACGTGATGTGCGCGAAAGGCGCCGGCGCGGTATCTGTGCTCATCAACCGCACTGGCGAAACAAAAGACTACGGGCAGGATTATGAAATAAAGGATTTGAGGGAAGTTATCGGGTTGATTGGGTAACAACGCGAAGCATAACAATGAGAAGAGCACGAGAAAACTCTCGTGCTCTCTGTTTTTATTCCCTGCGGATCTCTTTGGAGAAATTCAGTTTGTGCGCCATGACATCCTGTGTGCCTTCTTTATAATCGGAGTATTTTACTGAGAAACCGACCTTTCCATCCGCCAGCTGTTCTTCGGTTACGGTCCACTTGCCGGTCCATTCCTTCGTTTCACCGGCAGCGAAGTCTTCATTGCTGTATTCCGCAACCACGTTTCCGTCCGGATCATACAGAGTAACCGGTCCGGCCAGTTTATCCCCGCTGACATTGGTCACGGTAATGGTCATGTCGATGGTTTCCGGTCCGCTGAGCTTTTCCTTTCCCAGCTCCATTTCTACTCTTACGGGCTTTCCGCTCCGAGCGGCGGGAGCAGGAGAAGCAGTTTCCTGCGCGGCTGCTTCCCCCCTAGTGATGGGACTGTAGAAACTCACTGTATGCGATTCAAACTCTTCCGTGCTTTCGTTATATTCGGAGAAGTACAGGAAGAAATAGATCTTTCCCTCATTCAGCTGTTCCCTGGTCACGGTGTATTTCCCGGACCAGGTCCTCGTTTCACCGGCTTCCAGTCCTGCCGTGCCGAATTCATCAATTCGTGTCATGGTCTGGTCAAACAGTATCATGGATTCAATCAGTTTATTCCCGCTGGTATTGGTCACCGAAACACTCACATCAATGGGCCCCGGTTTGTCGAGTTTGCTCGTTCCCAGTTCCATTGAAACCGTAATAGGCCATGCCAGCTTCCGGGTTTCCTGACCATCCGCTGTCGCTTCCTGCAGCTCAACCACATTCATAAGCGTGAGATGAACATCCGGGTGAATATACCATTGCCCGTCATCTGCCTTTTTCATTTCGAAATCAATGTAATAGGCAAGATCTTCCCCTTTGGGTATCCGGAGTGACACACTGCCATGAATGCTGCGGGTATTCTCATTATCTGTTTTGCGGATTTCGCCGGGATAGAATCCCTTCAGCTGTCCAAACTCCAGCAGGTAATCCATCACACTCTGAGTACCGCGGTTATCTTCCGCGGGCACACACCGGGCCAGCATACCATCCCTGTCGTTGTTCATCCAGCAGGAGTAGAACTCATTCAGGCAGTTTATGATTTCCTCCCTGGCAGGATCGTTCCTGCTGGAATACTCTTCCTCGGCGGCTTTGTTCTCCGCCTGGAGCATATCAGACATGATTTGCTCAATGCTCATGTAGCTGATATACCACTGTCCGTCTGCTTCTTTCGTCGCTGTGATATCGACAGGATACAGGATCTCCTGGCCGTTCTTCTTCCGGATTGTCAATTCACAGGCGGCTCCCCGGGCATCTTCTTCCGGTGCGCCATAGAGCTGGCCGATTTTCCATTCGATCGGTTTATACCCGTCTATGACCATAAACTCCACAGTCGCCACGTGGCGTTCATCATTCCTCATGGAGGGCTGGCACAGTGCCAGCATGCCTTTTGTATTTCCCTTATTCCAAAGGGTCAGGAAGTCCGTTATGCTGTCCACAAAGGGCGGGATCTCTTCCGCTTTTGCCTGGCTTCCCTTTTCATTCCCGGTCAGGATGAGATCCTTGTCCGTAATGCTGTACGGAAGATCCACGGTGATTTTGGTGTCCCATATTTTATGCGGTTCAAAATACCAGAGGCCGTCGGTTCCCTTTTTCGCTGTGAAGCGGAAGAAACCGTCCTCGTCTTCCGACTGCATGGAGATGCTGCATCCCACTGTCACAACCGGCAGTCCGCTTTCCTTTACCCACTTGATCTCCCAGCTCTTCGGCGTCCGGTTTTCCAGCAGCTGGTTCAGCTTGTCCCATTCACTCCTCCACGGAGTAGTGCACAGTGCCAGCAGGCCGTCTTTATCCTTCTTCTGCCAGCAGGAAATAAACTCATCCAGGCGGCCGGACAGGGTAGTGTGCCATTCATCTTCCGGTAAGGGGGCCATGCCGTTCGCCGTTTTGGCATAGCTGTTTGCAATTTCGTCAATGCTCGCGGGAATGATGTACCACTGTCCGTCTGACTCTTTCTTTACCACGATATCCGCAAGGTTCATAACCTTGCTGCCATTCGGCGACCGGTGAATTCCCTCGCAGGCCGCGCCCCGGATATCGTCTTCCGGCTTTCCGTAAAGCTGGCCGATTTTCCATTCCAGCGGTGTTCCGGGCAGGCTCTGCAAATAGATCATGAAGTTCTCATAACCCGTGTCTCTCATGTCCGGCGGGCAAAGCGCCAGCATGCCGTCCTTATCGCCTTTACTCCAGCAGGTATAGAATTCGTTGATCCTGCTGACAAAGGCCGGAATCTCCCCTGCTTTGACAGTACTGCCCGTCTCATTGGATGAGAGGATGACGTCCTCATCCTTCATGTTGAACCAGACCCTGTAAGCTGAATTGCCTTTCCCCAGTCCGGCCGGTTCAAAATACCAGAGGCCGTCTGCTTCCTTTTTCATTTTAACGAAATAGAAACCGGCGTCGGCCTCCGACTGCATACGGATTTCACATCCCACCGTCACAACCGGCCATCCTTCACCCTTTATATCGGTGACCTGCCAGACCTCAGGAATACGCTTGCCCAGGATCTGATTCAGCAGAGACCGTTCACTTCTCCAGGGCTCTGTGCACATTGCCAGCATGTCGTCCAGCTCTTTCTGCTGCCAGCAGGTAAGGAAGTCGTGTACGCGGCCCTTGATCTCAGCACGCCACTCGTCATCGGTTTCTGTGGCTGTTTTTTCCGCCGGTTCCACGTCCGGGCAGACCAGATTCAGCGGAACTTCAACTTCCCAGTTTCCTTCCACAACCGCGTCTGTGAACGTCACTTCAAACTGCATATGGAACTTCTCCAGGTCCTCCTGCGAACAGTTCAGGATGAGTTCCTCCCACTTCATGATGCCGCTCTTGTCTTCGTTCCAGTCGGCAGTTTCATACAGACCCTCTGTCTGACATTCATCGTCACAGGCCAGCAAAACCCACCAGTTGCTATCCACAAATGTTGTTTCGCCGGAAACAATACTATGCGCATTTGGATTATGGAACTGTGCATGGATCTTTCCGTCCACCAGGCCGACACCGGTCAGAAGCACGTCGTCCAGGACGGGGATATTCAGCTGCGGCGTAGTATAATCCAGCACCTTCACACCTTCCCGCCTGATCACCGGACCGTCGTAGCTGATCCAGGGGACAAGTTCCGGGGAAAGGATCCCTTCGCTTGTTATTCCGTACTCCTGCAGCAGCGGGGCAGCATCCAGTTTCACGATACGCTCAACATAGAAGTGTAGCATATCTACAGATAATCCCCGGTCCGCCTTATTCACCGGCCCATCATATACCGTATAATCGCAGTAGTAGTATTTGTGTTCTTTTTCATCGGCAAACAGGAACGGGTTTTCTCCTCCGTACGAGGATAAGGACGCATTGAGGCAGCAGTAACCCTCTAGCCTGGATCCGGAATACTTTCCTTCCACATCCTGTACAGCATAAATCATCCAGGATTCACGGTCCTTCACCAGACCGGAGACCAATTCCAGTTGGATGCCGTCCTTTTCACAGCTGAGGTTGATTGGGCGCATCTGATCAGCGACTTCCGGATAATACTTCCTGAACGCTTCGATGACGGCCTGCTCCGCATCGATTTCGTTTTCCGCCGGTTCAATATCCGCGCAGATTGTGCGCAGCGGGAAACGGATTTCCCAGTCGCCGTCCACGATATTGTCCGTGACGGTCATATTGACCACCGGTTTCAACTTCTCCAGGGTTTCCGGAGTGCAGTTCAGGATCTCCTCCTGCCAGTCGGACGCTCCGTCGCCGTTTTCATCCCAGGATGCCCCGTCAAACAGGTCTTCTGTCCAGTAATCCGAGTCATAATCCATAGAGACAACCCAGTTGTTCGACGCCCGGTCACCAATCCCATGCGCGTCCGGGTTATGGAACTGGATATGCAGGCTGCCGTCAATCCAGCCGATGCCGGTCAGCTTCACATTATCCAGAACGGGAATATCCAGCGGTTTGGTATAGTCCAGCACTTTCTTGCTTTCCCGCGGCACTTCTCCCTCCGCGGTGTACACAGGCTCCAGCTCCGGTGAAAGGATCCCCTCGCCGGTTGTTCCATGTTCCTTCAGCAGCTCCAGCATATCCAGTTTTGCCGAGCATTCTGCTTCATAGAAGGGCATGGAAAAGGTTACCATCCGGTCGTTCGTATCCACCGGCTGTTCATACTGTGCACGGACGCAGTAGTAGTATTTATGTTCCTTTTCATCCGCGTAGAGGAGCGGTGACTCGCCGGTATAAACACTTCCCATCATGTAGTCAAAATCAGCGTAACCGTTAATCACTGCTTCGGGATACCTTCCCTCCACATCCTGCAGGGAATATACGGCCCAGGTTTCATCCCCCTTCACCGCGCCGGAAATCAGCTCCAGGCGGATGCCGTCCTTTTCACTGCTGAGGTTGATCGGCTTCAATTGATCCGCGATCTCCGGGTAATAGTCCCGGATCTGCCCGCGGATTGCTTTTCCGGCATCCCCTTCCGGCAGGCCGTCGGTGCCTTCTCCCTGTCCGGGAGCCAGGGCCGTGACGATGGGCTGCGCGGTGTACAGATCCTTATCCCGGATGGGGTCCGGGCTGCCGGGGGTCCTTGTCAGGGCCGCGACGCCGATTCCCGCCACCAGCAGCAGGGCCATGAAGGCCGGTACGAACCGGCGCAGGCTGTATTCCCTGCGTTCAGCCTTTGTGTTCCGGATCTTCCGCAGGACGTTCCAGGTGTTTTCATCCGTCCATTCTGTATTGCCAGCCCGTTCATTGAGGGTCTTTTTCATATCAATCTTCTTCATCGAAATACCATCCTTTCAGATTCCCCTGCAGGATTGCCTTGGCCTTGCGGATACGCGTATTCAACGTATTGACGTTGGTACCCAGTGTCATGGCCGCTTCCTGCAGCGACAGCCCTTCCCAGTAGCGAAGTACCAGCGCGCTCTTCAGCTGTTCCGGCAGGGCCTGAACCGCGTTCCAGACCGTTGGATCATAATCCGGCGGCAGCTCCGTTTCCTGCGTTTCCATTTGTTCCGCCGCATGGGCGAAAACGGATTTGAACCAGGAACCCCGCTGCATGCTCCGGCAGGTATTCACGGCGATCCGGCTGAGCCAGGTCTTCTCCGAGCAATCCCCCCGGAAACCGGCATAATGTTTCCAGGCCTTGAAAAAAGTCTCCTGGGCCGCGTCTTCGGCCAGGAATGAGTCGTTCAGCAGGCACAGGCACAGGCGCTTTATGTCTGTACCGTATGTGGTCATCAGATGAACGATTGCCTGTTCATCCGATACAGGTGCGTTGGACATTCTGTTTCCCCCTTCCACATATACAGACGCACTGCCGAACAAAAATTGTTTTGGCATCTGAAGAAAATTGCAAAAGGAATTATATCAGAACAGGGATGAGCATAACAGTGACAAGGTCATGATTTACACCATTGTTACACCGTTGTGATGACACGTTAATCCGCTCCGTGCTATATTCATTATGACGAAGAGGATCAGTACTGTGTGACAAGATACGGAGGTGCAGTCAGATGTTCCTTGTACATCCTCAACCAGAGAACAAACCTGAGCAGGGATACGCTGTACGCCCCGCCGGAATCCTGTACCTTCGCGAAACAGAACGGTTCGGACGCCGCAGTCTCCTGCTGTCTGTCTCCGTCACGCTGTGTTACCTGCTCTTCCGTGATCTGGGTGCACAAAGCGTGATTCTCTGGTGTTTAGTCACCGGCATATTCACGCGCGTTGTCTTTTTTCTTCCAGGCTGGATCCACAGGTTGATACTGTACCTGAAGGTATCCCGCCTGTCCCTTAAAGCATCCCGTCTTTGCGGAAAACTGGAAGAAGAATAATATACAGGATAAGGAGGGAAAACCAAATGCGTTCCAAAGAGAACATGCCGCTCAAACTGAGGTACGCGCCCAATGCCTTACTGTTTGTTGTCTGCTTTATCATATGCATTGTGCTTTTCCATGATCTTATGGCCCAGAGCCGGATCCTTTGGTGTTTGGTTACCGCCGCAATTACAGGCAGCGTTTTCGGCCTGGTGTACTGGATCCGCAAGATGAACCAGCAGTCCATTGACGAAGCGAATCAACGTATGGAGCAGGTGAAAAAAGAAGTGGAAGCAGACCGGCAGCGTCGTCTGGCAGAGAGCAGGGAAAAGGAATACGCTGCGAAAAAGGAAGAAAGGCTGAGGCAGGAAAGAACCCGCCAGCAAGTTGAAGAACTGCTTGCCCGGCCGGGAAATGAATACTATCTTGAGACAGACATTTTCCTCACAGAAATTGCTGAAGAAACTTCCATGCTGAAGATATGGAACATCTGGCAGAAACATCAGCTGGCTGAAGCGAGCCCGAAAGCGAACGAATTTATCCTGAAATACAAGGAAGCCGAAAGAATGTACGGAAAGCTCAGCAATATTGCCTCCCTTAAAAGAGAGCTGAAAATGCTGCTGCGATAACAGAATTTGCAGGATACCGGGGGACGGTTCCTGCAGTATCCATCCAGTGGTGTTCCGATTGCGTTCCCGAATGTGAGCGGGCGGGGAGATTCTTCCACGCGGCCGCTATGCGGCCTTGGTCAGAATGACATAAACAACGCTGCGGACTTCTCCATGGTACTGGTCTTTTGTGCAAAGTATATATCATTATGAATTATGAATTGTGAATTATGAATTAAGCGGACACCGGGCAATCCCGGTGTCCGCCTTTTGGTTTGTTTATCTCTTTTTTGTTTTGGCTTATTCCGCCAGGATGGTTTCCGCCAGCTGCTTGCCGGCCAGGTAGCCGGAGGTGAAAGCCCAGCCCTGGTCAGCGCCGCCGTAGGTCACATATTCCTTCTTCTCGGTAAACATGATACCCAGGCAGTCGGTGCCGACCGCGTACAGGCCCTCCAGGGGCTGGCCGTCGGTCTTCAGCACGCGGAACTGTTCGTCCACGTCCAGGGCGCCGGTGGTGGAATAGATCCACGGCGCGCCCTTCACGGCGTAGTAGGGGCCGTTGCCTTCGATCTTTTCGTACACGTTGTACTCACCCTCCATGGGGCGGCCGCTCAGGTCATAGATGACGGGGTTCTTTTCGATGCCCTGGGGCGGATTTTCCTTCGTGTCGCAGTAGCTGTTGTAATCCGCCACGGTCTTGGCCAGGGTCGCGGCGTCCACGCCGATCTTTTCCGCCAGCTCCTCAATCGTGTCAGCCTTGAAGATGATGTCCATCTCCATGCCCTTTTCCAGCACGTCATACAGTTCCGGAATCGGGGTGTTGGCGGGCCAGCCGCCCTGGTTGATGAAGATACCGATGTTACTGAACTTGAGGCCGGTATCCCGGATGGACTGCATCTGCTCGTCAGACCAGATGGTGTAGAAGTAAGCTCCGGCCGCCCAGTTGCCGTAGGCGGTCAGGGTCGTCTCATCCTTGAAGCGCACACCCTGGCGGTTCACGGCCAGGCTGTTGGGCGCCACTGCCAGCATCATGGGGATATCGTTCAGGGAAATGGTGGCGGGCTTGCCGGTAAAGAAGTCCGGATACTCCTGCTGGATGATCGGGAACTCATGCATCACCTTGTAGGCGCCGCCGATGTGGCTGACCGGGGGCATGCCGATGCAGTAGGTCGCCGCGCCGTTGTCGATGGCGGACTGGATCATCTTACCGTCGTTCTGGGTCATGCCGTACACGTTCCAGCGTCCGCCGCCGGACAGGTTGTAATACTCGTCAGAGAAATACTTGTCTTCCATCTCTCCGTTGCCGGCAAAGCCGCCGGTAGCAGAGACAACGTACTGGGCGTTGATGACATAGGTCGTTCCGTCCGCGCCCACCGCGTTCACGCCGGTCACCCGGCCGGCTTCGTCGGTGATCAGGGAGGTTGCCTCGGTCTGCAGCATGTACTTGCCGCCCTTCATGGTGTAGTTGCCCATGAACTTGTCAAAGTAGGCCTGCACGATGGACTTGTCCACCATGAAGCCGTCGCCGTAGTTGCAGCAGATCAGGTAGGGATCGGACAGGCCCTGCACCGGCGCACCGAACACAAAGCCGTTGTCAATCAGGTAATCCACCGCATCGCCGGAGGATTCCATCATCATATCGATGGCCCATTCCTTGGCGTCGCCTTCGGTGTATTCCATCCAGGCAGCCTTCAGGGCCGCGGCATCCACATACTCTTTGCCGTCGTTCTTCTCCACGAAGGACTTGGGGTTGATGGACATGGGAGAAGAGGTGGTCACAGAGGTGCCGCCGTACTTGGCGGCCTTGTCGATCATCAGGACGTCGATTTTGGTGGTGTCGCCTTCATAGGCGTCATACAGGGTATCCACAATGCGGTTGCCCGTCATGATGCCGGCGCCGCCCATACCGATCACCAGCACCTTGGTGTTGATGGTCTCCGTGGCAGTGCTCTTGGCAGGCACGGTGTAGAACGCGCTCACAGCGGCAACGTCGCCGCCGGCCGCGGTGATGGCCTGCACCAGGCAGTCTTCCGTCGCCGCCTTGATGGCGCCGCTGGAAACGGTGGCACCGGTGATGGAGTCCACCTTCACGGACTGGTTCTCGATCATCGCGGGAATCAGGTTCTCAATGGCGGTGTTCAGGATAATCGCGGTATCCCCGTTGTCGCCCACTTCGATGGAGGCGATCTTTCCGCCTTCGATGACCGTCTTCACGTTCATCTGGTAGTTCATGGAGAAGCTCCATGCCTGGGCCTCATAGGTGCCGTCGGCAATCTTCAGCTCCGCGGCGCCTTTGCCGGAGGCCTGGGCCATGATTTCCGTCATGGCGGCCTTCACGGCGCCGGAGGTCAGGGTCGCGCCGGACACGCCGTCAATGGCGGCGGACTGGGCTTCCTTCACCTGTTCAGCCAGCGGCTCAAGCGCCGCGCCGCCGATGCCCGCGGTTTCACTGTCGCCGGTGACCGCAACATCGGTGATTTTGCCGCCATCGATGACGACCTCAACCTTCACAGGACCGCCGAAGCCCTGCTGTTCCGCACTGTAGCTGCCGTCGGTCAGCGCGCTTTCCGCGCAGGCCATACCGGCCAGGACAGGCAGAACGAAGATTGCGGCAATCAGGACTGCCAGCATTTTCTTCATACTGTTTTCCCCCTTTAAATTCACCCGTTTGACGGGCTTTTTCTGAGTTCATTGTAAACATTGGAACAGTTCCAATGTCAATACATCTGTGTTATAATCCAGGCAGAGCCATGATTCATATATCGGAGGGGATCCGGCATGAAAATCAACGATGCCTCCCGCGCCACCGGCGTATCCCGGGACATGATCCGTTTCTATGAAAAACAGGGCCTCGTCTGCCCTGCCCGCCTGCCCAACGGCTACCGGGATTACTCGGATGAGGATTTATACCTGCTCACCGTGATCCGGTACCTGTCCAACCTGGGCGTACCGCTGCGGGTGATCTCCAAAGCCTTTGAAAGCGGCCAGACGGATCTCCTTGTCGGAAACCTGAAGGACGAGATCAGCCGCCTGACCCTGCTGCGCAGCCAGATCGAAGTCCGCATTGCCGCTGCCAAAGAATCCATTTCCTGCTTCAACATGTTGTCCGCCGGTATCCCCTGGGAGGTCTATGAGGCGCCGGCACGTTATCTGTTTTCCTTCGGCAGCCTCCGCTATCCGGTATACCGTTCCGGCCCGGAGCCCGGGGATTCCTTTGCCTTCTATTACCGCCAGCGCTACGGAGTGGGAGAAACCATCACCCTGCAGGGACAGGCCGACCGGGGCATCATGCTGTACTGCTCCCTGCCCGGCACGGAGCGGATCCCGCCCCAGCAGTGCCTGCGGACAGTCATCACCCATCCGGCCGGAAGCCATAAGCTCCTGGGCGCGCAGGAACTGGAGGCGTCCCTCCGCCATGCCTGCTCTCTGACCGGCAAAGAGGAGTTCACCGTGCTCATCCACCAGTTCTTCCAGAAGAAAGGGGATGCGGCGTTTCTGAGCGCTGACATCCTTTTAGGATGACAGCGCTCAGGGTAATTCACAATTCACAATTCATAATTCATAATTCATAATTAGTATGGTTTTCCACGTCATGGTGTTCCTGATACCAGAGGGTTTACATCTCCGGAGGAGCCTCTCCGCAATCTCAATAGTCGTTGCTCCTTTGCCGGGGGCTGCCGCCCGTTCTCCACTGAAAACTGTCCACTGGACAGTTTTCCGGGCGTTCCGAACCCATGGAGACAACTCCTTTTCGATTGACCTCAGAACCGATGAGATTCCCTCCACTGGAGGTCATCGGTTCTTCGCCCACTGGCGGTCGGAATGACAATGTGGACGAATGGGATTAATCATAACAACAGGATAACGCAGAACGCAAAAGTGCGAAGCGCGTGACAAGGCGCGGGGACGTGACAGGGGGGACAGACACATCCGCCGCGCCCTTCCTTGTCATGCGCTCCGCGTTTTTTTATTTCTTTTTTGACTTCACGATTTCTTTCAGGTACACGGTTTCCTTCGTGTGCTCTCCGCTTCCCTCATATACGGGCACCAGCTTCAGGTCGGCACCGTTGTCCTTGCCGGGCACCAGGATCTCATAGGTGACCATAGCCGGGCCGGTGGTATACATCACCACGTCACCCGTGTTGAAATAACTGCCGTTCTGGTACAGGTTCCAGCCTGTGATGATATCCGGCATGGTCATCTCCGTAAAGTTCTCACTGTTCCAGGTATTCACGGCGTTTTCCCATTCCTCGCTGACGCCGGTCAGGGTAATGGTGCACCGCAGCTCGTCCCGGCTGGAGATAATCTCCGCCTTCGCGTCATAGGCATCCGTGTGCAGGGTGCCTGTCTTGCACTGGACCCGTTCATCCTTGCTCAGGGTAAAGCAGATCTCGGTTTTTTCACCGCGTTCATAGTTGCGGTGGTAGGTAGTGTAATCCTGGAAGGCAATGGAATGGCTGCGGGAAAGAATCAGCTTAAAGGTCAGGGTATCCTTCTTGCTTTCCGGCGGGATCTTGCACTTTTTCCAGCCCACGAGGGTACCGTCTTCCTTATATTCACTGTCCCCGTCGACGATGTCGGCGTAATTTCCGTCCTCCAGATCCAGGCCGTCGGACAAACCGAAAGACCAGGTTTCAGTCCAGCGCTGTCCCTTGCCGTCCAGCCACTCAAGGCCTTTCTGTGCTTCCGGGTTGTCCGAGGACATCTGCTCCGCGGCGATTGTATCCTCCTTGGTGTATTTCCACTCGGTAATTCCCTCTGGAGCGCCTTCATGAAGCTCCGCCTTCACCAGGTCCCCGGTCACCCGGTAGGAAACATAAACCCGGTCGCCTTCATAGTACGCCTCACCGATCTCCACAGTGATTCCGTCTTCCGTGGTCAGGGAAAGCGTCATGGGTTCAGAACCATCATCTTCCTCCTCCGCCAGAACCGGCAGAGCGGCAAACACGGCCAGCGCCAGAAGAAGCGCCAGCAAAGCAGACAGTTTTCTGTACATCGTAATATCCTCCGGTCATTCAATTCAAAATGATTTGCTGAATGGCGGAAACAGCCGGATACTCTCCCTGTTTCCGCGTTCAGTAATATGACGATGTGAGTCTGACAATTATTCCCAAAAAGAGAAATGACCGGCAGCCGTTTGCTGCCGGTCGTTCACTTTTATGTTTCCTTATTCCCCGTTAAAAATCTTCAACACATCCTCCAGTTCCTTGTCTCCGCCTTTCCAGATATAGATGTGTTCGTCACTGAATTCCCGGACGTCATTTTCCTGCGGTCCGTCCCGGTAGTACGGCCGCTTCAGGGTAACCGGCTCCTTCAGCGCCCTGCGCATGGCCAGATCTGTGTCCTCGGTGGACTTCCGGTCCGGGAACAGCACCGCGTCCTCCATTCCCTTCACGGCAACTGCCTCCGCTGTTTCCCCTTCGCTGAGGAGCGTGGCCGCTTCCCCTTCATCAGGCCAGAGCGTGGCATGGATCACATATCCGTTTCCGTGCTGCATTGTGAGGCTCACCCGGTATTCAAAGGGCACGGCGTCCTCCTCAGCAATCCGGAACCGGTTGTAGCCCATCGGTCCCCTCTTCCCGCTCTCAATCAGTTCATAGTCTCCGGAACCCCTGCACGCAAAGTACACTTCCGCCCGGAATGATTCATACTCACCCTCCGGGAGCCAGGACGGCGCTGTCAGCGTCTCCACGCCGGACATATACTCGAGGAAATCCTCCACGTTCCGGAACTCCTTTTTTGCCGGAAACGACTCCGTGTTCAGGATGTCCAGTTCGTTTTCCCCTGTTCCGTCATCGTACCAGGCTGTCACGAATTCATCTTCAGGTTTGGCCGCCATTTCGTTCTGCAGGTCTTCCAGCGCTCCCGCGATCTCCGGATCGCCTTCCACGATCACCGGATCCTGCGCGTCAGCGTTTGTCTCTCCCTTCCAGTTTACAGTCCGGTACAGCGAGGTCACGCCATATGCCACGGTGCCCAGCGTCAGGATCATCGCCAGGGCCAGCACCAGGCTCTTTGTCCACTTTCTCTTCACTTTTGTTTCTCCCTTCATCTCAGAGGCAATGATGCCCTGAGCCAGCCAAGGATTGGCCTTCAGGTAAGAAGCATGACGGTCAAGTGATTCGCGAAGCTCATTCGCGCTGATCTTCTTATTCATCGAGTTCTCTCCCTTCCAGCATATTCTTCAGCTTTTCCTTTCCCCGTTTCAGCCTTCCCGAAACCGAGGAGTGGGATATGTTCAGCGCATCCGCTATTTCGTTTACATTCATTCCCTGGTAGTAGTAAAGGAGGATCACCTCCCGCAGTTTGAACGGCAGTTTCTTCACCGCTTCCGCCAGCTCAGCGTCATTCTTTTCTTCTTCCGTCACCGCCTCGCCGGGAAGCATTTCCGGCGTCACACTGCGGTTCATAAAACGGAACCAGCCTGAATGATTCATGTCATAGCACACGCGGATGGCAATCTTCATAATCCAGGTCTTTTCCCCGCAGTCGCCGCGAAACTGATTCAGCGTCCTGTATAGCTTCAGGAAGGTTTCCTGGGCAGCGTCCTCCGCCTGGGACTTGTCGTTCAGGCAGTAGTAACACATCCTCAGTACTGATTCCTGGTACTGATCCACCAGTCGTTCAAAGATCCGGTCGCGATCCAGAGCAGTGTCCGGGCCCGTAACATTGCTCATGTTTCGTTCACCTCCTACACCAATATAGACGGACGAGGGAGAGAATATGTCGCATTCGGAAAAAAGTTTTTTCCGAATGCTCAATTCATAATTCATAATTAGTTCTGTTCTCAACGTAATGCTATCCCTGATACCAACAGGTTTACATCCCCGGAGGAGATTCCTCCATGCGGGCACTCTGTGCCCTTAGTCGGAATGACAATGTGGACGACTGGGTTTATTCATAACAGAAAGAAACCGCAGCATACAGGCTGTCATTTCGACCGGAACGGAACGCAGTGGAGTGCAGTGGAAAAATCCCTTGCTACGTCCGAAGGACGCATATAACCTGGAGCATCCATTTCCTTTCGCTCCCTTGTATTCATTATCTACGGTATTACTACGGTGTAAATAATGGAGATCGGAGAAATAGCCCCCTTTATTTTCCGCTTCCCGTCCTGTTTTCTTTCCTGTCTTCACAGTATCCTTTTTTCATACCGGGAGACTCCCGGATGAAAGGAGAAGTAAAATGCCTACCTGGCTGGGAATTCTGTTGCTTGGTAACCTTCTTGGCAGACGCCGCCGTTCCTTCGGCCGGAGCCTGCTCTTCGGCGGGCTCCTGGGCTGGCTCTTCCACCGGAATTTCGACCTGGAAGAGATGCAGGCGGACGTGCACAAGGCCGCCCGGAAAGTCCGCAAAGCTGTAAGGAAGGCGAAGCATGATTTCCGCGATATCGGCAGGGCCGTGCGGGATCAGGCCCAGATGAAAACAGATGAGCATGTCGACGCTGTCCTTGAGCAGGTCGAAGCCTCCCAGGCCCGGGATGAAGAGCGCCGCCGGAAAACAGATGAGAAGATCGCGGCTGCCCAGGCGAAGATCGAGGAGATCCGCACCCGCCAGGAGGAACGCGAACAGCGGAAAGCGGAGCGGCTGAACAATACCTTTGAACGGATGGAAGCCATCCGGGTACGCCATCATGAACGGCAGCAGGAAATCGCCGAGCATCTCGCCACCGTCCGCGCGGAAATCGCGGAACGCAAAGCGGAGCAGGAGCAGCGGAAGGCGGAACGGCTGAACAATACCTATGAAAGGATGGAGGCCCTCCGCACCCGTCAGGAAGAACGCAAGGCCGAACGGGAGCAGCAGAAAGCGGAAAAGCTGAACAGCACCTATGAAAGAATGGAGGCTGTCCGTGCCCGCCATCAGGATGTACAGGCGGAGCCCAAAGCTGAAGGCAATGAAGCCCTCCTCAACCGGGAGCTGGTCGCGGAACTGGAGCGGAATGCCCGTACCGCCGCCATGGCCGCGGATGTGCCGACCATCGACTTCCCTGAAGAAGAGAAATATTATGCAAGCAGAAAATATTCTTCTGCTTGCCAATGAATACTGAAAACTTAAGACTTTGCGATCGCCATATTCCATTTCTGCATCGTCATAAACTCGCAGAAATGGATGGCTGTAGCATGGGAGGCATTCGCCGTGCTGAAGCACGGATGCCTCCTCAATAACTTAAAAATAACATTGTTTTTCACTGTTATTATATAACATGTTACTATCAAATCGAGTTGGGATCTCAAAGCAGCGCGGAATGCGTGACTGTAGGGACTGACTGTCTGTCACTGTTCTTGAAAAGAATGTGACTGAAAGTCTGTCCCTCTGTCATACATTCCGCGATATTTTTCCTTTTTTTCTCCATCTTGTCTGTATGCACTCATACACATCTTTTACATTGTTTACACCATTGTTACATCGTTGTGATGACACGGTAATGTCATGTATGTTATCTTTGATTCCGGAAGCAGAAGCCGGACGGATCTGTCAGCCGTTCCGGACGCTAAAAGGGAAAGGGAGAACTGAATCATGAAGAAACTGTTGGTCTTCGCTGTTACGCTGCTGCTGTGCATCGCAATCATGAGTCCTGTCCTGGCTGAATACGGCTATACCAGCGTGTCCAAGATTCCCATGGCTGTGGACTTTACCTTCCGGGTAGAGTTTGACTCCAGGGGATTAGCATACGTTGTCACAGACTATCCATATCAATCCACCGGCGCAACTCAAATGATCCTGGTGTACACCAAGGACAATAAGCAGGAAGAAGTACCGCTGGTATACACATTTGACGAAAACAATACGTTTATCGGTCATGCCTATTACAGTGGCCACGACACCATAGCAGATGAGTATGTCGCCTCCAAACAGATCCAGGATGGTACATTGGAGCTTGAGGACAAAATCTACATCTGCACTTCACATAACAACGCAAAAGTGGACTGGGTCCTGCACTATTCCATCAGCAAAAAAGCATATGTCCAATATGACGAAAAAACCTTCTCCCAGGGCTACAACGCCATGGGTGCCGGCGGCGTACATAAAAGAATCAGCTATACCAACGGCAAAATGTCCAGCGTCGATGCCTATGCTCGAATCGACGAAGGAGACCTGCACCTCCTCTACGATAACAACGGAAATATCGAGTCTGCCTATGTCAGCCTGCATAAAGGCGCAAACAAAGGCTCCTACGACTATGACAAATCCACCGGCCTCTTCGGCGGCAAGACACTCACCGAACTGGGCTTCAGTGAAAACGACATCAACATCCCCGCGCTTGCGGCCTTTGGCACCAAGCCCGATCCGGACAAGACCAGGGCTTTTGTCTCCCGCTGCTATCAGATTATCCTGGGCCGGGATGCCGACAAGACCGGTCTGAACACCTGGTACAACGAGCTGGCTTCCGGCCGGAAAGCCGCCGCGGAAATCATTGACCAGTTCGTCAGCAGTGACGAGTTTAAAAACAAGAAGCTCAGCAAGGCTGACGCCGTGGAGATTCTCTACAAAGCCATGCTGGACCGGGCTTCCGATTCCGCCGGCAAGGCCAGCTGGGTCGCCCAGCTGGAAAGCGGCAAGCCCCTGCAGGCCGTTATCAACGGCTTCTGCGGCTCCGCTGAATTCGGCAACCTCTGTCAGAACTACGGCATCAAGCCCGGCACCGTGACAGTTCCGGACACCCAGCCTGAAGAGCAGCAGCCCGCCGCCTCAGATGAACAGATCAAGGCCTACGTATCCCGCTGCTACAAGATCGTCCTGGGCCGTGACGCGGACGAAGGCGGCATGAAGACCTGGGTCAACGAGCTGAACTCCGGCCGCAAGGCTGCCGCTGAAATCATTGACCAGTTCGTCAGCAGCGCTGAGTTCAAAAACAAGAAAGTCAGCAATGCCGACGCCGTGGAAATCCTCTACAAGGCCATGCTGGACCGGCCCTCCGATTCCGCAGGCAAGGCCAGCTGGCTCACCCAGCTGGATAGCGGCAAGCCCCTGCAGGCCGTCATCAACGGCTTCTGCGGATCCGCCGAATTCGGCAACCTCTGCAAAACCTACGGCATCAACCCCGGCACCGTGTCCGTTCCGGACACCCAGCCCGAACCCCAGCAGCCCGTTGCGTCCAATGAAAAGATCCAGGCCTTTGTGTCCCGCTGCTACAAGATCATCCTCGGTCGTGACGCGGATGAGGGCGGTATGAACACCTGGTCCGGTGAACTGGCCTCCGGCCGGAAGGCTGCCGCCGAGATCATCGAGCAGTTTGTGGCCAGTGCTGAATTCCAGAACAAGAAGCACGGCAATCCGGACGCCGTGGAAATCCTGTACAAGGCCATGCTGGGCCGCGGCTCCGACGCCAAGGGCAAGGCTGACTGGGTCGGAAAGCTGGAAGGCGGCCAGCCCCTGACGGCGGTCATCAACGGCTTCTGCGGCTCCACTGAGTTCAAGGCCATCTGCGACTCCTACGGTATCAAGCCCGGCACCGTGAAGGTAGAAACCACGAAAGCCCAGGCGGAAGAAACCCTGAGCGGACAGGCTGAAGAAGCCGCCCCCGCCGTGAAGACAACCGCCAACCAGAACGTCACCAAGGTGGAGATCGTCAACGCCTCCGAAACGGACGCGAACCTGGGCACCGCGGTGCAGGCCATCTACGTGAATGAAGAAAAGGCGAAGGAATTCATCGGCCGCTGCTACCGCAGCATCCTGGGCCGTGAAGCCAGCCAGGCAGAACTGGACAGCTGGATCGGCCAGATGCTGAACGGTTCCAGAACGCCCGACCAGATCGCCCGCGGCTTCCTCTTCTCCGGCGAGTTCGAAAGCCGGAACATCGGCGGCGAAGAGCTGGTGAAGATCCTCTACCGGGTCTACATGAACCGGGAAGCTGACGCGGAAGGCCTGGCCACCTGGACCCAGAAGCTGAACGAAGGCACCTCCCTGCAGGAGCTGCTGAACACCTTCTCCAGGACCGGCGAATTCAAAGCCGTCGTGAAGAATATGGCGAACTGAAATCAACCGGGCGGATCCGTCAGCCGCTTCGGATATTGAAAAAGAGATTCAGGGAAAGAAAGGATTAGAACAAATGAAACAATCGATGCGGAACCGACTCTTTGCTTTGATCATCAGCCTGCTGCTGGTATGCAGCTCCTGCTTTACCGCTTCCGCGCTGGCTGCCGGAAACAGCGACTTTGAAATTGACGGCACAGTCCTGGTGAAATACCATGGCAAAGGCGGAGAAGTCACCGTACCCGATGGTATTGAAATCCTGGGCAAGTGGGCTTTCGACGACACAGAAGTGACGAAAGTAAACCTGCCCGAAACCCTGAAGGAAATCGAAAACTACTGTTTCTTCTCCTGCGATAAGCTGACAAAAATCACCCTGCCCGCTTCCCTGAGGAAGATCGGAACAGCCCAGGCTTTTGCCTACAATACAGCGCTTGAGTCCATCGACGTGGCGGAAGGCAATCAGTTTTTCGTTTCCGTGGATGGCGTACTGTTCAACCGGAGCAAAACGAAGCTTCTGTACTATCCTGCCGGAAAAAAAGGCGGGGAATATGCCATCCCGGAAGGAACCGAAACAATCTATGCTTCCTCGATATCGGCTACCAGTCTCACCGCGATTGATCTCCCGGCCTCGCTCACGGACTTTTCTTACAATGTTCACTTTTCCAACAATCCCGATCTGAAGGAAATCAGGGTTGCCGAGGGAAACCTCTCTTACCGCTCTATCGACGGTATGCTGTTCGATAAAAAGGGTACGACACTGCTCTTCTATCCGGCCGGGCGTAAGCAGGAAACCCTGGGCGCCAATGATTTCCCGGCGGGAATGAAGGCCATCAGCGCCTATGCATTCCAGCATGCGCAGCACCTGAAAAACGTAACCATCCCGAACGGAATTCCCGCCATTCACTGGATGTGCTTCACCTTCTCCCCCTCCCTGGAGAGCGTAACCCTTCCGGAATCCGTAAAGGAAATCGGCGGATATGCCTTTGCAAACAACCCGAACCTGAAGCAGGTCACTATCCTGAATCCAAACGCAGTCATCGAGGAACTCGAAGGTGAAGGCAATTACAATATCTTCGATGAATCTCCCAACGCCGTCCTCTGCGGATATGCAGGCAGCACCGCCCAGGCGTATGCCCAGAAGCGCGGCCTGAACTTCAAAGCCATGGGAGATCCAGCCAAGATCAAGGCCTTTGTGGCCCGCTGCTACAAAATCATCCTGGGGCGTGACGCGGATGAAGGCGGCATGAGCACCTGGTCCGGCGAGCTGGCCTCCGGCCGGAAAGCCGCCGCGGAAATCATCGAGCAGTTTGTCGCCAGCACTGAATTCAAGAACAAAAACGTCAGCAAGGCTGACGCAGTGGAAATCCTCTACAAGGCCATGCTGGACCGGGCTTCCGATTCCGCCGGCAAGGCAAGCTGGGTCGCCCAGCTGGAAAGCGGCAAGCCCCTGCAGGCTGTTATCAACGGCTTCTGCGGTTCCGCTGAATTCGGAAACCTCTGCCAGAACTACGGCATCAAGCCCGGCACCGTATCCGTTCCGGACACCCAGCCTGAAGAGCAGCAGCCCGCCGCCTCAGATGAACAGATCAAGGCCTACGTATCCCGCTGCTACAAGATCGTCCTGGGCCGTGACGCGGACGAAGGCGGCATGAAGACCTGGGTCAACGAGCTGAACTCCGGCCGCAAGGCTGCCGCTGAAATCATTGACCAGTTCGTCAGCAGCGCTGAGTTCAAAAACAAGAAAGTCAGCAATGCCGACGCCGTGGAAATCCTCTACAAGGCCATGCTGGACCGGCCCTCCGATTCCGCAGGCAAGGCCAGCTGGCTCACCCAGCTGGATAGCGGCAAGCCCCTGCAGGTCGTTATCAACGGCTTCTGCGGATCCGCCGAATTCGGCAACCTCTGCAAAACCTACGGCATCAACCCCGGCACCGTGTCCGTTCCGGACACCCAGCCCGAACCCCAGCAGCCCGCTGCGTCCAATGAAAAGATCCAGGCTTTCGTCTCCCGCTGCTACAAGATCGTCCTGGGCCGTGACGCGGATGAAGGCGGCATGAACACCTGGTCCGGTGAACTGGCGTCCGGCCGGAAGGCTGCCGCGGAAATCATCGAGCAGTTAGTTGCCAGCTCTGAATTCCAGAACAAGAAGGTCAGCAATGCCGACGCCGTGGAAATCCTGTACAAGGCCATGCTGGGCCGCGGTTCCGACGCCAAGGGCAAGGCTGACTGGGTCGGAAAGCTGGAAGGCGGCCAGCCCCTGACGGCGGTCATCAACGGCTTCTGCGGCTCCACTGAGTTCAAGACCATCTGCGATTCCTACGGCATCAAGCCCGGCACTGTGAATGTGGGAACCATGAAGGCGCAGGCGGAAGAAACCCTGAGCGGACAAGCTGAAGAAGCCGCCCCCGCCGTAAAGAAGACCACCGGCGAGAACGTCACCAAGGTGGAAATCGTCAACGCCTCCGAAACCGACGCGAACCTGGGCACCGCAGTGCAGGCCATCTACGTGAACGAAGAAAAGGCGAAGGAATTCATCGGCCGCTGCTATCGCAACATCCTGGGCCGTGAAGCCAGCCAGGCAGAACTGGAAAGCTGGATCGGCCAGATGCTGAACGGCTCCAAGACTCCGGACCAGATCGCCCGCGGCTTCCTCTTCTCCGGCGAGTTCGAAAGCCGGAATATCGGCGGCGAAGAGCTGGTGAAGATCCTCTACCGGGTCTACATGAACCGGGAAGCGGACGCGGAAGGCCTGGTCACCTGGACCCAGAAGCTGAACGAAGGCACCTCCCTGCAGGAGCTGCTGAACACCTTTTCCAAGAGCGGCGAGTTCAAAGCCGTCGTAAAGAATATGGCGAACTAAACAAAACAAACGAAGAGCGCCGGAGCGATCCGGCGCTTCTTCGTTTTGTTCAGGTAGGAGGTAGGAAGTAGGAGGCAGGAGGTAGAAGATAACCTTTTTGCTGGCATTCACAGCGGTTTTGTGATATCTTTTGGATCAGGGAAAACAATCTGAAAAGCGGAGTTGATCGTATGTATTACCTGATCAAAGAGTCCCTGACCCCCTGCGCGCCTGAAGATCTCGCCAAGGGCGGCGCCCAGTATGTGGCCGTGCTGACCACGGAGGAGTGGCAGCAGCGCCGGGACTGCTTTGACATGCTCATTGATATGGACATGGAAACCGTTCCGCCGCAGGAAACGAAAGCCATCGTGAACCAGGATTCCCTCACGGGCACCTTCTCCATTCCGGACAGGACGGACATCAGCGGCGCGCGCCATGCCTTCTCCTTTGCCCTGGATGAAAAGGGCATCGTCCTGGTGGATGACAACGGATATGCGGAGCAGCTGGTCCAGACCATCGCCCGCACGAAAAAGTGGAAGCTGCCCGGACTGGAGCGTTTCCTGTACGACCTGCTGGAAACCACCATCGGGCAGGACCTGGCCCTGCTGGAAAAGTCAGAGCACAGGCTGAACCAGCTGGAGGAATCCATCCTGCGGGGTGAGATCGAAAGCTATCCCGCCGAGATGAACGACATCCGGGGCAATCTCCTGGACCTGCGGATCCACTATGAACAGCTGATCGACTTCAGCCAGGAGCTGGAAGAAAACGAGAACGACTTCTTCCGGGATGAAAACCTCCGCTACTTCCATATGTTCACCGAGCGGGTCATCCGCCTGCAGGATATGGTTACCGGCCAGCGGGAATATGTGACCCAGCTGCGGGACCTGATCCAGTCCCACCTGGACGTGAGGCAGAACCGCATCATGACCGTGCTCACGGTTATCACCTCCATCTTCCTGCCCCTGACCCTCATCGCGGGCTGGTACGGCATGAACTTCCGCTACATGCCCGAGCTGGAATGGCGCTTCGGCTATCCGGTCATCATCGTGGTCTCCATCCTGATCGTGATCCTGTGCCTGTTCTGGTTCAAAAAGAAAAAGTGGATGTGAGATTAATTCAGAATTCAGAATTCAGAATTCAGAATTATTTTGGGTATTTGGAATTGTCCGAAAACTCATAACAATACGAACACAAACAATAAGCGGGTCCTGCAATGCAGGGCCCGTTGATTTTTGTTACACTTATTCCCATTTGATGTACTTGCTGTCTTCTCCCAGATCCACGCTGACGTATTTCTCCGCGGTCATCTTCAGGTCAAACCGCACCCGGAGCTCGGCCAGGCGCTTCATCATCGGGGAGGCATGGTGAGCGTCCAGGGCTTCCTGGTTCTTCCAGGTATCGAGGAGCAGGATGGTGCCCGGCTCGTCCAAGGGCTGGAAATACTCATAGCGGACGCAGCCCGGCTCCCGGCGGATATCCGCCGCGATGCCTTCCGCTTCCATCTGCGCCACAAAGGATCCGGCGGCTCCTACCGAGCCGCGGTAGTAAATCAGCATTGTAATCATGGTCGTTGTCCTCCTGCCATTCAGTATTTTATGCAGTTGTCCTCATTTCTCTTCCCCTCCATATTACCTGTTATCCCGCCGGAATTCAAGTGGGTGGATCAATATCAAAAAAAGGCCCTGCACCGCAGGACCTTTTGATTATATATCTGTCACAGTTCCGGAACCCGGACCAGCATCTGCTGCACGCTCATAATGTAGTTATCACCCGCACTGGTCAGGTTTTCATTAATGATTTGGATATTCTGCCACAATCCTTCTTTTGAAGGGATCATTTCCATCTGCATCTTTCTCATCAACCTGCCATACCATTCCCCGGGAATCTCCTGCCTGTTGAGCGAGCGAACTGTTGTGCCCAGTTCATTCCCATCCGCATCCAGCCACAGATAACAGATGTTTCCGGGAATATCAAGCCCGCTGTAATAAGACACACAATATTTCCCTTCATACTCAGCGACATCCTCGAACCGCCGTCCCGTCTCAGGCTGCTTTTCCCAGAGGATCTCTCCATCAGCACTGAATTTAATCAGCGCCGTATACTCCCGCCAATCGTGATAATCATTAGGGTGGTCGTAGTCTTTTACATGCTGTTTATGTACAGCCAGATAGCCGCCGTCACTCGTCCGGAAGCACCCGTCCAGATCTGATATGTCCGTTGCTTCGCCGCGCTCTTCTGTCATGGATGGCAGGATCTTTTTCCAAAGCAGATTTCCCTGCCAGTCTATTTTCATAATGATCGCATCAGCAAAAGATGCGCCCACGCCGGGATCCCGGCCTGTCATAACCAGGCCGTCATCCTCTGTAAGCGTCGCATAAAAAGCGCCGTCTGTCCGGAACCGGAAGTTTCCATCCCAGTCAATGAATTCCGTAAAACCGTTCTTTTCCCCGTAATGCTTCAGCAGCCCGCGGGAAATCACCTGCGTATTGTCCACAGACGCCCCGCTCGGTATGACTTCCCTTCCGGTTTTTTTCCCATCCGGGGTAAAAAGCACGACTTTTTCTTTCATACGGACGGCAATATTTCCATCTTCCAGGACAACCACTTTATAAAACTCTTTCTCGTCCTGATCCAAATACTCCCAGGATACTGTTCCATCCGGATTCACACACAGGAGCCTGGCCCTCTGCCGTTCAAAATCCGCTCCCCCTCTTCCACTGAAGATCATCCGTCCGTCAGGCAGTGTGTCCTGATAATTCACATAAATCAGGAGCCCGGTCCCGCCTCCGCCAATCTTCACCATATCATCCGCAAAGCAGGCAGAGCAGGAGAATACGGATACAGACAGAAGGAGCAGTATTGCCAGCAGCTTCTTATACATGACAGGCACCTCCGGTTAAATTCATAATGATAATTATAATATTTGCGTGCGCAGGGAATCCTCCCCTGTGTTCCTAGAGCACCGGAACGGGCAGTAGTACCTGTTGCATGCTATCATACGTTTTCTTCTCATTGTTCAGGTCTTCATCCCAGAATGTGATGCTCTGCCACAGCCCTTCCTTTGTGGCAACCAGCTGTCCCAGGCTTGTGTCCACATTCCTTCCGGCTGCCAGTTCAGGAATATCCTCCTTACTGACCGACCGCCGGATGGTTCCCAGCTCGTTTCCATCGCTGTCCAGCCACAGGTAGAGCAGGATACCGGGATAGAAAGACTGCCCCTGTTTCCTGCAGAACACCACATACTTTCCGTTATACTCCACGATATCCGTAAAAATCATATCCGGGTTTTCCCCGGAATCAGCCGCTCTTTGGGTCCAGAGGATCTCCCCGTCAGCGCTGATTTTGACGACCTCCGCATAGTATGACATCTGTTCCGTATCGGGATGAAAAACGGATTGTTCATGCAAAGCCAGGTATCCGCCGTCACCGGTTCGAAAGCTCGGCTGCAGCCACCCGCTGTCTTCTTCCGTCATCACGGGAAGTGTCTTTTCCCACAGGATTGTTCCCTGCCAGTCAACCTTCATGATCTTTGCCGGAACGTCCAGACCCCTCCAAAGCGATTCCCAGCCCGTCAGGACAAGGCCATCCTCATCCGCAGTCAGGCTGTGCACCTTGTACATCAGGGGATCGGCCAGCGCAAACAGGGTATTCCCATCCCAGCCGGTAAACTCTTTAGCCTCTGTCAGCAGGCCATGGGTTGTGAGCTCGTATAAATAAAACCCGCGCGAATTATCCAAAGGTATCTCTTTTCCCGTGAACTGCCCGTCCGCGGAAAAAAGCCTCACAGTGCCGGGCTGCAGCACTGCGATGGTGCCTTCGTCCGTCACAACCGTTTCATGATAATATCCTGCTTTCTGATCCACATACTCCCAGGAGACCGTCCCATCCGGGTTCAGGCACAGGAGCCTGGCTTTCCTGTCGGAATCTGTCCTCTCTTCCATGAAGCCGCCATAGACCATCCGCCCATCCGGCAGCAATCCGGCAAACTTCATATTATCTATGCCTTTTTTGCCGATCTTCACTGTTCCTTCCGCCAGGGAGGCAGAGCAGCAGGCAGCGGCTAAAGAGAGCAGGAGCAATATTGCCAATATCTTTTTAAACATGATAACCCCCGGGATAAAAATGAAATCTGTGTTCAGTTGACGTAGCGTATTACAAGCGCCACCGCGAACAGGAGCGTAAGGGCTATGGCTGAATTCAGATACTTATCGATTTTCCTCATAAGTTTTCCTTTCTGAAGATCCGATCTGTGATCCATGATGTTTTCAATTATTAGACGAACGGCAGGGCAATTTGGTTTCCAAAAATGAAAAAAAGAAGGGTGGGCCGTTATATCCGGCCCACCCCGATATTATTGTTCCTGTGCTTCGCCAAAGCTGAAAGACGCCATTTCATTCATATCAACATACACCATCACGTCATTATTCAGCAAAAGACTGTTTTTGTGGTTGTTCTGCCGGATCGGCACCTGTCCGATGGTTTCAATGCTGCCGTCCGGTTTGCGCCGGATGATCTGCCCTTTCTTGACAAGAAAGTACATATCCCCGTCCTTCATGATCATTCCGCCGGATCCATGAGGCAGTTCATCCACCTTTGTCAGCTTTCCGCTGTCCCAGTCCAGGGTGCACAGGGAGAAGATCCCGCCGTCCTTCTGCTGGATAACCCAGGTCGTTCCATCTTCTTCAATCCAGTAGCTGAATATTCCGAATATGCTCGAAACAGAGCGGCAGGAAAGCTTCATCGTCGAAAGATCCAGCCTGCACAGCAGTTCTGTTTCTGATTTTTCGTTTGGATACACCTTCCAGAATAACCCGCAGGGCGTATTCCGCATGGAGCTTATACTCCAGCCCCGTCCCAGATGGGCGGTTTTCTTAAAACCCGGTATGGCAACCCCGTCCAGCGGAGCCCCGCGGCCGTTTTCACCGATGCCGGTAAACTGATAATTCTCCTTATTAACCGTATACAGAACGCCGTCCACGGCGACAAGGCCCTCATAATCCGGCCATTCATAACCGCTCTCATACAGGGTCAGCTCCTGATCACCCGGTTTCCAGGACCAGACGCCCGCTCTCCCTGTCAGGACATAAACCGTATCATCAATCCCGGTAATTTCCAACATGTTGTATTTGGAAAACTTTACATATTCCGCCGCAGCCGCCCCTGTCAGGCACAGCAGGCAGGCCACAGCAATCAAAAGGATACAGATACTCTTTTTCATCTTATTTCTCCATCCGTTATTTCTTCAGTTCAAGCGTCACAGGCGGCACACCGTCATCGCCTTTTTCCTCATCTGCCAGCTGGAACCGGATCCGTTCCGGGATGCTGTCGGCAGAAATCATGCTGGTGATACAGATCTGAGGCGATTGATCCGTATCAATGCTGTGGCTCATATTGATGCCATCGGGATACTCATTTCCGTCTTCATCCGTCCAGACAGGACGAATATAATCCTTCCGGTATTGCATGTGGCCCTGATCGGTAAAATCCAGGTAAAGGTACACGCCGGCCGCTGTCTTCGCCGCCTTCACGCTGTCCAGGTGCAGGCCAAAAACCACATAGTCCTCCGGAATCTGATACTCAACCGGTTCCGACTGGATGGACATGGGAACCTTCACATCCACCAGGTCATCCCCGATATCCTTTGTGTCCCCTGTCTCCAGGTCCACTTCCTCCACCCACAGGGACAGCTGGGCCGGAAGCTCCAGCGTTCCCTGCGCGGCGACAGATTCATTGTCCGGATAGCTGATTTCATTCGTGCTGAAGTATACGAGGCGGCCTTCTTCATCATATAAGGCGTCATACATTCCGCCGCCGCCATCATAGGGATCCTGCATATGCAGTCTCGCGCCGACAGAGTACAGCGGGCAGTTCAGCTTTTTAGCCACATCAATCCAGGTGGTCTCCGGATCCACGCCATACAGTTTCGCCAGCATCTCACCGAATTCATCATTGTTGCTGAGGGTATCCTCATAGAAATAGTCCATTACAATAATAGCTTTGCTGCCGTCCGCCGTAGTCACCAGGGTGGAGGCCATGGCCTCCTGCTCATCCGCGAACAGGCTCTGCACGGTAAAGGCCACCGGGCCGATGGTAAAGGTCTGCTGTTTCGTATTGTCCATAATCTCCTGGGCTTCCTTGGTTACCGCGTCTGTGTCGCCGTAGAAGATCTCAAAGAAGTCTCCCCAGCCCAGGGTCTTTGTGGCGGCGATGGCAATGGCCATGGTCGCCAGGATAATGCATGCCGTTATCAGCACCGCTCTCACGGTAATACGCCTCACGGGTTCTTCCTCCCTTACGGAGCAGGCGGCTGTCATCAGCGCGTCACGGCACTTATCCGGTGTCGCCTTGAAGGTATCCCGCAGGTTCAGGTTTTCCATATCACGCTTCATTCCGCTTTCAGCTCCTTTCTCAAAGCTTCTTTTCCCCGGCGAAGGCGTCCCTGGAGAGTGGCCAGCGGGATCCGCAGCGCAGACGCTGCCTCCTCATAGGTCATCCCTTCCGAATAGCAAAGGACAAGCGGCAGCCGCAGCTTTTCCGGTACAGCCGCCAGCGCGATCGCCAGGTCCGGGTCCGGAACGGAAGCGTAGGTTCCCTCGGGAATCTCTTCCAGTGGAACATTCCTGCGATGCTTTCTCTGTGCGTCGTAACACACGTTGATCAATATACGGATAATCCAGGTGCGGAAGTATTTCTCTTCCTTCAGCCTGCTCCGTTTTTCCCAGGCTTTCAGGGCGGCATCCTGCAATGCGTCCTGCACATCGTCATCGTTCCGCAGGATCGACCAGGCTACCCGGTACATCATGTCCGTGCAGGCTTCGATCTCCGCGATAAAGAATCCCCTGTCCACAGCTTCAGCTCCTCGTTCTGTAACGTTACATACATTAGACGGTCCGGAAGGCTAAATCCGGACACACGGGCAAAAAAAAATAAGAAGACAAAGCAGCCGCGCTCTGTCTTCCTCAGAATTCAGAATGATGACCGGCTTTTCGCAGTTTGGTTTCCGTCATGCGGAAACTCATATCCACCAGGGCGGTAACCTCCTCCCGCCCCGCGGAACCGTCCAGCAGGATGGTGATCCATTTATCCTTGTTCATGTGGTAGGCCGGGCGGAAACCCGGCTTTCCCCGGAGGGAGCCCATCAGCACCGGATCGCACTTGATGTTCACAATATCGGTTTCCCCGTCCCGGTTCATGCCCAGGGTCCGGTACGGGATCTTCATCATGATCCCGAACCATTTGCGGTTATCCGTGTGGCGGAAAACGCAGGTCACGTCATCCCGGGAAAAGGGATAGTCCGGTTCCACACTGAAGGCGTCAAAGATGTAGTCCGTCAGTTCCTGCCTGGTCATACCGTCCCCGCTTTCAGGAGCGTCTCCGCGTTGCGCATGGTCACGTCCAGGGCGTATTCTTCCTCCACGTTGTCAAACAGCCAGCGGATGCCTTCCTCCACCACCGGCCGGCGGGCACCGGGCCGCATCCCGTGCATGTCGCTGCCGATGAAGGAAATCAGCTTCTCCCTGGCCATCCACTGGGCCTGTTCCCGGGTGACCGGGTTGATGTTCCGCTCCAGATCAAAAGCGTTCACCTGCATCAGGACGCCGCTGTCCGCCAGTTCCCGGACGAGATCCCGGTCATCCTGCAGGGCACGGTAGCGCTCCGCGTGCGCCAGGATGGGCTTCAGTCCCCGCTTCTGCAGCTGGGCCAGGTTTGTGCGGAATTTCTCCGGCCGCTCATGGCAGCCCGTATACTCCAGGAACTCTGTCAGCACATAATTCGTGCCGTTCATCCGGAAGGCTTCCATGCGAAAAACCCGCTCCGCCAGCGTCCAGGCGCAGTACCACTCCGTACCCAGGTACAGCCGGATCTCCGGCACTTCCTCCGCCGCCCGTTCCTTCAGCAGTTCAAACTTTTCCCGCACCCCGGCCGCCACGGGCAGGAAGTTATTGTTCTCCCGGCCGTAGTGCGGCGTGGCAAACACAGCCACCGCGCCCTGATCCCGGTCCGCCTGCAGCATGCGGATGGCTTCCGTCATGCTCTGGGCTCCGTCGTCCGCACCGTAGATAATATGGCTGTGAATATCAATAAAACTGTGCTTCTCCATCTGCTATATCCTCAATGTCCAGCACTTTGAAGCCGGCCTTCACCGCCGCCTCCGCGAAAAGGCCCTGCCCCGGAATCTTCCTGCCGGAGAAGGAGCCGTCATAAATCATCTTCACTCCGCAGCTGGGACTGCGGGACTGAAGAACGATCAGGTCCGGTTTTTCCCGCTTCGCCAGCTCCAGGCCTTTTTCAGCCCCCAGCCGGAAAGCGGCGTCCACATTCTCCCCTGCCACGTTCATCACGGTTCCGTTCACTATCTCCGCGGACGGCCGGGGCACCGGCAGCCCGCCCAGCACCTCCGGACAGACGGGAATCACTGTGTGTCCCTCCAGCAGGCGCAGCAGCTTTTCATTCCGGTTGCTGCCGCCGTTATATTTACAGTTTTCGCCCAGCAGGCAGGCGCTGACCATGATCTTCATCATTATTTCCTCCGATATTTTATTGTATCCTCCTCCGCTTTTCTTGTCCACCTCCGGCCTCGCAGAAAAGCTTCTTTATTGTTCTTACCCTTTTACATTGTTTACAGTTTTTTCACAAATGCGCGGCCTTATTCATGTTATGATGGATACAGCATCCCACGAACGGGAAGAATCCGTTCAGATAACTCATTATATAATTGTCATCCTGTTCAGCATCACAGACCATACCATCTCCGGGGCATAAGGAGAGAAAAGGGGTCTTCATATGAAAAAACTGCCAGCATTTATGCTGATTCTCCTGCTGCTTGCCTTCGCCGGGGCATCCCTTGCCGTGGGTACGGAAATCCTGCGGAGCGGCGATTTTCAGTATATCCTGTTGGAAGATGGTTCCGCAGCCATTCTTACCGCAGAAGCAGACGGAAACCTGGTTATCCCTGCCAAGCTGGACGGACATACTGTGACAGCCATCGGCCTGGACGGACATCCCGATACCTATCTGCTGTACAAATCCGCCGGCCTGATTGAAAACTCCGGAACCGTCATCCGCGGTGTTATCAGCGGGAACTGCACGGGCGTCACCCTGCCGGACACCGTAACGTCCGTCGGTTCCTGTGCCTTTACGGACTGTGACAGGCTGACAGCCTTTTCCCTGCCGGAAAGCGTGGTTTCCATCGGAAAATCCGCTTTTTACCGGTGTACCGGCCTGGAATCCATCGTACTTCCCGAAAGCATCACCACCATAAAGGACTCTGCCTTTCAGCTTTGCAGTCATCTGACAGATATAACGATCCCGGATAACGTGGAAACCATCGGCAAAAAAGCTTTCGCCGGATGTACCAGTCTGCAGAATGCCAATCTGCCGTACAGCCTGACAAACATTGCTAAAGATGCTTTTGAAGGCTGTGGCAAACTGCCCCGTACTATTGCAGTATCCCCTTCTGACAAGTCCGGTATCAGGAATCTTCTCTTCGATCTGTACTATGGAGAAACGGTTGCCGATACAACCCTCCGGAAGAGCGGCATCTTCCAATACGTCCTGCTGCAGGATGATTCCGCGGCAATTATCCGGGCTGACGCGAACGGTGAACTGGTAATTCCGTCCGAACTGGACGGGCATCCCGTAACTGCCATCGGTCTTGAGAACAGAACCGTGCTGGAGGAAGTATATTCCAAGGCGGGTTTGTGGACCGATTCCGGGGATCTGGACTACAACAGCATCGCCGGAAAAAACTGCACCAGCATCATCGTCCCCGAAGGCGTCACACTGATCGGTATGAATGCCTTTACAGCCTGTGAACTTACTTCCGTCTCTCTTCCGGACAGTCTGACGGTCATCGGAACCAACGCCTTCCTGAGCTGTCTGGGGCTAACCTCCGTCACCATACCGGAACATGTGGTTATCATCGGAGACAGCGCTTTTGAAGAGTGCAATAACCTTACTACAGTCACCGTCCCCGACAGCCTGATGCAAATCGGATCAAGCGCTTTTGCCGAAACAAGCCTGACAGGATTTACTATCCCAGGCCGTGTGGTAAGAATTGAGGATTACGCTTTCTATAATACAGATCTGACTTCCGTCAGAATTCCGGATAGAGTCACGGTCCTTGAAAAGGGAGTGTTCCATAACTGCGATAACCTTGAGGAAGTCATTCTTCCGGAAGGTTTGACGGAAATCGGAGAAGATGCATTTGGCTTCTGCTCAAATCTTACCTCCATCACCCTCCCGGACAGCTTGACAGTCATTCAGGAGGAAGCGTTCGAGTATTGCTCTTCCCTTCAGGATATCAAGCTTCCGGACAATCTCACAACCATTGAGGCGCGTGCGTTTGACGACTGCCTACAGCTGACCAGTCTTGTGATCCCGGCAAGTGTTTCATTCATCGGTGAAAAGGCCTTCTACGGCTGTAACAAGCTTATTTGCAGGGTGCCGGAAGATTCCCGAGCCCTGCACTACTGCCAGGTACATGGATATAAATACATCATTGACAATCCGACGCCGGAGTCCGAATAATCTGGCCGTTATTTCCATAAACCCCTGAAAAACATGGAGGGATAAACATGAAAAAAGCTTTCCGCCTGATGCTTCTGCTGCTGATCATCTTCAGCCTGATTCTCCCGACCTGCGCCGTAATGGAAGAAGATGACCGGGCTGAAAGCGACTGGGAAACAGAATACGACGAAGCTCGTAATACATACTGTCGTCTGGATGGCGATACAATGACCCTGATGGAAGGCGTTGTAACCCTTGGCAATTATTATGGTGAAAAAAACGAATACGGATCCATTGAAAACGATCCGGAAATCGAAGCTTTGTTCAATAATAACCCGGGACAGTATTTATTCTTTTCAGGAGAGTGGATAGTTGAAGACCGCGATGATTTCCACAATATTATATGGCCGTCTTCTATCCGGATGATCGGAGAGAATTCCTTCGTGCATCTTAACTTTAATACACTGACTCTTCCGGCATCCCTGGAGCATATCTACGATGGAGCCTTTGTCTTTTGCAGCTTTAAAACCTTCAGGATCGAATGCGCCGTGCCTGTCGAGCAAATCTATTATTCCATGTACGACAGCTACGTCGACGCCTATGAGGTTCCGGAGGATCATCCACTGTATAAAACAATTGATGGAGTTCTCTACTCCAAAGACGGAAAAAGCCTCCTCCTGTATCCGGAGAGCAAGGAAGATGAACACTTCGACGTTCCTGCCGGTGTGGAGTGCATCGCTAAGCATGCTTTCTGCGGCAACGATTACCTGAAAACCGTTTCCCTGCCCATCGGCCTGAAAACATTGGAAGATTACGCCTTTTCCGGCTGCACCAGTCTGCAGTCCATTGCGTTACCCCTGACTGTAACCCATATCGGCGTAGATGCGTTTTATTGCTGTTTAGCATTGGAAAGGGTTTCCCTGCCGGCCGGCTTGGAAGCGGATAAGGATGACAGCTGGTGCGTCTATTATCCGGATGACAGCCTGTTCCGCGGAGATAACTGGGATACGTCCTCAAAAGCACCCTCCAGAGAATCATCCGAGAGCTGGATGTGGGCTGATGTGGATTTGGCCTGGCTGAAGGATGTGGATAAAATCCCGGTTTATGAAACAGAAAGCAGCGTGATCCCCATATCCGCCATACCCGGCGGCATACCGGTTCATATAGAGCAGGAAGCCTCATTCATGGCCAAGATCGCACGTCCTGTAACAAATGCGGAAATCGGCTGGGTGGATATCAAACTGCTGGATTACTGTGTCACCAACACCCTGTTTACAATGGAAATCAAGCCGACCAAAGAACTGATCGCTACATACAATATTGAACCGGATGATCCATACTGGGATTGGTACCAGGTGGAAGTGGAAGGTCCCTGGGCCCATTTCTCTTTCCCGGATCTGTACGTCCCGCTGTCAGCAGTGGAGCTGTATCGCGATCCCCTGCCGGGATCAGGCAGTGATGCACTTGGGATCATCTGGGACAATAACTACCTGAAAAAGCTGCCGCTGCTGGATGCTCCGGATGGAGAAAAGATTACGGATCTGCATATGGGCACTCAGGTGCGGATTCTGGAGGAACAGAAAACCTGGGCCTGCGTTACCACCGGATATGACACAGGCTGGATTAAAAAAGAATCTGTCAGGATCGTTCCCGTGACGCCTGGCACAGAGGAGGAATGAACCCCATGAAAAGACTGATCTGTATGTTGCTTGCGCTGACGCTGCTTCCCCTTTTCGCCCTGGCAGAGGGATCCACCGGTTCATGGAGCCAGATTAACCAGGCCATCAGCAGGAGTGATTCCTGGATGCATTTCGCGGAAGGCGATGCTTTCCACCTGGGCGAAACCACGCCGCTGGAAGGCAGCGACTCCCTGTATATCGGTTCCTGGGGAACCTATCCCAGCATAGACGGCAGCACGGTGTGCGTACCTATGGCCATGGAGCTGGCCCGGCAGTGGCTGAACCTGCCGGAAGAAGATATGAACGGCTTTGTCAACTTCTCCACCACTCCCTATGCCTATGACCGGCTCACCAAAGGAAGCGCCAATCCACTGGTAACGATCAAAAGCCGGGGCGTCATGATGGACGACACCCATCCGATTGACTTGGTGCTGGCCACCTATCCCAACGCGGATGAACGGAAGGCAGCGGAGGATGCCGGAGTAGATCTGGTCTACGTTCCTTTCTGTTGTGATGCCTTCGTCTTCATGGTAAATGAAAACAATATAGTGGAATCCCTGACCACCCGGCAGATCCAGCAGATCTACACCGGGGAAATCCTTTCCTGGTCACAGATCAGCGATAAAGAAGGCCCGGTCCTCGCCTATCAGCGTCCCCACGGCAGCGGCAGCCAGACCGCCATGGAAGAAATGGTGATGAAGGGACTGATTATCCAGAACGCAGAATCTATTTATGTTTCAAGCGGTATGTCGGAAGCTGTCGCCCAAATCGGCAACTATGAAAACAGCATTAATGCCATTGGCTACAGCTACCTCTATTATGTGAACACCCTGGTAGAAAATTCCGGCATCAAGGTGCTTGCGGTAGACGGCATTGAACCCACGCCGGCAAACCTGCAGAGCGGCGCTTACCCGTACAGCGTGAATTACTACGCCGTATACCGCAAGGGCGATACCCAGACCGAAGCCTTTGTCAACTGGCTTGTCAGCGATGAGGGTCAGATGGCTGTCGCCCAGGCAGGATATGTACCGCTGAGACCAACGGAACTCCCATTTATATAAATAGCAAAGGCGCTGTCCTTACGGACAGCGCCTTTGTTTTTAATGAATACTTAAAACTTAAAACTTAACAATATTATGGTTTCTGACCAGTTATTCAGTCTTCGCCCCGTCCACTGATTTTTACAGGTCTCCAGAATAATATATCAATGGAGTCTTATTTTCTGTACTCGTTCTCCTCGAACAGCGGAAGGCGGATTCCCTTGTAGTAGGCTTCCAGCCCGGCAATATGATCCTCCGCGAACAGGGGCGGCACCTCGTCCTTTCCGAAGAAACGAAGCTCAAAGGATTCCTCGTCAATCCTGGGTTCACCGCTGACCACTTCCGCGGTATACATGGCGGAAATCACATGCGCCGCGTCCCCGTTGGCCCAGACCATATCATGGTTGTGGAAGATGCCCAGGAAACCGGTCAGCTTCACTTCCAGTCCGGTTTCCTCCCGGGCTTCCCGCACAGCAGCCTGCGCGTAGGTCTCGTTCATTTCCACCAGTCCGCCGATCAGGCCCCATTTTCCGTTATCCGAACGGCGCTGGAAGAGGACTTTGCCGTCCTTTTCAATCACCACGCCTGCGCAGTTCAGGATCAGTTTCCGGGGACCGGTCAGTTTCCGAAGTTCGTGAATGTAATCCATAGGGCGCTCCTTTTAGTCGCTTCTCAATTCAGAATTAAGAATTCAGAATTCAGAATTATTTGTCAACATTCTACGGAATGAATATATCCAGGCATCAGATTCTGCCCTTTGATATGATTCGCAGTAAATATAATTATGAATTGTGAATTATGAATTATGAATTCGCTAAATCTACTTTACAGAAAGCGCACGGTACTCTCCCGGCGCCATGCCCTTTTCCGCCCGGAAGACCCGGTTGAAGCTGGAGATGCTCTGGAAGCCGGAGCGCATAGCCACCTCGGTCAGGGTCATTTCCTCATCCGCCAGGAGCTCCGTTGCCTTTTCCATGCGGATCATATTCAGCCACCGGCTGTAATTGGTACCGGTCACGCTGCGGAAGATCCGGGAGAAATAGTCCTTGCTGATACCTGCCATCTCCGCCATCGCGGCCTGGGACAGGTCATCCGCCGTCAGGTTGTTCTTGATATAATCCGTGACCGTCATCATCCGGCGCATCACTGTATCGGTATAGCTGTAGGTATCCCCGCCGCGGAGCTCGGGCGCGAACTCATCCCGGTAACGGTCCAGGGTCAGCATAAACTCCATCAGCAGCATGCAGCAGCGGAGCTCCCGGTCCGGGCTCGCCTCAAACCAGATCTCCTTCATTTTGTCCGCGATCACCCGCAGCTTGCCCACCAGTTCCGGATGGGCATTGATGCACAGCACGTGCAGATTCCGGTAGAAATGCATGATCCGCTGCAGGTCAAACAGGGAATTCATGAAGTTATTGCTGAACTGGATCACCAGCGATTCCTTCCGGTCCGCGTCGATGATCTCATGCACCTCCATGGGCCACATGAGCAGGAAATCGCCTTCCACCAGTTCATAGGTGCTCTGGTTCACCCGGAAGACGTTCGTCTTCCCGGGACCCACCAGCAGGATTTCGCCATAGGAATGCCAGTGCGCCTGGTAGCTCCGCTTTTCATAACCCGTGGAGAGGTTAAAGGCGCTCACCCGGTCAAACCCGTAGTTTTCATATTGGCTGTAATCCATAGCGTTATCCTCCGTTCCCCTCCATTAAACCGCCGGACAAGCCGGAAGTCAAGGCGGAAGGCTGTACAAAAAGTAAGAAGCCGCAGGTCAAAAAATGGGCAGTTTTTTCCCGGACCCCGGCTTTACAATACAATCGAAATTAGGGAGACCCTGATTAATTCCCCCGCCCATTTGCCAGCGCCTTTTTTGCCGTTATCTGCGCACAGCTTTCTCGATTTAGCGCCACTAAACCTTCGAAATCTGCGCTGGATCCCGACAAAAAATCCATCTGGCATCTGACGGACTCATTTAATCAGTCTTCCCTTAAAACCGGAGGGATCGCCATGAATCAGAATCAGTTTGCCCACCGCCGTGCGGCCGCCCGTATCCAGCTTCTCAACCCGGACGGAACCCCCGCGGCCCGTCAGCAGGTCCGTGCTGATCAGGTATCCCACCAGTTTCTGTTCGGCTGCGGCGCCTTTGACGCCGTTGCCCTGATGAAATCCCAGGATGAAAAGCAGCAGGCTTTCCTGAGCCAGCGAATGGACAAGTGGCTGAAGCTTTTCAACTACGGCACCCTGCCTTTCTACTGGGGACGGTACGAGCCGGAAGAAGGCAAGACCGCCTATCCGGAAACCATTGCCGCCGCCAGGTGGCTGCGGGACAACAGCGTCCAGGTCAAGGGACATCCCCTGTGCTGGCACACCGCCTGCGCACCCTGGCTCCTGAAATACTCCAATGAAGAAATCCTCCGCCGCCAGCTGGAGCGCATCCGCCGGGACGTGAGCGCCTACAAGGGCGTCATCAACCTCTGGGATGTGATCAACGAAGTGGTGATCATGCCCGTGTTTGACCGGTATGACAACGCCATCACCCGCATCTGCGCTGAAAAGGGCCGGGTCGGCCTGGTGAGGGAGGTTTTCACCGCCGCCAAGGAAACCGATCCGGACGCGGTGCTGCTGATCAACGACTTCAACACCAGCGAAGCCTATGCCCAGCTGATTGAAGACCTGCTGGAAGCGGATGTGCCGATCAGCGCCATCGGTATCCAGAGCCACCAGCACCAGGGCTACTGGGGGTTGGAAAAGCTGAACACCGTGCTGGAGCGGTTCTCCCGCTTCGGTCTCCCGATCCACTTTACGGAAAACACCCTGATCTCCGGCGAAATCATGCCTGCCCACATCGTGGACCTGAACGACTGGCAGGTGGACGAGTGGCCCAGCACGCCCGCCGGCGAAGAGCGCCAGGCCCGTGAGATCAGCGAAATGTATCCCGTCCTCTTCTCCCATCCGCTGGTGGAAGCCATCACCACCTGGGACTTCAACGACGGCTGCTGGCTGAAAGCACCCTCCGGCTTTGTGCATGAGGACAATACCGAAAAGCCCTCCTATCATGCCCTGATGGGTCTCATCCACGGTGACTGGGAAACCCACGAAAACCTGGTGACAGACGAAAACGGCTTCGTGACCCTCACAGGGTTTAAAGGCGACTACGAGCTGAAGACTGACAAGGGCAGCGCAAAGCTCACGCTGGACGGGAAAAACACCAATTCACAATTCATAATTCATAATTCATAATTATGATTTGTTGATTTACCAAGGTTTAACTTTCAAAGGAACACGGATGTATTCGTCACACTATATCATTTTTCAGTTTTAAGTTTTAAGTTTTCAATATTCATTAAAAACTCCAAAGGAGTTTTCCTATGTTCCACATCACTGGCCGTGGAAGGCGGCAAATGACCATGAATATGACAGAAGGCAAGCCCCTGGCGCTGCTTTCTGTTTTTGCGCTGCCGCTGCTCATCGGCAACCTGTTCCAGCAGGCCTATAACCTGGCGGACTCCATGATCGTGGGCCAGCTGCTGGGTGCGGACGCCCTGGCGGCTGTCGGAGCCACCGGTTCCATCTCCTTCCTGTTTTTCTCCATCTTCAACGGCATCAGCGGCGGCTGCGGTATCGTCACGGCCAAGTTCTTCGGTGCCCGGGAAGACAAGATGGTCTGCAAGGCCATCGCCAACTCGGCCTACATCACCCTGCTGACTTCCCTGCTCACCGGTACGCTGGCCTTCATCATGGTCCCCACCGTGCTGACCTGGATGGGCACCCCCGCGGAAATCCTGCCGGACGCCATCACCTACATGCGGATGACCTCCGCTTCCGTGCCGCTCATTGCCATCTACAACTACGCATCCTCTATGCAGCGGGCCCTGGGAGATTCCCGTACCCCCCTGTATTTCCTGGTCTTCTCCTGCCTGCTCAACGTCGGCCTGGACCTGCTTTTCGTGGGTGCCTTCGGCATGGGCGTATTCGGCGCCGCGTTTGCCACCATGCTGTCCCAGCTGCTGGCCGGTTCCGGATCCCTGCTCTACGCCTTCCGCAGAAACCCCTACTTCCGCATGAACAAGTCTTCCCTGGCCTTTGACAAGGCCATCTCGAAGCAGGCAATCCACCTCGGCCTGCCCCTGGCGCTGCAGTGGAGCCTCATCGCCATCTCCACCACGGCGCTGCAATCCGTAGTCAACACCTTCGGCCCCACCGCCATGGCCGCCTATACCGCCACCAACCGCCTGGAGCAGCTGGTGCAGCAGCCCTTCGGCTCCATGAGCATGGCGCTGTCCACCTATACCAGCCAGAACATGGGCGCCGGCAAGAACAAACGGATCCGTGAAGGCTTCCGGGACAGCCTGCTGGCCATGCTCGCCGTGGCAGGCCTCATGCTGGTGGTTATGCAATTGTGGGGCGGCTCCCTGGTCGGCATGTTCGTCAAGGAAACGGACGTGATTGCCCTGGGGCAGAAAGCCCTGCGGATTACCAGCTGCTTCTACGCCTTCCTGGGCATCATCTACGTCGCCCGGGGCGTGCTGAACGGCGTGGGCGACGCCATCTTCTCCTTCATCAACGGCATCGTGGAAATCGCGGGCCGCGTCGGCCTGCCCCTGCTGCTCCTCCACCTGACCACCGCCGGCGTCTGGTCCATCTGGATCACCGCGGGCGTGACCTGGATGCTGGCGGGCATCTCCTGTATAATGCGGTACGTAGCCTGGAGAAAAAAGCTGGAGAAGAAGGACACAACAATTCAGAATTAAGAATTAAGAATTCAGAATTCAGAATTATTGGATGACAGCCCTTGTATGGATTTATTCATGGCATATGGGAATTATTTAATTATGAATTATGAATTATGAATTGATTTTACCGGAGGTAAAAGATGATCAAGACCTTGTGGCGGCTCAGTCGTGAAGCCATCCGATACAGGACGCTGTATATTGTCGCGATTCTGTCCACCCTGGCCCTGACGGCAGTCAACCTGACCGCGCCGAAGCTGCTTTCCGCCATGACAGGACTGGTGGAAAAAGGCCTGACAGAGGAAGGACTGCATACCATCGGCCTGATGACCGCGGCGCTGGTAGCCCTGTACCTGCTGCGGATCCTTTTCCGCTTCCTCAGCAACTACCTGGCCCATAAGGCCGCCTGGTACCTGGTGGGCGACCTGCGCACCCGGACCTATGACAAGCTGGAGCATATGCACCTGGGTTATTTCCATGACAAGCAGACCGGCGACCTGATGAGCCGGATCGTCAACGATACCCGGGACTTTGAGCTGCTCTACGCCCACATGATCCCGGAATCCATCACCAACCTGGTTACCTTCACCGGCGTGCTCATCGTGCTGCTGACCATCAACTGGAAACTGGCGCTGATCACCTGCGCGCCCATTCCCCTCATCTTCCTTTCCGGTATCATTTTCTCCAAAAAAGTCCGCCCCTTCTTCCGGATTTCCCAGAAGAAAATGGGCGAACTGAACGGCAAACTCCAGGACAACCTCTCCGGCATTCATGAGATCCAGTCCTTCGGCCGGGAAGAATATGAAACAGAACAGGTTAACGAGCATAACTTTGAACATATCCGGGCGATGCTGCAGGCGCTGAAGCTCAGCGGCATCTTCCATCCCTCCGTGGAGTTCCTTTCCTCCATCGGCACCATCCTGGTGGTGGGCTTCGGCGGCTACCTGGCTTATAAGGAAGGCCTGAGCGTGGCGGACATCGTGGCCTTCCTGCTGTACCTGGGCCTGTTCTACGGGCCGGTCACCGGCCTGGCCAACCTGCTGGAGAACATGCAGCAGTCCATGGCCGGAGCGGAGCGCGTGCTGGCCGTGCTGGACGCGCCCACGGAGATCCAGGACCTGCCGGACGCCGGCACCCTGAAGGACGTGAAGGGCGAAATCACCTTCGACCACGTCAGCTTCTCCTACGGGGAAAGCATTCCCGTGCTGAAGGACGTTTCCTTTGTCTGCAAACCGGGCCAGATGCTGGCGCTGGTGGGCCCCACGGGCGTGGGCAAAACCACCCTCACCCAGCTGATTTCCCGCTTCTACGAGCCCACGGCCGGCCGGATCCTGCTGGACGGGCAGGACATCCGGCACGTGACCCTGGACAGCCTCCGGCAGAATATCTCCCCGGTGCTCCAGGATACCTTCCTCTTCAACGGCACCATCGCGGAGAACATCGGCTACGCTGTGCCGGACGCCTCCATGGAGGAGATTGAGGACGCGGCAAAAGCCGCAAAGATCCATGACGATATCATGGCCATGCCGGACGGATACAAGACCCTTGTGGGTGAGCGGGGCCTGCGCCTCTCCGGCGGCCAGAAGCAGCGGGTCGCCATTGCCCGGGCTATCCTGCGGAAGTCCCCGGTAATCATCCTGGATGAAGCCACCGCCTCCGTGGACGTGGAGACGGAGCAGCAGATCCAGCAGGCCATCGCCGGCGTCGCCGGAACCCGGACCATCATCGCCATCGCCCACCGCCTGTCCACCATCCGCAACGCCGACCAGATCCTCGTGATTGAGGAAGGACGGATTACGGAACGCGGCACACACGACGAGCTGGTGAAGCTGGGCGGAAGCTACAGCCGGATGAATAACATTCAGGCAAACTGAATGTTATTCACGCGGCAATATTGCGATCGCCGTTAACAAAGCCGCTTCGCGCCTTTGACGGCTGTAGCATGGGAGGCATTCGCCGTGCTGAAGCACGGATGCCTCCTCAACAATTAACAATGCAGAATGATATAAACTTCAACCTATGCAGCATGTTGGACAATCAACATGCTGTTTTTTGATGCTGCATCAAGTGGCCACCGCCGCTAGGCGGAACGTGACAGTTGGTCTGTCCCTGCTGTCACGTTCCGTTTCTGCGCTCCGCGGTCGAAATAATTCTGAATTTGTAAAAACTCCCTTTGGGACTTTTTACACTATTTCCCAGAACATGGTCGCGATTTCGAACTCCAGGTCCGCCTTGGCGCAGGCCATGATGGCCTCCTCGCTGGGGCCGGCAGTCTCCTTGCCGCAGTAGCTCCCGCCGTAGGGATTCCACAGATCCTGCTCCTGCTTCCACTCCTTCCGGAAGTCACTGATCTTCTCCCGGACGTTCGCGATCTTCCGCTCCGCCATATTCAGCACGCTCCTCATATTTCCGGTTCTTCCTGTGATCCTGTATTCCATGACTGCCACCTGTCCTTTCTTTTTTTCTGTTTCCCTCGGTTCATGTACATCATAGCGTAATAAATGTTGCAATTTTGCCCCATTTTCTGAGTTTTTACATCTTTCTTAAAATTTTTGTAATTTTTTTGTTGGGAAAGCAGTAGGGTTACATGGCGTTCTGACTGTTTTTTGTATGTATCCAGTATACACGTAAAGAACCGTATTTGTATTGACATGTTTACATCCGGTGGCAATAATGGTAAACGGCAACGAAAATGTACAGACTAATGCGAAAAGGAGGACACAATCATGGAAAAGTATGAAACTCTTGAAATGGAAGTGGTCCGCTTTGAAGCGGAAGATGTCATTTGCGAAAGCTTTTGGGCAGCATAATGGCATTGCAGACTGCGCGACAAACGCCGCGCAGTCTTTCCCGAACAATCCCGGCATGTCTGCTGTTTACAATAAGATTCTTCCAATAGCGTATATTGGCAAAAAATATACAAACTAAAGCGGAAAGGAGGACACAATCATGGAAAAGTATGAAGCTCTGGAAATGGAAGTGATCCGCTTTGAAGCGGAAGATGTCATTTGCACAAGCAGCGGTCTCCCGCAGAAGTGACATCACAGACTGTACGACAAGTGCCGTACAATCTATCATGCAGAAAGGAGGACACAATCATGGAAAAGTATGAAGCTCTGGAAATGGAAGTGATCCGCTTTGAAGCGGAAGATGTTATTTGCGAGAGCCAGCAATGGCCCACTAAGTAAGTAGCATCCCCGGCTGCACGGTTTGCCCGTACAGCCTTTCTGACCCATCCCCGGCATGTCTGCTGTTTATAATAGAAAATCACCCTGTTCCGCGCGACCGTTAATGCGAAAGGAGCCCCTCCATCATGACAGGAACCTACCTGATCGGAGATCAGATGATCGGAATCAGTTCCCTGTATTCCGCTGTACATGATTACTGCCGGGATTACCGGGCAGTGGGAGCGCCCGTTTTTTATGTGGAAACAACTCCGGCAGACCTGGTTTTTGAGCGGGAACGCTCCGAACAGATCGGCGAGGTGATCCCAGTGCAGTCCGAAGAGATCCGGAATAAAGAGCTGGAACTGCTGGCGGTTTACCGGAGGATCGCGGAACAGATGCCCTTCCGGGATACATTCCTGTTTCACGGCTCCGCCGTTGCGGTGGACGGCGCCGCTTACCTGTTTACCGCCAGAAGCGGAACCGGCAAAAGCACCCACACCCGCCTGTGGCGGGAGATGCTGGGGGACCGCGCCGTGATGGTGAACGACGACAAGCCCCTGATCCGCCTTACCGAAGACGGCGCGGTTGTTTACGGCACGCCCTGGAACGGAAAGCACCGCCTGGGCACAAACATCTCGGTTCCGCTGAAGGCCGTCTGCATCCTCGAGCGCGCGAAGCAGAACACGATCCGCGCCATAACCCGCGAGGAAGCGTTCCCCATGCTGATTCAGCAAAGCTACCGTCCCCTGGATCCGGCAGCACTGGCAAAGACCCTGTCCCTGGTGGACCGGTTGAGCCGGACCGTTTCCCTGTACCGGCTGGGATGCAATATGGATCCGGAAGCGGCGGAACTGTCCTACAACATCATGAAGGAGGCCACCCGGCAATGAAACTGAAAAAAGAATTCCTGTGCCACACGACCGACCAGGAGGCCATGCTGGTCCCTACCGGACGGGCCGGGTTTGCCGGTCTGGTGAGGGGCAACAAGACCCTGGGCATCATCCTGAACCTGCTGGAAAAGGAAACCACAGAGGCGGAAATCATCGCCGCGATGAAGGCGCGATTTGATGTGCCGGAAGAAGTGCTGGCCCGGGACGTCCGGACCGCGCTGCAGAACCTGCGGGACGTCGGCGCGCTGGCTGAATAAGAAAATGGATTATGAATCATACCTGGCGGAGCACGACAGCCTGACCTACCGGATGACAGGCGTGAGCATGCTGCCGCTGCTGCGGGAAGGCCGGGATCTGTTTACCGTGCGCCGGAAAGAGCCCGGGGAGCGGTGCCGGCCCGGGGATGTGGTGCTGTACCGCAGACCTCCGAGCCACTATGTGCTGCACCGGGTCATGCAGGTCCGGAACGAGGATTACGTTATCCTGGGGGACAACTGCATCGCGCGGGAATACGGCATCCGGGACGAAGATATCCTCGGCGTGATGACGGGCTACGTGCGGAAAGGAAAAGCCCACAGCACGAAAGAACTTCCCTGCCGGTTGTATACCTTCCTGATGCTGCACGCAGGCAGCCTCCGGATCTTCATGAAACGCTGCGGGAGCAAAATCCGGAGGATCACCGGGAGGATCGTCCATGCATAATCATACCGTTGCCTGGCTCTGGCGGACGCCGGGGCGGAAAAAAGGATACGTCGCGGCGCTGACGGCGGTACAGGTTCTGACCGGATTCCTCAACGTCGGTTTCGCGCTGCTGTTGCGGAATGTGATCAACAGCGCCGTCAGCCGGGACCAGGAGTCGTTCCGGTATTACGCGCTGCTTCTCTTGATCCTGACGGCGGGCTCCCTCCTGCTGCACATGGTCAACCGGTGGCTGACAGAGCTTTCCAAAGCGCAGCTTGAAAACCTGTTCAAGCAGCGGCTGACCGCGGCCATCCTGCGGAAAGAGTACGCGGCCGTAAGCGCCGTTCACTCCGGGGAATGGATGAACCGGCTGACAAACGATACGCGCATTGTTGCGGAAAACTATACAGAACTGATTCCGGGCCTCTCCGGCATGGGGGTCCGGCTTGTTGCTGCCGTCACGATGCTGATTGTGCTGGACCGCCATTTTGCCGCGATCCTGCTGCCCGGCGGCGCGGGGATGATCGCACTGTCCGTTTTGCTGCGGGGAGTGCTCAAACGCCTGCACACGCGGATGCAGGAATCGGACGGGAAACTGCGGATTTTCCTGCAGGAATGCATCGGAAACCTGATGATCGTCAAATCCTACGCGGCGGAAGAACACGCGGAACAGGAAGCCGCAAACCGGATGCACACCCACCTGCGGGACCGGATGCGGAAAAACAACCTGGCTAACCTGGGCACCTCCGGCGTGGCCGTGGCGATCAATGCGATGTACGTTTACGGCATCATCTACTGCGCCCGGGGCATAATGTCCGGCTCCATTTCCTACGGCACGCTGACCGCCGTGATGCAGCTGATCGCCCAGATCCAGGGCCCCATTACCAGCATCAGCGGATACCTGCCGCGTTGGTTTGCCATGCTGGCCAGCGCCGAACGCCTGATGGAGGCGGAGCAACTGGAAGATGAACAGACGGAAGAGAGAATGACGCCCGCACAGATCCGGGACTTTTATGACAGCCGTTTCCAGGCCCTCCGCCTCCGGGACGTCTGTTTCACCTATGCCGGAGAAGACCGGCAGGAGATCCTGAAGGACCTCAGCCTGGAAATCCGGAAGGGCGAAACTGTCGCCTTCTGCGGGCACAGCGGCTGCGGGAAATCCACCGTGCTGAAGCTGCTGCTGGGTATGTACCCGCCGGACAGCGGGGAAATCACCGTGGACGGACAGCCGCTGACCGCAGCCTGGCGCGGGCTATTTGCCTATGTGCCCCAGGGAAACGCCCTGCTGCACGGAACCATCCGGGACATTGTCTCCTTCGCGGATCCGGCGCATGCCGGGGATGAAGAACGCCTGGGGCGGGCGCTGCAAACCGCCTGCGCAGAGGAATTCGTTTCCGGGCTGGAGCAGGGCGCGGATACGGAGCTGGGCGAACGCGGCGCAGGCCTGTCCGAAGGCCAGACGCAGCGGCTGGCCATTGCGAGGGCCATCTTCTCCGAGCGGCCGGTGCTGCTGCTGGATGAATCCACCAGCGCCCTGGACGCAGAAACGGAAGAACAGCTGCTGAAGAACCTGCGCGGCCTGACAGACAGGACCGTAATCATCGTGACGCACCGGCCGGCGGCGCTGGCCATCTGCGACCGGGTGCTGCGGTTTACCGAAGAAGGAGGATGCGAAGCATGACGCCGGAGGAAAAGAAAATGGTGGCTGACGACCTGGTTTACCTTGCCGCCTGCGCGGTGAACGGGCAGATCCCGGAAAAAAGCCGGACAGACGGAATGGATCTATCCCTCGTATATGAAGCCGCGCAGAATCATAAGCTGGCGGCGGCCGCCGGCATGGCGCTGGAATCCGCCGGCATCCGGAACGGGGCTTTTGTGCAGGCCGTTGCCAAGGCCATGCGGAAAAACGCCCTGCTGGACGCGGACCGGGCGGAGCTGACCCGGAAGCTGGAGGAAGCAGGCATCTGGTATATGCCGCTGAAGGGCGCCATCCTCAAGGATCTGTATCCCCGCTATGGCATGCGCGAAATGGCGGACAACGATATCCTGGTGGACGCCACCCGGGCGCAGGACGTCGGCCGGATTATGCAGGAACTGGGGTTTGAAGTGAAAGAGGCCGGAAAAGGCCACCATGACGAGTATACAAAACCGCCTGTCAGCAATTTTGAAATCCACCGGATGCTGTTCAGCGGCCTGGACAGCGAACCCTGCCACCTGTATTACAGGGAAATGGATAAGCGCCTGATCCCGGACGAAGATGGTTCTTTCGGACGGCACTTCTCAACAGACGACCTTTACCTGTACCTGACCGCCCATGAATACAAGCACTATCAACACGGCGGCACCGGAATCCGTTCCCTGCTGGACACATACGTGTTCCTGAAGCATTACGGGGACAAACTGGATATGGACTATGTGGCGGCGGAAGCGGAAAAAATGGGAACCGCTGAATATGAAAAGAAGAGCCGGGAGCTGGCTCTCCGGCTGTTCAGCGGAGAGGCGCTGACAGAGGCGGAACAGGAGATGCTTGCCTATTATGCCTCCTGCGGCACCTACGGTTCATATGAACAGAAGATCGTGAACGAAGTCCATTCCTTCGGCGGCGGACTCAGTGGAAAGCTCCGCTTCTTCCTCTCCCGCCTGTTTATGCCCATGGATAAAATCAAATATGCCTATCCGTTAGTCTACCGGCATAAAATCCTGCTGCCTTTCCTGTATGTTTACCGGATCATCAAGGGACTGACAACCCGCAGGGGCGTTACCATGGCTGACCTGAAGGCGCTGAAAAAAACGATGTGAGGGAAAAAACGATGATTATCAGGGAAATCAATCCGGGAGACCGGAAACTGATCGGGGAAATGGCACGGCTGCACCGGGACTCCTTTCCGGATTACTTTCTTTCCATGCTGGGGCTGCCTTTCATGAAGGCCATTTACCGGGAATACCTGGAAAACCCAAGTGCCGGTATCGTCATCGCCGAGGAGAATGGCAAGCTTGTCGGGCTGCTGTCCTATATGGACAGCACCTCGCAGGTGCCGGTCAACGTCATCAACAACAGGCCTTTCCTGTTCCTGTGCAGCGCGTTTTCCCTGCTCCTGCGCAAGCCTTCCCTGTATCAAAATGTAAAGCGATTGCATGAATCCTGCCGAAAGGAAAAGACAAGGGTCCGTACACGTAAATATATCGAGCTGGGTTCCTTCTGCCTGTATCCGGACATGCGGGGAAACGGCACCGGAACGGAAATGCTGGAACGCGTCAAGGCCATGCCGGACTACAACACCTACGACTGCGTCAGTTTAACCACCGCCTCCGATGATAACGACCGGGTCAATCTCTTTTATATGAGGCGCGGCTTTGTGCCCACCGGAATGGTCACCATGCCCGAAGGAAAGTGCATGACCATCTACGAGTACAGTCCGCATCCGACAAGGCACCGGTCTGACGGCGTTGTCGCGCAATAATGTTGTAATTTTGCCCCATTCTTGTTAAAATCCAGAAAAGTCTATCCGTGATACGGTGTTTTCGTTATGGAATAAGAGAGGTTAAAGGGGCATGAACAACCAGAAAAAGTACCTCCACTTTCAGCTGCTTCAGATCCTGAAGGAGGAAACGGACAGCGAGCATCCCATGCGCCAGAAGGACCTGGTGCAGCGCCTGGGCGTGGACCGGGGCACGGTCAGCCGCGCCCTGGGGGACCTGCTGGACGATCCGCTGAACAGCCGGGTCCGCTCCGTCAACCTGGAGAAAGAGCCGGAGGACGGAGATGAGGACAAGCGCTCCTATCACTCCAACGTCTACTATGACCATGAGTTCTCCACCGCGGAGCTGCGCTGGCTGATTGACGGAATCCTCTTCAGCCGCAATGTGCCCCACACCCAGCGGGATGAGCTGATCGGCAAGCTGGTCACCCTCGGCGGAAAGCAACTGCGCCGGACCGGCTCCCTGGCCAAGGTGCGCCGCCTTTCCGGGAACGAGCCCGGGAACCCGGAGCTGTTCAGCAACATTGAACTGATCAACAAAGCCATTGAAGAGCAAAAGAAAATATCCACCGTTTACTGCTACCTGGGGCCGGACTTCACCCTGGAGCCCTCCGCCGCTTCCTCCGCCGGTCCCCAGATCCTGAACCCCTACGCCATGGTGGTGCGCAACGGATTTTATTTCCTGATCTGCAGCAACAACAAATACAACAGCCTGACCAACTACCGCATTGACCGGATGACGGAAGTGAAGATCCGGAAGGAAGCGGTGAAGCCCGTCCGGGAGCTGGAAGGCTTCCGGGCCGGCTTTGATATCCAGGAATACATGAGCCACAACATCAACATGGCCTTCGGCACGCCGGAGCGGATCACCTTTATCGCCAAGCCCCGGGCAGTGCGGGAAATCATCGACGCCTTCGGCCGGGGCGTAACCTTTACCCGCCGGAAGGACGGGGACCTGGACTGCGTGGTGTATGTGCCGGAATATGATATGGAGCGCTGGGTGCTCCAGTTCGGCGATATTGTAACGGTTACCGGGCCGGAAACGCTTTTAGACAAACTTAGGAAGTACTCTATGATTCTCGCAGAAAAGTATGCAAAAGAGGCTCCTGCGGAGCCCCAATGAATAAGAGTGTCATTCCGACCGGAGGCGTGGCCGTAGTGGAGGAATCCCTTACTATATTTCTATTAAGGGATATCCGCAACCTCAAAGGTCGCGACTCTCCACTAGAGAGCTCACTCCCTTTCGGTTGACCTCTCGGGGCTGCCGCCCGTTTTCCGCTGAGAAAGAGCCACTGGCTCTTTCTCCAGGCGCTACAAACCCTCTTACGAATTTCAGCCACTGGCTGCCCTCAGAGGTTCGCCCTCTCTTCACTTCGTTCCGCTCGGAATGACACTTTTTTGCTTCATACTGCATTTAGGATAAGTATTACTATCAGGCTTATTCCACGTTACTCATGATTTTCTTATGAATGATTACTTTTTCTTATAGTTCTTTGAATAAGTGTATACCATCACGATAAGGCTGAGGGTGAGGATTGCCAGGACGAAGGAGAGCATGGCCGTTGTGTTCAGGCTGCTGCCGAACATATCCGCCTTGAAGGTGAAGACGTCCTTCAGGACCTGAACGAACCTGCCCTGGTCCAGGCCGCCGATACCGTCGTCAATGTGGCCCAGCACGCCGCCCAGCAGCACATTCCGAAGCAGGATGGTGATGTGGCTGGCCGGGAACAGGTTGCACACTGTCCTGACGCCGCCGGAGAACTGGGAAACCGGAATATAGGCGCCGATCACAAAACCGGACACAGCGGACAGGATACCGAAGAAGGCGGAAGACGCGGAGCCGGAGCGGAAGAACAGCACAATGTTCATGAACAGGGCGGTGGAGGAAACGCATCCCAGGGCAGTCACGCCGTAGGCGCCGAGGATGCCCCTCAGGCCCAGGTACAGGTTCCCCCGCAGCTGCAGGATCACCAGGCCCGCGGTGAGGATCACAGAGGTCATCACGATGGCGGACAGGGCGGAAGCGGTGAAGTAAGCCAGCACGATCTGTCCCCGGCTCACCGGCGTAGCCAGGATATCCTGATCCACCCGGGTTTCTCGGTCGCTGGTCACGGTGCGCAGGCAGCTGAAGGGCACGGTGATTGCCGCGGATCCGAGGATGCCCACCAGGAGCTTGATGTCCGTGAACATATTCAGGTCATCGTCCATCACCAGTTCCCGGACCATCGGCATTTCCGCCAGAGCCTGGTTGATTGCATCCACAAAGGTATTCCGGAGGAACAGCAGGTACAGAACAAACACGATAACGGAAGTCAGCAGCGAGAAAAGGATCGCCTGCCTGTCCTTGAAATAAACCAGCATGTTGCGCTTTGTCAGTCCCAGATACATCTTCATACTGCCATCTCCCTTCCGGTCAGGTTAAGGAATACGTCGTCCATGGTGCCCTTGAGCACTTCATAATCCGTGATCTGCTCCCGGTTCCTGTAGAGGAAGTCCGTCACGGAATCCGCGTAGTAAACGTTGTAGTGGTCCGCCTCGTAGGTCCAGACGCAGCCGTCCAGCAGGCTGCTGCGGGCTTCATTCTGTTCCGCGTACCATACCAGCTTCGGGGAGGTATGGCGGCTCTTCAGCTCCGAGGGAGAGCCGGAGGCAATCACATGCCCCTTGTCCAGGATGACCACCCGGTCCGCTTCCGCGGTTTCCTCCATGTAGTGGGTGGTGAGGAAGATGGTCATGTTCTGCTCTTCCCGCAGCTTCCGGATGTGATTCCAGATCATCCGGCGGGACTTGGGATCCAGGCCGGTGGTGGGCTCATCCAGGAAGAGGATCTTCGGCTGGTTGATCAGGGCCCGGACGATGTCCACCCGGCGGCGCTGTCCGCCGGAGAGCCGGTCGTACTTCCGGTTCCAGATCTCATTCAGCTCAAAGCCTTCCATGAAAGGCTCGATGCGCTGCAGGACCTGCTTTTTGTTCAGGCCGTAGTAACTGCCCCGGGTGAAGAGGTTTTCCTTCACGGTCAGCTCCCGGTCCAGCACGGAATTCTGGAACACGATGCCGATCAGGTTCCGGATCGCGTCATCCTCCCTGCCCAGCTCGTGATCATAAACTTTCACGCTGCCGGCGGTTTTATCCAGGATCGTGCAGAGGATGTTGATCGTTGTCGTCTTCCCCGCGCCGTTTTCCCCCAGCAGGGAGAAGAACTCTCCGCTGCCGACTTCAAAGGAGATCCCGTCCACCGCGGTATGCTCCTTATACTTTTTCATCAGGTGATCCACCGTAATTGCCTTGTCCATCTTCAGGCCTCCTTCTGCTTGGTACGGATGTACCCTAACAGAAAAAAAGGCAGAAAAAAAGAGCAGATCGACCAACATGCATTTTCATGCGACCAACCTGCAGATTTAATTCATAATTCACAATTCATAATTCATAATTGGTGATATGCAAACACATGGGATTACCCAAAGCGTGCAGGTATCGTTCCTGTACGCAGCCGGAACTTGATAGGGGCTCCGTAAAACCACACTGTCATTCTGAATAAGGGCACTTGTGCCCGCGTTGAAGAATCTCCTCCGGAGATGTAAATCTTCCATTCACAGGAACACCTCTTGTCCAGAGATGCCTCAAATTCTGAATTCTTAATTCTGAATTCTGAATTGAGTTTATTCCTCGTCCCGGATCTCGTTGATCGCTTCGTTGATTTTCTTTTCATCCGCCTTGTTCATCCACAGGGAACCGAGCCAGACGAAACCGTAAATCAGCACATACATGCCGCCGATCACGGCCAGTTCCCCGGCGGTTTCATACCAGCCGAAGAGATAACCGCAGCCGGCCACCACCAGGAACAGGAAAAGGAAATGGAGCACAATCCGGAGCCTGGACCGGGAGACGCTTTTTCCCTCGTCCTCCAGAAGAAACAACGTCGCCAGGGAACACAGGAAGCCGGTCAGGATAATGGACAGGGGAATATACCACTGCCACCGGAGCATTTCAGCGCCGGTATTCAGATGGTTAATCAGGCCCTGTACGCCCACGCCGAACAGGATGCCGGTGGAGATCATCAGCGTCTGGCTGAAAATAATTTTCCACTTCTTCATGCTTACACCCCCAGTTTCTCCTTCAGTTCCTTCACGTAGCCCCGGGAAATAATGATCTGTTCCCCGTTCAGCAGTTCCGCCCTCATCCGGCCGTTCAGCTCGCTTTTGACGGAGCGGATCTTCCGGATATTGACGATCATCGCCTTGGCACTGCGGAGAAAGCGGCTGTCCAGCAATTCTTCCAGCTCATACAGCCGGTACTTCGTCTCATAGCAGCCGCCCTTGGTATACACAAAGGAGCGCTTGTCCACAGACTCAATATAGTAGATCTGGTCCGTGCGGCACATCATGGTTTTGCCTTCCGCCTGAACCGGCACCGTCCGGCACTGGTTCTCCAGCAGGTCCACCGCGCTCCGGATACTGTCCGTAAGCTCTGCCACCCGGATGATGGCGTTTTCCTCCTCATCCGGGCGAATACGCTTTACCTCAACCTTCATTGTGCTTTTCTCCGATGCTTATTGCTGCGGCAGTTCTTCATAGAATTTCACGGCGGCGCTGATTTCCTCCGCGGTGGGATGATCCTTGGCGATACCGCCCACCAGCTTGAAGGGGCCGAAGGTGTCAAAGCCCTGGCACCAATAGGAGCCGATCAGCGTGCACTTTTTCGCCTCCACCACCTGGCGGATCGTCTTCAGGAAATCACCCTTCTTGGCGCCCTGGGTATAGATGAGGAAGACGTTTTTCCCCTCCGGCAGGCACTCCTGGGCAAAAGCCAGCACCTGTTTCGCGTAGCCGCCGTAATAGATGCCGGAGGCCAGGCCGATCCGGTCATAACCGGACAGATCTGCCTTCTGCACTTTGGTCACGTCAATCAGGGTAACGTCGTTCTTTTCCGCGATGGCGTCCAGCAGTTTCCGGGTATTTCCATGATGCTCGGAATAAAACACGATTGCAGTTTTCATAGTTTTTTCCTCCCTGCTCAACAAGACAAGGGGACGGTTCTTTTGTCTTGTTGCATTTCATTCATTCTTTGATTGAGCAAGACAAAAGAACCGTCCCCTTGTCTTGTTCCCTGGAATTCATCCACGCCTGACCCATTCAATAACAGCCTTGCTGATCCCAGTCAACCGAGAAATCTGACGGATAGACAAACCAGCCTTCAACGCTTTTTTTATTGCTTCATCACGTCTCTGTTTCGGCCAGCCTTCAATTTCCTGTACATGCTCACATTCACAGACTTTGCACAATTTACTGATCGCATCCCGATCCGTCATTCTTCTTCTGTACGATTCTTCCAGATGATCCTCTTCACAATTTCCGTTTACAAATGTAAGAAGTTCATTACCACTCAGATCAGTATAATAGCTTATATCATCCGTCAGAGCAAACTCATCTTTTACTCCTGCACATCCAAGCCAGCGGTATTCCATCGGATTGCGGCTCAGCCCCGCCTTCACAGGGTTCTGGCAGATATATCGCAGCACATCCAGAAAATATGCTGTCGTTTCTACCGGTTCACTCCTGTACCGATCCTGAAACAGATGTCCCAGTAAATCATATTTTTCATTATAGTGATATACATAAGACACTCCAAGGCGCTTAATTACAATCTCAAGTGGCTCTTCTTCCTCTTTCATCAACAAATGAACATGGTTTCCCATCAGGCAATAGGCATATAATTTGAAACCGCTTGCTTTCTTGGCGCGTTTCAGACTCAGCAAAAAGCCAAGATTGTCCTGGTCGTCAGCAAACAGGATGCGTCTGTCAGCACCCCGCATCATCACATGATACAGGCCGGTCGATGATTTTCTTCTCGCTTGTCTGGCCATAGCGGTATTCTCCTTTCACACAGTCAAAAAAATGATATGAAACCCCTATTGCTTTGTCAAGGCGAACAAAATAAAAAAAGCAAGACAAGGGGACGGTTCTTTCGTCTTGCTCTTCAGAATACGCCATGAAAAACATTGAAAAACTAAAAAAGCAACAAGACAAAAGAACCGTCCCCTTGTCTTGTTGCTTAGTTTGTTCAGAACACATGATCCCCGGCGAAGACCAGGGAACCGCTGCTTTTCACGCCGACACAGTAGTCCCGGCCGGTGCCGAGATCCATGATATCCGACCAGCCGGAAACGTCCGGCGGGTTTGCCCCGGCCAGCCCGGCGGAAAGCACTGTGCCATCCCGTTTCAGGCCCAGCACCCAGTTTTCCCCGATGACAATTTTCGCCATATCCGTCCAGGAACCAATCAGGTCAGACAGTTCCACGGGAGCTGCCAGTACGGTGCCGTCCTTCCGGACCGCCGCGCAGGCGGAGCGGATTTTTCCGTCCTCCGTGAAGCGGCAGGAGGCCGCCTCCAGGCTGACCACATCCGTCCATTTCTCCCAGTCCGGTTCCGGTTCTTCTTCCCCGTCCTGCTGCCAGCCCGCCGCAAAGACCCTTCCGTCGTCCGTAAGCAGCAGGAGCCTGCTGGCATTGTCCGCCACAGCCGTCACATGGGACAGCTGTTCCGGACCGAGATTCTCCGGGTAAATCCAGTTCAGGGTACTGTCACCGGTTTTCAGCTGGTAATCCGTGGTGATCTCCCAGACCCGCTGTTTTCCGCCGGCGGTATAGATCCTTTCCGTATGGTTTTCCCCGTCATCCGCGGAATGGTAGCAGGTGCCGTCCCGGCCCACAGCGTAGCAGGCCTGTCCGTTCGCGCAGACACCCACCTGCTGGATATCGCTGAGGACCTTTGCCCATCCGCGCAGATCCTGCCCGGCATTTTCCCCGGACTGACCGGCCTGTTCCACAGTGCCGTCCGTCCGCAGGGCGAGCATGCCCGCATCCGAGGCAGCCACGGACTCCACTTCACGCCAGAGGGAGTCTCCGGCGTCAATGAACTCCGCCCGCATCCAGCCTGTATGCTCTTTTTCCGTTCCGTCCTCATTCACGCCCGCTTTGGCGTTGATCTCATACCACTTTTTCCCTGCCCGGTCCATCCGTACGTCACGGATCCATACGCAGGTACCCTTCGGCAGGCGGTCCATAATGGTGCCGCCCATGACCCCTCTCAGCGCCACATCCCGGGCATTTACAAAGCCGAAACCCAGCGGTTCCGCCAGGGAAGAAGAAGCAATCGCCAGGATGAAAACCAGGAATATCAATAAAACTTTCACAGTTCGTCTCACAGTCATGTCCTCCGTCACGCTCCTTTACAGGAGCGTTCCTGCTATCCAACGAATCCGGATCCGGTTTTCTTCCGGAAACTTTTCAGGCTTGCGAACAAAGGGTTCGGGACATATAATGTTACAACGCACTTTGCAGCGGCAAAGTGTATTATCGAAAGAGAGAAACACCCTATGCAATACAAGTACGCCACAGCCGACGATATGGAACTGCTGATCCGGAGCCGGGAGGAAACCCTCCGGGCCGTCAACCGCCTCCCGGAGGATTATGCCTTCAGCGAGGAGTTCCTGGAAGCCAGCAGGGAATACTTCCGGGAGGGGGACCAGACCACTGTCCTGGCCCTGGAGGAAGGCCGTATCGCGGGCTGCGCCACGATGTGCTATATCGATATGATGCCGACGTTCTCCCATCCCTCCGGCCGGAGGGCCCACCTGATGAACGTCTATACCCATCCGGATTTCCGCCGGCAGGGCGTCGGCCGCACCATGGTTTCCATGCTGATTGACGAATCCCGGGACAGGGGTATTACGGAGATCAGCCTGGACGCTACGGAAGCCGGACGGCCGCTGTACCGCGCCCTTGGATTCAGGGACTCCAACGAGTGTATGGTACTGGAACTGAATCAGGAGTAAAATAGAGGAAGCCGGAAGGTTCCGGATTCGTTATCATAACGGAAAGAAAAATTGATCCGGGAGGAACAGTATGAAAGGTCAGGAACAGAACCGCGGGAGAACACAGAACCCGCATGCCGCCGGCCCCAGCCGGGGGTTTGTTCCGCCTGCCGCTGTCCATAACGTCCCGCAGAAGGAATCCCAGTGGTACAATCCCGCCCGGCAGCAGGAACCGCTGTCCTATTACACCCAGCAGAATTCCCAGGCGCAACAGATGCAGCAACCCCCGCAGGGCCGCCATGCTCAACCGGCGCAGCCCCCGCAGGGATATCCGCAGCAGTCCCGGCAGGGTTATTCCGCCCCAGGACAGCAGCAACAGCCGCCCCAGGGATACTATGCGCCTCCGCAACAGCAGCAACCCCCGCAGGGATACTACGCGCCCCGGCAGCAGCAACTGCCTCCGCGGCAGAATCAATACGTCCCTCAGCAGCAGGCTCCGCAGGGTTATTATCCCGGACAGCAGGGACCCGCTGTACCCTACGCCCGGCCCCAGCCGCCCAAGCCCCCGAAGAAGCCCGTCAAATTCCTGCCCATCGCGATCCTTGCGGTGCTGATTATTGTTGCCGCCGTCCTGGGCGCCAACGGCATCCATACCGCCAGGGAACAGGCGGCCGAGCAGGCGGCCATCCAGCAGAAGGCGGATATGATCCAGGCCAAGGTAGAACCCTACCGCAACCGTTTCTGCCCCGGGGTTTATGTGAACGGCATTGACCTGGGCGGCATGACCTATGAGGAAGCCAAAAGCGCCGTTGAATCAGGCATCCAGGCCCAGCATGCCGACTGGAAGGTCACCCTGACCTACGGCAGCAATCACGCCGATATTACCGCGTCAGACCTGAACTTCACCGTGGATGTGACCGGTGTGCTGAACGAGGCCATGCAGCAGGGACACAACGGCACCGATGAGCAGCGTTATAACGACATGCTCCAGCTGGAGCAGACGCCCTACCGCACCTCCACCGCCCGGCCCTCCGCCGGCAACACCCAGCGGATCGACGACCTGCTGGCCATCATCAAAAACTCCATTGACCGGCCGGCCCAGGACGCCTATGTGACCCCGGACCAGGAAAACATCAACGCGCCCTTCCAGTTCTATGACGAGGTGAATGGGCTGACCCTGGATACCGCCCCCATCCGGGAGTGGATCTTTGAGAAGCTTTCCACCATGGAAAACGGCACCTATGAGATAAAGCCCGATCCGGTACAGCCCTCCGTCCGCAAGGCGGACCTCATACAGAAGTATTCCCTCCGGGCCTCCGCCACCACGAAAATACATACCAGCTCCACTGAGGACCGGAACAACAATATCCGCCACGCCCTGTGCGACTTCGTGAACGGGTATAAACTTGCGCCGGGCGAAACCTTCAGTTTCAATACCGTCGTGGGATACCGGACGGCGGAACGGGGCTTCTATCCCGCGCAGGAAATCGCATACGGAAACTATGTGGAAGGTTACGGCGGCGGCGTCTGCCAGGCCAGCACCACCCTGTACCAGGCGGCCCTGTGCGCCGGCCTGCAGATTGTGGAACGCAAGCCGCATTCCGAAAAGGTCCGGTATACGGAGCTGGGCCTGGACGCCACGGTCTACATGGAGAAAGGTTACAAGCATAACAAGGACTTCCGGTTCAAGAACAACACAGACGGGGATATCTACATCTTCGCCACCGTGGAAAAAGACCCGACAGAAAAGAAAAAGAACCGCCTGCGGACACGGGTGGACATCTACGGTCCCTACATGGGCGACGTTCATTATGAGCTGCAGTCCACGATCATTGAAACCCTTTACGCCGAACCTGAGTATAAGAAGGACAAGAAGCACGAATACACCACTTACCCCGGCGAACTGTACCTGTATTCCGAAGGCCGCGAAGGCTACAAGGTGAACGTATACCGGACAAACACCGTCAACCAGCAGTCTGAATGGCTGTATACGGATACATATGAAGCGAAGAAAGCGGTATATTACGAAGGAGTGTAGACAACGAAAGGGCGTGAGAAAACTCACGCCCTTCGTTGTAATGCAGAATTCAGAATGCAGAATGCAGAATGATATATTGTTTATCACTAAAGGTGCAACAAAACAGTAACAAGGTTCCGTTCAGGCTAAAGGTGCTTCCAGCTGTATGTATCATTCTGCCTGTGCGGAAAAGTCCCCAAGAAACATCAATACTGCCGGTAGAATCCATGGTATACTTTTTCCACTGATTGTGAGTTCCGTTTTGCTTTCCGGAAAAGTATAATGATTCAAAAGCGTTTCGGAGGAAACCAAATCATGGATAAGAAAATCCCGTATTTCAAGGCTGAGGAGATTGCCGAAAAGAGCTGGATGATCACCAACGCGTTCGTGGAGAACTCCTACGCCAACTGCTACCTGATCGAGGGCGAAGACTATGCCCTGCTCATCGATTCCATCCTCGGCATGGGCAACCTGAAGGCCTTCTGCGAAACCCTGACGGACAAGCCCATCCGGGTAGCCAACACCCACAGCCATTCCGACCATGTAGGCGGCAACTTCCACTTCGACCACTGCTATATGCCGGACCGGGATATCGCTTCCTTCCAGGACTGCGTGGGCGTCAAAAAGGAACAGGTCATGGAAATCGCCAAAAAGACGGCCCTGCCGGAATACAAGGACCTGATCGAGCCCGACGATAACTTCGTTGACTGGAACGCCATCAAGGTCTACCCGATTTATGACGGGGACATGTTTGACCTGGGCGGCCGGATCATTGAGGTGGTGGACGTGGGCGGCCACACTGCCGGCGAAGTGGTATTCATCGACCACAAGTCCCGCATCGCCTATTCCGGCGACGCCTGCAACGGTAACACCCTGCTGGAGTTCCCGAATTCCCTGCCGATTATCTCCTACCTGCGGAACCTCCTGCACCTGAAGGAACACCAGAAGGAGTTTGACAAAATGTACGGCGGCCACGAGATCTTCGACGCCTCCATCGTGGACGAGGCCATTGAAACCGTGGCAAAGGTAGTGGCCGGCACGGACGATAAGTGCGAGCGTCCCGGTATGATGGGCGGCACCGTCTTCTATGCCGCCGAAAAAGTGAAGGACGGCTATCCCCGGGTGGACGGCAAGCACTTCAACATGAGCTATGTTCCCGAAAAGGTGGCTGTCCCGGAGGAAACAAGGCAGATTATCCGGCTGCCCAAAGAAAAAGAATAACCGGCACAGAAACAAAGGCGGACTGCCATCATGGCAGCCCGCCTGTTCTTTATGGAAGATTACAGTTCGGGAATCTTTACAAGTACCTCTTCCATGCTGTCCATCTCTTTCATATAGTTCCTGTTTTCCGCTTCGAACGTGCCTGCTCCCCACAGCCCGTTCTTTGTTACAATCAAATCAAATGAACCGATTTGTCTCACATTTTTCTGATCAGCCAGCCGCGGCAGGTCTTCCTTCTTCATCACCAGTTCAGTAGTCCCCAGCTCATTGCCTTCCTCATCCATCCACAGGAAAACATGGGGAACATTCATGCTGTAATCCGTGGAGCGCCTTTGCTCAATTTCAGTCACCAGCATACCGTTGTATTTCGTAAGACAGCCGATCCAAAGATCCGTCCTGCCGTCAAAAGCCGTTGAATTTTTCCAGAGCAGACGGCCGTTGGCACTGAACTTAACGACCGCATATTCGCAGAACTCCGTATAGCCGTTCTGATTATGCGGACCGGTTTCCTGCAGAAGGCCCAGATAACCGCCGTCATCTGCTTTCACCAGATCCGTAAGCATTCCTTCTTCCGCGCCTTCCAGCATGAGGGGCAGAACCGTTTCCCAGAGCAGATTTCCCTGGTAATCAACCTTCGCGATCCTGGCACAGGGTCTCAGGCCTGATTCACGTCCGCCAAATACCCTGCCGTCCTCTTCCTCGATCATAATATCAACAACATTCATCGGACTCTGCCTGTTTTCATAGCTGAGGATCACATTTCCATTCCAGTCAATAAATTCATCATAATCTTCTGCATCTTCCGGTATGCACCATATCCGCAAGCCTGAAGTTCTTACACCGTGAGGCATAAATTCCGCGTTCGGAAAAACAAATTCCTTTCCGGTCGGTTCTCCTTCCTGCGTAAAGAATTTCAGTTTCTTACCCACCGGGTTCTGATACGGGGAATTATCGTGCAGTGCTCCGATGGTTCCGTCTTCCAGCACCGCCGCGCCCCAGAACCTGCAGCTGCCCTCCTCCGGATCAACATACTCCCAGCTTACTGTCATATCCGGATTCATACACAGCAGCCGCGCCCTGGAATCCGCATAGTTGCCTACAGTACCCATATCCCCGGAAAAGAGCAGCCGCCCGTCCGGCAGGGTACATTCATAATACAGGCAGTCATAGCCTTCCGTGCCGATATCCACCACTTCATTCGCCAGGGCGGATCCCGCCAACAGCGCCATGCACAGGCACAGCAGCAGCGCACGCCGCAGGAATCGCATCATTTTATCTTTCATTATTGCCATTTTTCCCTGTCCTCCTTCGGATTCCGCCAGCTCTTATCGGTTTCCGAGCCCATTAACGTTCCGTCCAGAGCCACCCGGAAATTCATATTGTCCAGTCCGCCGAAGGTATCCTGTCCCAGTTCCTCATCCGGACGGGTCAGGAACACCCGGTAATAGATCAGGCCACCCGGGCGGCTCCTGCCCGGATAATCCGGCAGCGTCTGTTCCTGCACCAGGTTTGTCACCACTGTCCAGCCATCCAGCGCATTCCCGGGCATCTCCCAGGCCTTGCACACTTCCATCCGGACCAGCTTTTCCGCTTCCGCTATGCTGATTTCCCGGCCGTCCTGCTTCCGCTGTGCAGTCATATCATTGGATGTAATCCGGTATTCCTTCATCAGCAGATCCGCAAGCATAGTATTTTCTGCGCTCCGGTTCTGCGTTTCTCCCAGCAGGGTACGCATCATAGCTGCCGTGTTCACCGTGGAAGCATAGCCTTCGGCGCCGAAAACTTCTGCCACAAAAGCGTCTGTCTCCTGCTCCGTCGGGTTGGTCTTCCACCAATAGGCATGATCCGCCTGCAGCCCGCAGGTCCGGATTTTACTGACCAGCTCCTGTTTCTTTTCCGGGCTCCAGTTGATATACCAGCCGCTGTGCTGTTCCGTTTCCGCGGCGAACACCAGCAGCTGCCATTCCAGCGTCCGGTCCTTCTCCAGGTAGCTTACGGATCCTTCCACCCTGCCGGTAGCCATGTTGACCAGCACGCCGTACTGCAGTTCCACGGCAACGTCATAATGCTTATGAAAATCAATCCGGTACAGCAGCCCGTCTTCCTCGCCGGTTCCCATGTCAATAAAGTCATAGAACCATTCCTTCAGGTTCGCGTCGGTCACACCATACTTCGTCTTCACTTCCGCTTCAGCCAGGTCCAGGGCCTGCCTCATGGCAATCTTCTGCACCGGTTCCACCCAGTTCAGGTATTCCAGGCGGAAAGCTTCCTTGTCCAGATCCTCAATGCGGGTATGGCCGTATTCGTCCACCAGCATGGAAGCGCGGTATCCGCCTTCCGTCTTTTCAATGGTATATCCCGCCCTGACAGGATTCATATCTTTCCGCAGGTCGGTCGCCTTCTCCATGGACTCATCGCTGACTTCCCCGGAGACAGTCCACATGCGGCAGGTTTCATCCCATTCCACCTGGGGCACCATGGCTTCCACAGCCTCCGCGTCCCACTGCCAGCGCCAGTAGTCCGTCATCTGGTCCTTCAGGGCCTTCACGGCATATTCCTCATTGATCACAGGCTTCTCCGGCAGGGTATCCGGCACGGTTTCAATCCCGATCTCATCCCGCAGGTAATAACCCAGCGCGTCGGTATAGGCCTGCATGCCTTCCCGGCTTTCATCCCAGTCCGGATGCTCCGCCAGATACCGTTCATAGAACACCAGCAGCGTATCGGGCGCCAGGCCCAGGCTGTCCTCCTCCATGGGAGCGTTGTAATACAGACTCTCCCGGATCACTTCACCGTAGGTATTGTTGATAATCCGGTCCGCGGCGGCTTCCCTTTCCTCCTTTGCCAGGGTTTCATCACTGGCCGCGGTATACAGTTCCTCATCTATCTCAAAATTGCATTCCTTCATGGTGCCGATAAACTGAAGCTTATCCTCCAGCTGCCAGCGTTCCAGCACGCCTTCCCGTTCCATCTCGGCAACTTTCGCGTAGTATTCATGCACCAGCACACCCACCGCGACGCCCACAACGGAAATCAGCAGCAGCGCCACGGCAATCACAACACCAAAGGACACTTTCGTCCGCTTTTTCATCTCTTCTCCTTTCACGATTTGCCGAACCATCCGGTTCTTCCAGTAATCGGAAGGCTGACAGCCCGTGATCGAAGCGTCCAGGGCGCGGTATAATTCATTTTCCTTCATTTCTCTCAGCCTCCTTCCAGTTCAAGTTTCAGCAGTTTCCTGGCCTTTTCCAGGCTCCGGCTGACCGAGGCCTGGCTGATGCCCAGGGTTTCCGCAATCTCATTCGTTCTCATCCGGTTCCAGTAATACAGGATCACGATCTGCCGTTCCCGGAAGGGGAGTTCCTTCACCATGGTGAGGATTTCCCGGTCCGCAGGATCCGGTTCCGCGATCTGGATTTCATCCAGATCCGCCTTGTGGTCTATATGCTTCCACCACCGGCTGCGGTGATAGTCGTGGCACAGGTTTATGGCCACGCGGATCAGCCAGGCTTTTTCACTCTCCCGCCGGAATCCGCCGCTTTGCCATGCCTTGAGGAAAGTTTCCTGTACTATATCCTGCGCCATCGCCGTATCACCCAGCGTCAGGCGGCATAAACCCAGCAATATACCTGAATAGGCATCCACCAGGCGGTTCAGTTCCTCTTCGCTCATGGAGCCCGGTACCTGGGTCTCCTTTCGCATATGCCCCGCCTCCTCACTTTCCGGATTATCCGTCTTCCCCGGGGCCGCCGGATATCCGTTTCTCCGGGCCTTTCCTCGCCCGTTCACTTATCAGACGGAAAAAAGCAAAACTTTTATTCACGCGGAATAAAAATTTTGCCAATTCATTTTCTGATTATGTATTCCGTACAGCAGAACGCTTCATCGTTCTGCTGTACAACACCGCCGATACCGCGCAGAGCACAGCGCACAGAACCATCGTTCCGGGGATGCTCACATCCGCCATTCCGTTCAGGCCCAGCTCCATCGGCACCGCCAGGCTGCCGCCCACGATGGCGTTCAGGCTCATGGCCGTTGCCCGGTCCGGTGTTTTGATCATTTCATTTTGCATAGAACCGGTCAGCGGGCTGATCAGCGCGCCCGCCGCGGAAATCACCGTAATCAGCATCACGGACAAAAGTCCGGAGGTCGTCACCGCCAGTGCCCCCGCACAAAGGGCTGTCGTCAGCAGAAGTCCCAGGCCCATGCGTTTCCGGCCCAGGCGTTTTGTGATCCTGTGGCTGAGCGGCCCGCACAGGCCAGCCAGCGTCATCACAAGAAACGCCGCGCCAATCATCCGGTCACTCATGCCGCAGCGCACATACAGCTTCTGATTAAAGAAAACCATCATACACTGCATTGTCTCCCCGGCAAGCGTGCAGCACAGCACCAGCTGGATCATGCCCGGCACCCGGAAATGTTCTTTTACCAGGGCCAGCATGCTCCCCTTCTGCTGACACGCTTCCTCCGGCTTCACCTCCGCCAGGAAGAAAGTCAGCACCGCCGCCAGGCCGTAAGCAATCATGGTCCACAGCGCGGCAGCACGGTACTGCCCGCTGAGGAACACCGTATAAACCAGGCCTGAAAGCAGCACACCGGCCTCTCCCACCGCCTGGCACCATCCTTCGTATTTCTGGTTTTTCTCCGGAGGCGCGGAAAGATACAGCATGGAGGAATCCACGCCGCTCAGTCCGCTGAGCACCACCGCCAGCAGCACCCGCTCCGCCAGGAAGCCCGCGAATCCTTCCGCCTGCCAGAAGATAACCTTGGTCACCAGGAACAGGACATTGCAGGCAATCATCGTCCTCCGGTAGCCGATCCTGTCCGCCAGCCAGCCCCAAGGCACCTCCAGCGCCATGCTCAGCGCCAGATTGACCGCCTCGATCGTCCCGATCTGCAGCATACTCAGCCCCGCCGCCTCCCGGTAAAGCGTGGCAACAGAAGCATAAAACACCATACCCTGCAGGAACGTAATCACGCAAAGCAGGGGAATATTCTTTTTTTGCATAACAAAAACACACCTTATCTGATATTCTGAAGCGCACAAAAACAGACCTCTCCCGGGTCTATATCACTTCAGCGTATCAGGTGGGCGTGTTCATCAATCAGGATTCTCCTTCGTATCATTCTGGAAGCAGTATAACCGCTGTCCGGACGGATGTCAATGCGGCAGGCACCGGTAAAAAAGGAAAATATTTACAGGACATGCAAATTACCTCGGCTTATCTTGCCCCTTTCGTCCTTTTTTTCCTCCGGCATTTCAGGTATACTTTCATTGTAACAGGGGCAGACCCTGGCACGAGTGGAAAAGGAGGAACTGAATCATGTATGAGTATTATGTGGAGGCCTGCAACGTCAGGGAGGCCGAGGGCCTGATGAATCAGTTGGCTGCGGAAGGCTGGCGCGTCATCACCGTCACTCCCGATATCGCCAGGGGGCACGGTGTGGTCATCACTTTTGAGCGCCAGAAGGGCTAAAAAAGAAAAACCGGAAATCTCCGGTCAATCAGAAAAAGACTGCCGCGTTTTATGCGGCAGCCTTTTTTGTTTCAGGTCAGATCAGGATTCCTTCGCAGTGATCCAGCTCATGCTGGACAATCTGGGCAGCGTAGCCGGACAGGGTTCCGGTCCGCTTGTTCATGTCCATATCCTGCCAGGTGACGGTAATGCTTCTGTACCGTTTGGTCTTCCGGACGCCGTCCAGGGACAGGCACCCTTCCTCCGTTTCGTACTCCCCGTCCTTATTGATGATCTTCGGGTTCAGCATCACCATGATCAGCGGGCCGTTGCAGAAGGCAATGATCCGTTTCCGCTTTCCGATCATGTTCGCCGCCAGCCCGACACACCGATCCGCGTTGGCCTGCAGCGTGTCCACCAGATCTTCCGCGATCGGCAGATCCGCAGCTGTCGCGTTCAAAGACTTGCGCTGCAGAAAAATCGGATCGTGAATGATCTCCCTTACCATTGTTTCTCCCTCCATGCAATCCTTTGCAGTGTACCACATAGTATAGGAAAAAAAACGTTTCGTTTCAAGCGACTTTGTCACAAAAAGAGACTTTGTCACAAAAAAAGCGGGAACCGAAGTTCCCGCGTGATCACGATTTACCGTTCCTCGCCTGCCGCGAAATAGCGAACCAGCCGCATGATCTTTCCCAGCTCCCGGATGTCCCGTCCCACATGGCCGGTTTCCAGGGAGTGATTGGCATCCGGCGTTTCATACAGCGGGATCCCCAGCCGGTGGCAGTTTGCCCGGATGACGTCCGACTCCGCCCAGGTGTCCGCGGTTCCGTGGAAGGCAATCGCCTTGATACCGGTATAGGCGAAGGTATCCTCCACCGGGGTGAAAAGGATCTGGCGGCAGTCAATGCCGTGTGCCTTGGCGTAGGCAGGGCCGATCACCGTACCAACGCTTTTGCCGACGAAGAGGATATCTTCATACTTGTTCCACCGGATCTTCTTCAGCATGGCTTCCGCCTGCTCCGCGGCCATCCTGACGCACTGTTCCTTTTTCTCCGCGTTGCCCTTCACCCCGGCCGGAAAACCGGAATAGGGCACGCAGACCACTTCCCAGCCCATCTTCTGCAGGAGGCTGCGGCTGTAATACAGCAGCGGCTTGTCACAGGTATAGCCAATTCCCGGGAAAAAGCATGCCAGTTTTTTCTTCGCTTTCATCTGTCCGGATCCTTCATTTGTTTCTTTGTCCGCGCACCGTTGCGCTTCCGGTGATTATGTTCCCGCCCCGCGGGTTTTCTTGATTCAGGTTATAATCTATAATGTCCGTACTTTTTCTCTGACTTCAGTATATGAAATATGTGCGTACACTTCAAGGACTTTGTCACACAAACAGGAAAAAAACAAAAAACGCCTCTTCCGAAACGTTTTTTGTCCCTTTTTACCAGATCAGGGAAGACAGATAGGTAATCAGCGGAATGGAGGCAAGGGAGAGCACCGTGGAAAACACCACCGTCTCCACCGCGTAAGGATAATCCTTGCCGTACAGCTGGGCATACACCGCCACATTGGAGCCCACCGGGCAGGCGGCACAGATCAGCAGCACGGTCCTCATTTCCTGCATGCGCTCCGGCAGGAGCCACAGAAGCAGCAAGGCGATCAGCGGAATTGCCAGCAGCCGGACAGCGGAAATCAGCCCGAGGGATTTGCGCTTCAGCATCCCGGGGATATCCGTCTGCGCCAGGTAAATGCCGACCGTGAACATGGCCAGGGGCGTGTTCAGCCCCGCCACCGTGCGCAGGCCGCCGCTGATGATCTCCGGCAGGGGCAGCTGTAACGCGAACAGCGTAACGCCTGCCAGCAGCGCGATCACAAAAGGCGCCCGGATCAGCTTTTTCGGCTGCAGGCCCTGCAGCACCGGCTGGCCGTTCAGCCGGGAAACCCCGTAAGTCCACTGGCCGATATTCAGCAGCGCGATAAACGGGGCGGCATAAAACACCGCACCCTCCCCCAGAGCGGCAATCACCAGGGGGATACCGAAAAAGCCGGGATTCGAAAAGGAAGAAGCAAAGGCCCCGACCGGGTCCTTCCGGAATACAAAATGGGAAACCAGCACAGACACGAGCAGCAGCACAAAGGACGCGGCGGCGCTCCATAAGAGGCCGTATACATGCTCCGCCGTCCGCTCCACCAGGAACCCGTTGATGATGACCGCAGGCAGGGAGACGTAAATCAGGATATTCCCGATCGTCCGGCTGCCTTCCCGGGTGATCTTGCCGCACCGGAAAAGCAGGAACCCGATGCCCGCCAGCAGGAACATCTGCAGGATCTGTCTGATCAGAATCAAAAACATATGTTTATCCTCCGGCGGCCCGGTCCGTCATCGGAACCCACCGCCGGAAGCATTATAACCGGCCGGTCCCTTCAGCCGCAAGCTTCTCTTTCCGGATTTCTTTTCCCCTTATCCCTCTTCCGCCGGACGCAGGCCTGATTCCGTTTTTCTGTACTTTGAATGTTTTTTCCCTGAAAACCCCGTTTGAAAACCGGCTGCCGGATCGTCTATATATAGAAAACATTTACTGATTGTGCGATGATGAAAGAAAGAATCGCTGACGCTCTTTGAAAGGAGTTTACCATGGAATCATATGAACTGAACGCCTGTGTTGACAGACTGAACACATTGAAGAAAGACGCCCAGAGAACCCAGAAAAAGGGGCTGCCCTTTATCATGGCCTCTGTGGTCATCTGGGGACTGATCTTTATCGCCCGGCTGGTCAGCAAGGACCTGCGGACCGCGAACATGGCAACCTTCGTCTGCTGCTGCCTGCTGTTCCCGATGGCCTTCCTGTTTTCCAAGGCGCTGAAAGCAGAGGTCTTCCGGAAAACCGGCAATCCCATCAACGGCCTCATTATCCTGAGCACCCTGAACCAGCTGCTGTACCTGCTGATCGCCATGTGGGCCTTTGACAGGAAGCCGGACGCCATGCTCATGATCTATGCCATGATCTTCGGGGCGCACCTGCTGCCATACAGCTGGGCTTATGACAGCAAAGCCTACCTTGTCCTGTCCATCGTGGAAACCGTGGGTGCCCTGGTCATCACCCACCTGTGCGGCAGCCTGGCAACCACAGCCTTCATCCTCTGCGGGGAGATCCTGCTGAGCGTGCTGCTATACCGGGAATGTCAAAAGATGTGAGGTAAGGAAACGCCATAAAAAACACCGCCCTTTTCTGCCGGAAAAGGGCGGTTGTTATGGGGGGGTGGGAGGCTTTCTCCCTACTGTTTGCGTTTTGGATTATAGCAAGTCCCCGGATGAAATTCAGTGATTTTGTCACACACCAATTTACTTTTTTGCGGTTTTCTCCAGTTTCTCAAGATCCTTCAGTACAACAGTCCCCCGCCGGTTTTCGATCAGGCCTTCCCCGGCGAAACGCTTGAGCATCCTGCCCACGGTTTCCCGGACGGAATTGACCTGGCGGGCCAGCTCCTCCTGGGTCATCCGGATATCCCGGATCCCGGTTTTCTCATAGGTTTCCAGCAGGTATTTGGCCAGCCGCTTGTCCAGCCGGGAGAAAAGGGTCTGCTCAATCGCGGCAACCACCTGGGAGAACCGCTGGGTTGCCAGCTCATAGGCGAAGCAGCGTACATGGATATTATTCTCGCAGAGCTCGCCGAACAGTTTCACGGGGACAATCAGGATACTGGCAGGCTGCTCAACCACCATATAGGATTCAAAGTTGATCTGTGCCAGCACGCTGGCAGCGGAAATGATGCAGTTATCCCCCTCCTCCAGCCGGAACAGGGTCACTTCCCTGCCTTCATCCGAAAGCAGGTAAGCCCTGGAAGCCCCGCTGAGAAGGTGGACCATGCCCACGCATTCCACATCCGGACCAAAAAGCCGCTCGCCCGGCGCGTAATACCGGATATAGGCGGACTGCGCCACCTGCTGTTTCTCACTCTGCGTAAGTTCATCCCAGTAAGGGAGCTGTTTCAGCGTTTCTGCGTTCATCGGATGTCCCTCCTGTCAGATTCCCGGAATGAATCCCGGGGATTTTATTTGCCTGTGTTTATCTTCTTTGCGTTTTTCAATTGTTTTTGTATTGTTTTTTGTCGGTTTTCATGTCACAATTTGGTTTCCCAGGCGTCTATTAGTATGAGGTGATCAGATGCGGATTGATACATTCGGTCTCCCGGTACCGGTCAAATACCGGGATACAGTGAAAAAGCAGATCCCGCCCAGCTTCCGGCGTCCGGATAAAACGGAAGCCCGGGAGCAGGAAATGGAAAAGCTGCGCAAGATCTACGGTTTCCAGACCATGAGCGAACAGGAGATCGAGGAACGGGCCGCCCGGATCTGGAAGAAATTCACCCGGAAAGTCGGATGGGATAAAGAAGAAGAAAAGGAGAAGTAATTTCTCCTGCGCGATGGATTATAAGCATTATCTTTCAACGTCAGTATAACATTTTTTACACAATTTGACAATAATGTGACCACATCACACAAAACCGGCCGGCATTTCTGCCGGCCGGCGCTGTTTTCAGCTCAGCATTTTACACTCCGGTATCGGGATCCGTTTCCTCCGCAGGAGTCTCATTCACGGGTTCCTCCGCAGGCGTTTCATCCTTTACTTCCTCTGCGGGCTTTTCGGCTTCCGCTTCCTGCGCGGCCTTGCCGATCAGTCCGCCGGTGGTTACGTTCCGGATGGCCTTGGGGATATCCAGTCCGACGGCTTCCTTCACAGCCTCAAAGGTCTGCAGCATGGTGCCGGCAGTGTCCCTCGCCATGGAGGTGGCTCCGCCTTCACCGAAGAGAATGATCTTTTCGGTCTTGCTCAGGGGCTCAGACACCGCGCGGGCGATGTCAGGCAGCTTTTCGGTAACCATCTGCATCATGGCAGCCTGGCCGTAGAGCTGCATGGCTTCGGCCTTTCTCCGCATGGCTTCGGCTTCCGCTTCACCCTTCATCCGGATGGCTTCCGCTTCCTTCTCGGCGGCATACAGGGCAGCGTCCGCTTCCGCCTGCTTGCGGTACTTCTCCGCCTCAGCTTCGGCAATGGCGCGGTCCTTTTCAGCCTTCGCCTTTTCACGGATCTCCACGTTCAGCTTTTCACGCTCGATCTCAACCGCCTGCCGCTTCAGTTCCGTTTCCTTTTCAAGGCGGGTCATTTCAGCAGCCGCGTGCTCGGTGGCAAAGGTCTTGTTGATACGTTCCTGCTCGATCTTGTAGGCCATTTCAGCCTTGGCGCGGGCTTCTTCCGTTTCCTGCTTGAAGGCAGCCTTCTGCACTTCCAGGTCACGATTCTGGCGGGCGATTTCAGCTTCAGCCTGCATTTCGGCAAACTTGGATTCCTTTTCAGCAGCGGCTTCGGCAATACGTTTGTCCTGTTCCTTCTCGGCGACGTTGCGGGCAGCCATGGTGTCGATCACGTTGCCGTCCTTGTCGGAGAAGTTCTGGATCGTCAGGTTGATAATTTCCAGGCCCATGTTGGCCATGTCAGCCATAGCGGCCTTAATGGATTCCTGGGCAAACTTGTCGCGGTTCTGGACCAGTTCAGCGATGGTCATCTGACCGATGATTTCACGCATGTTACCTTCCAGCACGTCCTTGGCCAGGGCTTTGATCTGCTCGCCGTTATAATGCAGCAGCTGCTCGGCCGCGGTAGCGATGGACAGGTCGTCAGAACCGATCTTGATGTTCGCCACGGCGTCCACCAGCACGGAAATGTATTCCTTGGTAGGCACCGGCTGGGCCGTGCGGATATCCACCTGGTTCAGGCACATATCCAGCTGGTCAATCCGTTCAATGGCGGGGATATAGAAGGTGGCGCCGCCGCGGATGATCCGGTATCCGAACTTCTTGGCGGAAACCGTGCCGTCCGAGTTGCGAACCTTGTAGTTCCGGCGGATCAGGCCGGAAATGATCAGCGCGGTATCCGGGGGAGCAATCTTATACCGGGGAATGAACTTGAGCAGGATGATAATCGCAACAATGGCGATCAGGATCCAGTGCCAGCTGTTCTGAATGAAATTGAGAATTGCGTCCATGGGTTTACTCCTTTCAATGATTGATGTATGTCAGTTTATTGTTCCCGTGTTACATCCACCGTTTCGAAGGGGCTCACTCTCCGTTCATATGATCGCTTTGACGGTTTCCTTACCGTCGAAGTTATTTTATGGTTTCTGCGATACATAATACAGCACAAACGCTGAAAAATAAACCGGTCTATTTTGCAAGACCGGAAAAAAACAAGCTTTTTTCCATCAGACCGTCAGGTGCGCGTACGGCAGTTCGTTGCTGATGCAGTATGCTTCCGCGTAACTGCCCTCCGCAACGTAGATCATCTCCAGGCTTTCACTGCCGTCAAACACGGAATCCCCGATAGAGGTGACCGTGTCCGGCAGGATAATCTCCCTCAGGCCCGGGCAGAAGGCAAAGGCGTAATTGCCAATGGAAGTAACCCCGTCCTCCACCACAATCCGGGAGATTTTGTGATCCTCCCAGGGCGTATCCACACACAGCATGCGGCGGTTTCCATCCGCCCCGCGGTCTCCGGGGATTCCTTTATAGTCATTCATCCGTCCGCTGCCGGTAATTGTCAGCGTACCGTCCTTCAGGTTCCATTTCAGGTTTTCCCCGCAGGAGCTTTTCATGCCGTATATCAGCATCAGCAAAACCGCGACAAGCAGCAGCAAAATCCACATTTTGCTCTTTCGGATGTCCATTGAAATATCCCTCCGGATAGTCTGTCGTTCTCTGTCAATTAATGAACGCGGCATGAATCCCTTTTCTTCCCTGTTCCACGCCCCGGCCGGAACAAATTCCTCATTGCTTCCTGACAAAAAGTATACCGGCCCGGTTGTATCAAAGTCATCAAGCTGTTGTAACAATGGTGTAAATTGTGGACCCTGCCTCCGGCCCGGCACAAAAAAGGACAGTGCGGTCTGTCCGCACTGTCCTCCCGTTTTTCCGTTTCTGTCACGCTTTATCCGGTTTATGAACGCCGATATACCAGTTCTCATCCACTTCCGCGATCTCGTAATAGGCCGCCTGGAGATATTCCTCCTGGAGGAGCGCCGCCTCCGGGTCCTTTTCCGTGTGCGGAAGATAGAACATCTTGATCCGGCTGTAGTTCTCCCCGGCCAGCTCAATGTTGAGGATCTCGCCCTTGCTGCCGTCATACTTGATCATCGTCAGCCCTTTGAGCAGGGAAAACGCGTCCAGCATGGCGCTCTGTTCTTCCTTCGCGAAGTACGCGTCATTTTTCAGCTCTTCCAGGCTGTGCAGGCTCGAATTATACGGATGCACATGCCTGAACAGGTAATTGCTGAACTCCTGTTTCCCCAGCATGATGGAAGCGGCGGCCGTCAGCCGGCTGTTCGTTTCCGGATCCGCAAGCAGGCTGCGGCAGTCCTCCATGGTTGTCCGCTCCGGTTGTTTCCTGCCGGACATGGACGCAAACGCACCGGCCGCGATCAGGATCAGCACGATCAGAATCAGCCAGAACCGATATCTCTTCACAAACTTTTTCATTTACTTATTCTCCGCGTAAGAATACTTCAGGTTGTTCCGGATGCAGAAGCTTTCTGCGGCGCTGTCCCGCCCGACAACCAGGCGAAGATTGGGACAGTATTCAAACGCCGTTTCATCCAGCCTGGTTACGGAATCCGGAATCCTGAGTTCGTACATGCTTGAACAACCGCCAAACGCATGCGCCTCAATGGACGTTACAGTATCCGGGATTTGGATATCCGTCAGCGAATTGCAATTCTCGAGGATTGCAAACTCAATGCAGTCAAGGGTCGATGGCAGTTTGATCTTCCGCAGGCTGAAGCAGCCCTGAAACGCACAGGATCCGATCGTTTTGACCGACTCCGGAACCTGAATTGCAGTGATCGCGGTTTCCCCGAAAGCTTCACTGCCGATAGAGACAAGCGTTTCAGGCAGGTCAATCTCTGTCACCTTATCCAGGTAGGTAAAAGCGCGGTCTCCGATAGATGTGACGCCCTCTTCCACAATAATGGTATCGATCGGTCTTGCGTCCCACGGCGAGGTGACGCCGGCAACGGAGTTCCCAGACATTTTGGTGGTATAATTGTCCATTGCTCCGGTGCCGGAAATGGTCAGCGTACCGTCTTCCAGCTTCCAGGACAGATTCGCACCGCAGCGGCCTTCCTCGTATACGCTGCCGGAATTCTCCGGCTTTGTACCGTCGATATATGTATAGGGCAGTCCCTGTTTGCGGCAGTATTCCTCCGCGTAGCTGCCCCGGGCAACAATGACGTTCTCCAGGCCTGTACATTCCCCAAAGGCCTTGCTGCCGATGTCAAAGACGGCGGCGGGCAGGTTAATCTCCCTCAGGCTGCTGCAGTAGCAGAACGCATATGTGTCAATACGCTGAACAGTCTCTGGCAGGACAATATCCCGCAGGACGTCACAACCGCAGAACATATCTGCGGGAATCAGCTTGATACCGGCAGGCAGCTTCACGCTTTCCAGGGAATGGCAGCCGAAGAAGAGGCTCGCCCCGATGGAGGTGAGGGAATCAGGCAGGTCCATATCCACCACTTTGGTAAAACCGAAAGCATAGGATCCGGCTGCTTTCAGCGTATCCGGCAGATGGATCGTCCGAAGCATTTCACAGTGGTAGAACGCATAGCTTCCGATCCGTTCCACGCCTTCCTCAACCACTACCCGGTAAATTGTGCGGCCGTACCAGGGCGCCGTTGTGCGCAGGAGGAATGACCCGCCGTATTCATCAGGCTCGGAATAAATTGCATCATAATCATCCATTTTCCCAAACCCGGAAATGGTCAGCGTACCGTCATTGTCCAGCGTCCAGATCAGGTTTTTACCGCAGACGCCGTGCGGCGCTTCTGTCGGAATGGCTTCCGTACTGCTGCCCGTGTAGATATATTCAATATCCCTCAGGCTGCAGTACTGTTCAGCGTAGCTGTCCTTCGGCACAATAACAGTCTTCAGTTTTTCGCAGCCGTCAAAAGCAAACTCCCCAAGCGCCTGGAGGGAATCAGGCAGGGTGACGGTATTCAGCGCCGTACAGTTATGGAATACATACATTCCGGCGTTGGTGACAGACTCCGGCAGGGTGATCTCCGCAAGCTTCGTACAGTTTTCAAAAGCCGCCGCCCCGATGGACGTCAGGGAAGCAGAAAGCCGGATTTCCGTCAGGCCGGTACATTCGCTGAACACAAACATTCCGATCTCGGTCACCGAATCCGGCAAAGCGGCCGTCGTCAGTTTCTCGCAATGCTCGAAAGCGCCCTCCCCGATGGAAGTGAGGGATCCCGGCAGGGAAACCTCTGTCATGGCGCAGCCGGTAAAGGCCTGGGACCCGATATACGTAACTCCTTCCTCAATCACAACCCGGGCGATGCCGCTGTTGCTGTCGCTCCACGGTGCGGAGGATCCGTACTGTGTTTTGCCGTTTTTATCCGGTTCTTTCCGGATCTCAACATAATTTTCCATCCTGCCCGTACCGGAAATCCGCAGCGTACCGTCTTCCTCCAGCGTCCAGGTCAGGTCTTTGCCGCAGGTGTTTTTCGCCTTCTCCACAGCGATCGGTACGGGTGCCGGCGTCTCCTCCGGAACAGCGCTGCCGCTGTTATACGGGAGGTTGTTCTCAACACAGTACTGTTCGGCATAGCTTCCCGGTACCACTGCCACGTCCTTCAGCTTTTCGCAGCCGGCGAACGCGTCTTCCCCGATTGTGCTGACAGAAGCGGGCAGGGTGATCGTTCTCAGGCTTCCGCACTGGCTGAACGCTTTCTTTCCGATTTCGGTCACGCTTTCCGGCAGGGTGATTTCACGCAGCAGGATGCAGTTTTCAAAGGCAAATTTCCCGATCACTGTCACTGTATCGGGCAGGACAACCGTTTTCAGCTGTTCGCATCCCCAGAACGCGAAAGCGCCGATGGAGGTAATACCGGGCTCCACCACCACCCGCGTGATCTTCTGGCCGTCCCACGGCGCGGTCGTCTGCTGGCTGCCGCCCATCATGCGCATATAGTTATCCATTGCTCCCGTGCCGGAAATCATCAGGGTGCCGTTTTCCAGCTTCCAGCCTATGCCGTCCCCGCCTTCGCTGCCGAAGACCACAGGCGCCTGTGCGTAGGCGTAGGGCAGGCCGGCTTTCGCGCAGAACGTTTCCGCATAGCTGTCCCTTTCCACAACCACCTTTTCAAGGCTTTCACAGGACGCGAACGCACCGGCCTCAATCCTGGTCAGGGAAGCAGGCAGGTTGATTTCCTTCAGGCTGAAGCAAGCATAAAAAGCCGTTTCCGCAATGGACTTCACGCTGTCGGACAGGGTGATTTTTTCAATGGCATTGCAACACTGGAACGCGCCGTATTCAAGCTCCGTAAGCGCTTCCGGCAGGATGACGTTCCTCAGCCCGCGGCAGTCTCCGAACGCGGAAACACCGATTGTCTCAACGCCCTCCGGGAAAAGAAAGTCCGTCATGTTTTCACAGTAACAGAACGCTTTATCCCCGATGGATTTCAGGGTGTCCGGCAGGGAAACGGTGATCAGCTCCGTATGGCAGTTAAACGCGTTGGCCCCGATGGACGTAACGCCTTCCTCAATCACAAGGGATCTGAACTTCAGTCCGTCCCAGGGAGCGGTTGTGCCGGGCAGGGTATACCAAAGATAGGGCTTCTGTACGCTTTCATCCGTCCTGAAATCCGGCATTGCCCCCGTGCCGGAAATCGTCAGCGTTTCGTTTTCCAACTTCCAGGTCAGATTGTCGCCGCAGGTACCCTCCTCATCCGCCAGGGCAGGCGCGGCAAACACTGCTGTAAGCAGCAAGGCGAACAGCAGGCAGGTCCATAATCTGTACCTGAATGGTTTCATGCGCAACCCCTCCGTGTCAATCTGACAACTCCATTATATAGGAAGAAATGTATCAAGGTCATTAACGCGATGTAACAACGTTGTAAATTTTTTACCGGAAAACCACGGCAGCCGGAGGAGGAAATCCTCCGCCGGCTGTCAGTTCCAGTCATCAATTGTCAGCTGCTCCGGTTCCCGGACAAGGCCGTGGCAGTATCCGTAATACCAGCATTCATAAGGCTTTGAGCACTGTTCCCCGCAGGGGACGTCCGGTTCTTCCCGCTCCTTGGTCATACGGTTCAGGTCCCAGATGTTGTCATTGATCCAGTCGTAGTACTCCCGGGCCTGTTTTGTGACGTCATTGGAGACGAAAGGGTTCTCCTCATCCGGCCCATGGGTCACGATAAAGATCCGGTCAATCCGCAGGCCGGTTCTCCGGATAATGTAATACTGGAAGGCCGCGTCCCGGATAAACTGCTCATAGACCGCCGGCGCGTTCTTTACCTCATACAGGTCATGGCCGGTTTCCGTTTTCCGCAGGAGATCCACGGCACAGTAGTTGTTGTAATTGCTGAAGGCCGCCTCGCAGATCACCGGCACACCCCGGAGCAGGGCATCCTGCGTTCTGGCCAGCATGGCCTGCTTGTCCGGAATCCGGGTACCCGGCCGGTACACGGTCATTTCCTCATAGGGGCCGAACATGGCCATGGCCCGGTCGCCGAAATCGTTGCCCGCGTCCAGCCGGACCTGGACCTCCGGCGGAATGACCCGCAGCCCGGGCTTATGCCTGTCCAGCCAGAGCATCTTCCGGCACTGCATGCCCCGCATAAAATCCGTTTTGGTAATGGCCATGGTTTCTTCCTTCCGGCACGTTATTTCCCGCAGATTATACCATTTTTGCCAGGCAGGAACAATCCGGACCCGCCGCAAAGCGTGTATTGCGCATCCGCGTCACGGGAACTTCTGAACGCCTATTTTTCACCAGCCGGACAATAACCCCCCTGTATTGTTCCGTCTTCGCCCTGTTATCCCGGATCCGGACATGGTATACTTGCACCGTCGGATAACAGACCCGGATTGATTGAAAGGAGGATCATTCCCATGCGGACCGACTGGGTCATGAGAAGTTTCCCGGAAGAAGAGAAAAAGCAGCCCCCGCGTCAGGAGGACAAGCCCATCTCCCCCGCGGTCGGACTGGGGATCGTGGCATTCCTCATGTTTCTTCCTTTTGTGGGCAAACTTTTCAGCGCTGTCCTCCTCGTATTCGGGACCATCTTCCGTTTCCTCTCCGGCATACTGAAGGAATTCTTCCGCGCCGCTCCTGATGTAGCTGCTTTCCTGACCGGCATCTGCATCGGCCTGAGGCTGTATTACCGTTTCCGCAGGAACAAAAACACCGCTGAAGAGGCGAAGGCACAGCAGCCTTCCGCCTACGTACCGGAAGAAGAGATTCCCGCACCCCAGGTTCATCACGCGATCAAATAAACAGGGCCCCGTTCGACTGAACGGGACCCTTTCTGTTGCTTTTCCTTACGCTTCCGCTTTGCTGAACTGGGTTTCATACAGCTCCTGGTAGGTGCCGCCGGCATGAACCAGGTCCTTATGCGTACCCCGCTCCACGATTTCTCCGTCCCGGACCACCAGGATCTCATCCGCCGCCAGGATCGTGGACAGCCGGTGGGCGATCAGGATGGAGGTACGCTCCTCGATCAGCGGATTGATGGCCGCCTGGATCGCCGCCTCGGAGATGGAATCCAGGGCGGACGTCGCCTCGTCAAAGATCAGCAGGGCCGGATCCTTCAACAGCACCCGGGCAATGGAAATCCGCTGTTTCTCACCGCCGGACAGCTTCAGGCCCCGGTTGCCCACCATGGTATCCAGGCCTTCCGCCTGGTTCCGGATGAAGTCATAGATGTTGGCCTTTTTGCATGCCTCGATCATCTCTTCCTCCGTAGCGTCCGGCTTGGCATAGAGCAGGTTCTCCCGGATAGTGCCGTTGAACAGGTAGGTCTCCTGGGTCACCACACCCACCTCGTCCCGCAGGGAATGCAGGGTATAATCCCGCACGTCCGTGCCGTCAAAGGTGACGCTGCCCTTCACGGGATCCCAGAGCCGGGGAATCAGGTTGACAATGGTGCTCTTTCCGCTGCCGCTGGGGCCGACAATGGCCACGCAGTCCCCGCTGTGCAGGGTGAAGGAAATATCCTTCAGGATCATCCGCTCCCCGTCATAGGTAAAGTCCACATGGTCAAAGACGATCTCGCCCTTCGCGTTCGTCAGTTCCTTCGCCCCGGGTTTGTCGTCAATCTCGGGCTTCATGTCATAGTATTCAAAGATCCGGGTAAACATGGCCATGGAGCGGATCCAGTCCACCTGGATATTCAGCAGGCTGTTCACCGGGCCGTACATGCGGCCGAGCAGCGCCACCAGCACCGTGATGTCACCGACGCTCAGGGTGCTGTCGTGCTTCATGATCAGGATGCCGCCCACCAGGTACAGCAGCATGGGGCCGATGGTGGTCAGGGTGCTGAGCAGCATGAAGAACCAGCGTCCGGCCATCCGCTCCCGGATGTTCAGTTTGATCATCCGCCCGTTGGCTTCCTCATAGCGTTCGTATTCGGATTTTTCCCGGCCGAAGAGCTTCACCAGCAGCTGGCCGCTGACGGAGAGCGTCTCGTTCAGGATGCCGTTGATTTCATCGTTGCAGGCCTGGGCCTCCCCCGCCAGCTTCCACCGGCGTTTGCCGGCCATGCGGGTGGGCAGGGTAAACAGCGGCACCACCGCGATACCCACCAGCGCCAGGATCCAGTTTTTCCGGAACATGGCAATCACCGCCACCACCAGGGTGATGGTGTTGGACAGGATGCTGGTGAAGGTGCCGGTCACCACGCTCTCCACGCCGGAGATATCGCTGGTCATCCGGGTGATGATGTCGCCCTGGTTGGCCGAGGTGAAGAAACGCTGGGACATCTTCTGCAGGTGCCGGTACATCTGGTTCCGCATATCAAAGGAGATATGCTGGGCGATCCAGCTGTTCAGGTAGGTTTCCGCCACGCTGATCAGGTTGGAGGCCAGGTACAGCAGCAGCGTCAGGACGATCAGCCGGATCAGGGCGGAAATCCCCGCGCCGAACCAGCCGCCCAGGTCCTTGCCGGTGAGCACGTCGATGATGTTACCGGTGAGGATGGACGGGAACAGGCTGCAGACCGAGGACACCACAATGCATACCAGTACCAGCAGCAGCTGTTTCCAGTAGGGCTTCAGGTAGGAGAAAACCCTGGCAATCAGCTCCTTGGTAATCTTCGGGCTGTTCTTTTTTTCTTCTTCTGTGAGGTAACTGCCCCTCCGGGGGCCGCCGGGACCTGCCATATGGATCCCCTCCCTTTCCGTTCCATTATATGCGGCCGCCGGCGGCGGAGCAAGAATTTGTACCATCCGGGTCTGTCTTTTTTTGTTTCCGGAATTCTGGTATAATCGGCAAAGATATTAACTTTACATTTTTCCGCGGGAAGGGGACTGGCGGATGGACATCTGGAACAAGAGCAGGGAACCCAAGGAAAGCGTTTCCTACATGGTGGAGAAGATCACCCACATCTGCCGGAAGATCGGCAGGCGTTCTCCGGGCAGCGCCGGTGAGCAGGCGGCGGCGGAATACTTTGCCGGCGTCCTGGAAAAGAAATGCGGCTGTGCGGAGGTGAAAACGGAGTCCTTTGAGGTACATCCGGATTCTTTCTATGGATATTTTTACTTTTCCGCCTTCTGCGATATCCTCTGCGGGGTGCTCTTTTTCAGCGAACCCCTCCTGAGCATCCTGTTCGGCCTGCTGGGCGTGCTGCTGTTCATCTACCACTTTGTGCTTTACCGCAAGCCGCTGGATCCCTTGTTTCCCAAAAAGCAGGGCACCAACGTCACCGCCGTGCGCCCCTGCAGCGGCGAAGTGAAACAGCGCATTTTCCTGAACGGCCATACGGACGCGGCCTGGGAATTCCCCATCAACTACCGTTTCGGCGGCATTGCCTTTGAAATCCCGGGCATCGCGGCCACCGTCGGCGTGTTCTGTTATATGATCCTGTCCTTCCTGTCCCTGTGCGGCGTGGACGTGTATACCGCGGGACTTCGGTGCCTGGTTTTCATCCCCTTCTTCCTGCTGCTGACCATTACCTATAACCCGCTGCGGGTTGTGGACGGCGCCAACGACAACCTGACCGGCTGCCTGATGGGCGTGACCCTCCTGAAGGAAATGGAAGAGCAGGGCATCCGGCTGGAAAATACCGAGATCGGCGTCATCCTGACCGGATCGGAGGAAGCCGGCCTGCGGGGTGCCAAGGCCTGGTGCGAAGCGCATAAGGATGATTACCGGGACGTGCCCACCTGTGTGATTTCCTATGACTCCATCTATAACCCGGACTGGCTCATGGTCAACCGCCGGGACCTGAACAACACCGTGGACTCGGATGAAGACCTGTGCGACTACTTCCTGCTGGCGGCAGAAGACGCCGGCGTTCCCTGCCGGGACGGCAAGGTGCCGCTCTTCGGCGGCGCCACGGACAGCGCGGCCTTCACCCAGGGCGGTTTCCGGTCTATCGGCATCACCGGCCTCAGCCACAGGCTGGAACGGTTCTATCATACCCGGCTGGATACACCGGAAAACCTGAGCCCCGGCGCGCTGGAAAACTGCTACCGTGCTACCGCGGAGTTTGTTTATGCGGCAGACCGGGACCTGATCCTGGTTCCGAAGGAGCCGGAAGAACCAGTGGTGGAACTGGCGGAAGAAGCGGATCTGCCGGAAGAAATCCCGGAGGAAGCCTTCACTGAAGAGGCAGAAGAAGAACTGCCGGAAACCGAAGAGGAAATCCTGCCGGAAGAAAACACAGAAGAATAAAAAAAGACGGGCTCCGTTCCCCCAGGACGGAGCCCTTTATATAAACAGCGGCTTGTGATGATGGAGAGGTCTGTCAATTCTCTGATTCTCGAGGAAGAAAAAGGTAGTTCCCCCGGGGTCCCGCAATTGTCCGAAGCTCAGGAATCACGCGTTCGATGCACAGCACCCAGGCGTGTCCGGGCCTGGTAAAGGAAACAGAAAGCTCTCCGGTCACAGAATCGCGCCGGATATGAAAGGAATAGCTGTCAAATCGGTTCCCCTGTTTTTTGATCATCACAAGCCGGTGTTTTCTCATCTTTTTTTACCTCCCTACTTATTAGACGATAAAAACAGGCATTTTGATTCATGGTTTTGTAAAAAAAGTGTAAATTCTTTGTAAATTGTCCGAATTTTTGGATGCAATCTGCTTTTTTGCATGAATTTTTAATCTGATTCTCCTTTTTTTCACATCGATTGCGTGATACACTTTTCCAGTATCATAGGAATGATTTATCCATCAGGGGGATATTGATCGTATGGGGAACAACAATCAGGGCTGGAACTGGAACTGGAATTGGAACTGGGAATGGGACAAACATTCCGGTGAACACCAGAAGTCCTATAAAAAGCAAAACCGCCGCCATCGGAAAATCTGGCCGGCGATTATTATGTTCTGCCTGTTCGGCCGTCCGCTCATCCGCGTGGCCGCCAGCGTCTTCCGTTCCCTGGCCCGTGGTTTCAGCTCCGGCATCTCTGCGCTTTTCTCCGTTTTCACTTCCGCTTTCCGGGCCACTTCCGGCACAGCGATCCTCGGCGGGCTGGTTGTCGGGGTGATCATCGGCCTGTATGTGTACAGGCATAAGTTTGGCCGCAGGCAGGATACCGCGGATGAAGAGGAAGAGATCACAAAAGAAAAAGAACCGGAACAGATCGATTCTGTCCCGATTCCCATGACCCTGGGCAATACGCCCTCCTCTTCGGACGAGGAGTTCGTACCCCAGGTCTACAATACCTTCGGAAACTGATTACTGATCCAAAAATTGAAGAAGCTCCGGCAGGCGCTTTTCCGCCTCCCGCCTTCCCAGGCGATAGACCCGGTCGAGTTCGGCCGGGTTCTTTTCTGTATGGCCGATCCGCAGCGCCTCCGGCGGACGGATCACAAAGGAACTTCCTTCCCTTTCCCGGCGGCTGATTTCCTCCATCTGCCGGTTATACATTTCATGCCGGACAGCCATGGCCTCAATGATCCGGGGATACCGGCGCAGGAATAGCTTCATCACGGCCAGGCCGGAAGCCGGCTTTTTCCGGTAGCCTTCCGGCTGGGTAAGGACAATCACATTCCGGTCATACCCCATCTCTTCCATCCAGGCATAGGGCACGGCGTCCGTAATTCCGCCATCCAGGTAAAAGCGGCCGTCAATTTCCACCGGCCGGGAAACCACGGGCATGGAAGCGGAAGCCCGCAGCCACCGGAAATCCAGGTCGCTGCCATCCCTGCAAAGATGATATACACACGCTCCGGTCTCCACGTCCGTGGCTCCGGCAAAGAACTCCATGGGATTTTCCGCAAAAGCTTTCCGGTCAAAGACATCCAGTTCATCCGGAAGCTCCCGGTAGCAGAAATCCGCTCCGTACAGATCTCCCGTGCGGATCAGGGAACGGATACTGCAGTAACGGGGATCCGAGCAGTATTTTTTGTTATACCGGAGAGGGCGGCCGATCTGGCCGGACTTGAAGTTGCAGCCGAAAGCAGCCCCGGCGGATATTCCGGCAGCTCCGTCAAACCGGATTCCCTGCTCCATCAGCACATCCAGCACGCCGCAGGTGAACAATCCCCGCATGGCGCCGCCTTCCAGCACCAGGCCTTTTTTCATGCGCATTCTCCTCCCTTTCTCCACATAGTATACCAGAACCGGCGGCTTTGTCCGGTTTCTTTGGTGTATAATATGAAAATCAAAAACACCGGCCCGTTGGCCTCTTTTTCCTGACATGTCGTCTAATCAGTGTTGAAAGGAGGGAGCGCATTGGATCAGGATCAGCGCAAAGAATGGCTGAACAGCCTCGTCACCCGCTGGGAGAAACCGCTGCTTCGGCTCTGCTTTGCTTTTCTGTGTGATACCGCGCTGGCGGAAGACGCCGTACAGGAAACATTTTTTAAAGCCTGGAAGGGCGGTGACCGATTCCGTGCGGACTCGTCGGAAAAAACCTGGCTCACGCGCATAGCCATCAACACCTGCAAGGACCTGCTGAAAAGCGCCTGGGTACGGAATACGGACCGGTCCGTGACCCCTGACCTGCTGCCGGAAGGCTCTGTCCCCTTCGATGCGCGGGACGACACCGTTACGCGTGCGGTACTCGCCCTTCCGCCCAAGCTGAAGGAAGTGACGCTCCTGCACTGGTATCAGGGCATGACGCTGGATGAGATCGTCCGGGTGCTGAGAATCCCCCGTTCAACCGTCAATTATCGATTGAAAAAAGCAAAAGCGATGCTGAAGGACAAACTGGAGGACTGGTACTATGAAGACGAATAAGGAAACGCTCCGTTCCGCAATGGACAGGCGCCTATCCTTTCTGGACGAGCTTCCCTCCTGCCGTGCTGCGCTGCTCAGCCGCATCGCACAGGAGGAGGCACCTGTTATGAAGAAAAAACTCTCTGTTGGTTTGGTATTCGCAATTGTCCTGGTTTTACTCACCGTGGCTGCCCTGGCGGCCGGCCTGCTGGTCTCTCCCCGGGCGTCCGCTTCCCGTACGGCCGATGCTGCCCTCAAGGAACAGTTCGGCATTACGGAAGAGATGCAGACCTTCTTTTCCCGTGAGGAAGAACCCCTCGAGGACGGCAGCTTCCGCGTCACCTACACCGGCGTTTACGGCCTGGACTACGTGCTGGGCACCTACACCGCGCTGGTTAAGGACGGCAAGGCGGAAATCACCTGGAGCCGTGAAGGCGCTGACGTTTCCGGCGGCTATGAAGCCGACGCCTGGGGCGCTGAACAGCTGAAGCAGATGATGACCGACGCCGCCAAAGATAACAAATTATCCTACACACAGAAGGCTGCGGCCATTGCCGAAAAGCACACCGGCCAGGAATATGACATCCCTTCCGAAACACCGGAAGCCGTTCCGGATGATCTCCCCGAGGATCACGAGCTCACCCAGGATGATATAGACCGGCTGAACCAGCGGGAGGGTGAAAAGACTTCCGCACTCGAAGCCCGAAAGCTCTCCGAGGATGAGATGATTGCCATCGGCCGGGAGTTCATCATCTCCAGTTACGGCCTGAACGAAGAGCAGATTTCCCGTCTGGAGCTGTACACCAACCGCGGCCCGACCATGGAACTGCTGGCCCTCATCGGAATCACTGAAGTTCCTGAACAGAACCCCAACGAATGGTATGAAACCATCAACGGCGCTCCCTGCTTCGAGGTGGAATACCTGCTGTACAGCGAAGGCGATGACACCCAGCGCACCGAGAAAGACGGCTATTACATTGTCTACGTCAACGTGGAAACCGGCGCCGTCGAGCAGTTTGAGTACAACTCCGCCCTGGGCGGCTGGGGCTGATCCGGCAATACCCCCATAAAGAAGAAGCTCACCCCGCGGTGAGCTTCTTTTCTTTATGTCATGATCAGCCGAGGCGTTCCTCCAGGTCCCGGAACCGCTCCAGCACACTGTCGATCCCGTCTTCGGACAGGACACCCCGCTTCAGGCCTGTGGGCAGTTTTCCCGCGGCGTCCGCGTCAAAATCCGCCTTCCATTCCCGGCTGGTATAGTACTTTTCCAGTTCTGTCAGTTCATCCCGGACAGCGTCCCAGGCGTCCAGGGCGTCTTCCATCTGTTTCGCCGCGGCTTCCGCCCGGTCCAGGATCCGCTCATAATAGGTAATCCTGTCCAGCCTCTTCATCTTTCTCCGCCCCTCATTGTGTTTTCCCCATTATAGCACAAAGCGCAGGGGTTTCGCCCTGCGCTTTGGATTTCTGTACAATTATTTCCATTCCGGAACAGCATTGTACAGTTCTTCCCATCTGCGATCATATTCTTTCATTACTGTCCCGTCTTCCGGCAGATTCCAGCCTCTGTATTCTTGTTCTCTTTTTTCCTTCTCGAAGGCATAATACGCTTCCATCTCCGCGGAAGCAGCGGGAATCGGATCCCCCTTCTTCCAGAGCGTCACACAGTCATGTCCCGGTTTTCCCTGCCGAATTTCAGCCAGATCCTGTATATTGATGATTCCCTGCCGGGTTTCAATTGATGCAAAACGGTATTTCCGGAAATTCACAGGATTCCGGTTGGCGCTGCCCCATGTCTCCGCGGGAGCTACCGTAAAATAGAGATACAGTACATTTCCATCCGCTTCCCTGCGTTTTTCACAGCAGGTGGAATCATATTTTACTCCCCTGATGCCGTAGTCCTCCACAGTCACGTCGATCCCTCCGTCCGCCAGGCAGACGAAATCCAGCGTGTACAGGCTGTTATCCACCGGTACTGAAGACCAGACCCACAGAGAACCATACACAGACGCGCCGCCAATCAGGATCGCCAGGCTGATCACTGCCGGAAGCACAATCTGCAGAATCCTGCGTCTGCGTTTCTGCCGGCGGGCTTTTTTCAACGCGTCCACAATGGTTTTCTGTTCTTTCTCATATTCAGCACGGGTTTCTCCGGGCATCTCCGCCTTCATTTCCTCATACTGCTTCCTGCATTTTCCGCAGGAATCCATATGTTCTTCCACCAGCGCCCGACTTTCATCGCTGGCGACCCGGTCCAGCACCAGGGGCATTAGGTCACGGACCACATTGCATTCATTCTTTTTCATGTTGATTCTCCTTCATTGCTTCCTGCAGCATGCACCGGGCCCGGTAGTAGGTCACCCGGGACCAGGCCTCGCTCTTTTTGAACAGCTCCGCAATCTGCGGATGGGACAGATCACAGAAAGTGCGCAGGGTAAACACCTCGCGGTAAGGCTCCTCCAGGCTGTGCAGGTACCGGTGGGCGATCATCGCCTGGTCCTTGTGCACCAGGTTTTCCGCGAAATCATCCGGCGAGGGCACTTCCTCCGGCAGGGGATCCACCGGTTTCCGTTTGCGAAGGGTATCGATATACAGATGCCTCGCGATGCTGCACAACCAGGTATTCACGCTGCTTCTTCCATCAAAACGGTCAATGTTTTTCACCGCCTGGTAGAAGGTTTCCTGCGTCAGTTCCTCCGCCAGCTCCCTGCTGCCGCTCAGGCGCGTCAGGTAGGCGGTCACCGTCCCGCTGTAGCGGACATAGATCTCTTCCAGATCAGCCGTGGCGAACCCCTCCCTTCCGCAGTTTTGAAAGCGGCTTTCATCCTGTTAGTCGCAGCACCGGATCAACCGTTACAAACTTTTTCAAAAATTTTCAGTTCATCATATCACATTTTCCGAACAGACAACGGAAAAAAAATTTTGTCTTCAAGGTTTCTTTAAGGTTCCCGTGCAGAATATGAGGTGCCGGGAGAAACCACCCGGCCAAAAACCCGAAGAAAACAGCAATCAATGAACGGAGGTATATGATCATGAAGAAGACACTTGCACTGCTGATGGCCCTTGCCCTGGTCATCAGTGCCATCGCCCTCCCGGCGCTGGCGGAAAACAATACCGTGGACCAGACCACATCCGCAACTATGCAGACCGCCCGGGGCGGACGAGGCGGAAAAGGACAGATGCCCGGACAGAATAACCGGAACAGCCAGATGCCCCAGATGCCAAACCAGAACGGACAGAATGCCCAGCCCCCGCAGATGCCTGATCAGAGCGGCCAGAATGGCCAGCAGCAGATTCCTGACCAGAACAACCAGCAACAGCTGCCCGGTAAGATCGGCCGGAAAGGATTCCGCGGCGAAAATACTGCAGCCCGGACCGAGAAGCTTGAGCAGTGGCTGACCCAGCTGGTGACCGACGGCGTCATCACCCAGGAAGTTGCCGATGCGATCCTGACCCATGTGAAGGAACAGCTCACACAAGCCCAGACCGGCACCGCCGCACCCGCGGAAAGCGCCGAAGCCCCCGCAGAGGCCGCTCCGGAAGGCAATCCGGAAGAGCAGCTGCTGAAAGAAATGCTGGACAGCGGCGTGATTACCCAGGAGCAATACGACCAGTATGCCGCCCGCTTCTCCATGCCTGAAGCACCTGAAGCAGGAGCTGCCGGAACCTGATCCATTCCTTTCACCGGACTCCCGGATTATCCGGGAGTCCCTTGTTGCCGTTTCAGGCATGGCTGTGATATCATCGAAGCACGGAGGAAATAAAATATGCGCGTTTTGCTGGTAGAGGATGACCGGAAGCTATCCGCGGCGGTCTGCAAGCTGCTGGAGAAGGAGCGGATCACCGTTGATCCGGTCTATAACGGAACCGACGGCCTGGACTGGGCTCTGGGCGGCGGCTATGACGCCGTCATCCTGGACGTCATGCTCCCGGGCATAGACGGTTTTTCCGTGCTGCGCGAAATGCGGAAGGAAAAGATTGCCACCCCCGTGCTGATGCTGACCGCCCGTGCCGCGCTGGAAGACCGGCTGACCGGCCTGGACAGCGGCGCGGACTACTATCTGCCCAAACCCTTTGAATCCGCAGAGCTGGTCAGCTGCCTGCGGGCCATCACCCGCCGGGGAGACAGCACACCGGTGATGAACCTGTGTTTCGGGGATATTGAGCTGGAGCAGAAAAGCGCAAAGCTCCGTAACACGGAAAACGCGCAGGAAGTCCGGCTCGGTGCGAAAGAATACCAGCTCATGGAAATCCTCCTCCGGAATCCGGCACAGATCCTGACAAAGGAAACCCTTTTCGAAAGGGTCTGGGGCCTGGAAAGCGACGCTGAATACAACACGCTGGAAGTATATATTTCCTTCCTGCGGAAAAAAATGGGCTTCATTGGTTCCCGGATGAAGATACGGGCTGCCCGGGGACTGGGTTACACCCTGGAGGAGGAAGCATGATCAGACGACTGCGCCGGCGCATGACCCTGATGGTGGTCGCTGTGCTGATCCTGGTCTCCGCCGGTATCGTGCTGGCCATTCACCTGGCCAATGAACACAGTATCGCCGCCCAGGCGGAAGCGACGCTCTCCATGCTGGCGGAAAACAGCGGTTCCCGTCCGGCGGACACCGGACGGCGGGAAGATATGCCCGCAATGAAGCCGGATGAGAACGACCCGGGCCGCGGCGCACGGATGAACCGGGGCAAAAAAGACTTCCGGGGTGAGCCGCCCGCCCTCCGCAGCGGTACCGAAGCCGATGCCGCCGGGCTGAGCAATTCCTATACCATTTCCCTGAGCGCAGACGGATCCGTCGCCTCCTGGACTTCGGACCGGACGGATCTGTATTCCGACGAGCAGGTATCCGTCATGGCGGAAAGCATCCTGGCGGAAGGAAAAGAAAGCGGCCGGATCGGCACCCAATTCTACCGGAAAACAGAACAGAACGGACAGACTATGCTGGTCGTACTGGACGCACGGCTGGATTACCTGTCCGCCTCCAACGTGCTCCGTTCAACCATCCTGATCGCGGCGGCAGCCTGCGTCCTGCTTTCCTTGCTGGCTGCACTGCTGATCCGGCGGATGGTACAGCCGGTGGAGGAAGCCTTCACCCGGCAGAAACAGTTTGTCTCCGACGCCAGCCATGAACTGAAAACGCCACTGGCCGTCATCTCTGCCAACGCCGAGGTACTGGAACAGGAGATCGGGGAAAATGAAAACCTGGGATATATCCGTTCTGAGATCCAGCGCACGGACGCCCTGGTCAACAACCTGCTGACCCTGGCCCGACTGGACCGGAAGGAAGGGACAGCAGAGATGAAGCCCTTCGATCTCTGCCATGCGGTGCTGAACGTGGTACTGCCTTTCGAAAGCACGGTCTATGAAGCCGGCAAAACGCTGGAAACGGATATTCCGGAGGGTATTGAATGCACCGGAAACGAGGAAATGATCCAGCAGCTGACCGTGATTCTGCTTTCCAACGCCCTGAAGTATTCCAACGAAGGCGGACGGATTGAAGTAAGCCTGAAAGCCAGGGGAAAGCTGCGGGAACTGCGGGTGTTTAACACAGGCGATCCCATTGCCCCGGAGGATCAGGAAAAGATCTTTGACCGCTTCTGGCGGGCGGATCCCGCTCACGGCAGGGAGACCGGCAGCCACGGACTGGGGCTTGCCATCGCCCGGAACATTGTGGAAACGCACAAGGGCCGGATCAGCGTGGAAAGCAGCGAAGGAAAAGGAACAGCGTTCAGCGTGATATTGAACGCTTAACAGATATAATGAAAGCCCCGCATCAACCAACGATGCGGGGCTTGATTTTACTGTTCAATATAGTACTGTGCCTGGGCGTCCCAGAGTTCCCGGTATTTGCCCGCCGGGTTCTCCAGCAATTCCGCGTGGGTTCCCTGCTGGACGATCCGGCCTTTGTCAAACACGGTAATCTCATCACAGAACTGGCAGGAGGAAAGCCGGTGGCTGATATATACGGCCGTCCGGTCTTCCACCATGCCGCTGAAGCCGGCGTAGACCTGGGCTTCGGCAATGGGATCCAGGGCGGCGGTGGGCTCATCCAGCACGATAACCGGAGACCCTTTGTACAGTGCCCGGGCCAGCGCGATTTTCTGCGCCTCGCCGCCGGAGATTTCCACGCCCTTTTCCGACAGATCCCGGTAGAGACAGGTCTCCAGGCCGTCCGGCATTTCCCGGTACCGGTCGTACAAAGCTGCTTTCCGGATACATTCCTCCGCCTTTGCCGCGTCATAGTTTTCACCGGCCGCGATGTTTTCTCCCAGGGAGAAGGCGAAGAGTTTAAAATCCTGGAAGACGAAGGAAAACAGCTTCATATAGTCATCATAGTCGTATTCCCGGATGTCCCTGCCGTCCAGCAGGATCTGTCCTTCCGTCGGATCATAGAGGCGGCAGAGCAGCTTCACAAAGGTGGTCTTGCCCGCGCCGTTTGCCCCCACCAGGGCCTGCTTCCGGCCCGCGCGCAGGGTGAAGTTCACATTTTGCAGCACGTCCGTCTCACTGCCGGGATACCGGAAGGAAACATTCCGGAACTCAATGGTATGCTCCGTTCCGCTGACCGGCAGGCTTCCCTGCTGTTTGGCGTCCGGAAGATCCAGGTACTCAAACAGCTTCTCCAGGTGTCCGGTATAAACCCGGTTTTCGGAAAGAATGAAGAACAGGTCGCTGAAACTCTTCACCAGCTGCATCAGGGCACCCACATACAGCACCACGCTGCCAACCGCGAAGGCTCCCAGGCCGGCCTTGGCAGCGACATACAGATAGCACAGCGCGTTGCAGATCCCCCGGATCAGTTCCATTCCGCCTTCGCAGGCGCTCATTCTTCCGGTTTCCCTGTTGTTCAGGTTCATCTCATTCATCTTCCGCATTTCCCGGTCCGCAATCCGGTCCTGGCGGTACAGCCGGACGTCCTTTGCCCGGGCGGTTTCCGCGTACAGGGCGTGGCCGTAGAACATGAATGCCCGGTTGAACCAGACGGTGCCATCGGTCCAGCGTTTAAAGAATTCATCCTCCTTCTTCCGGAGGCGTGAATTGACCAGGCCGGACAGGATCATGAGCCCCGCGGCGGCGATAATCCAGAGCCGGGAATCCAGCAGGGTATTCCCTGTTCCGGCAGTAAAGAGGGAGGCGGTCAGCGCCACGGAAGCCGCAATGCCAACAATCACCTTCACCAGGGACGGGGTATCCCAGACCAGCTGGCCCAGCCCGTTGCCGAACATGAACAGGTTTTCCTGCACTTTCTGCCGCTGCTTCTGGATCTCCTGGTCCTCCAGGTCCGCGTAGCGCATGTTCATCTGCTTATCGGAAAAGATCTTTGTAAAGGAGTTCCACATTTTGGATTCCTTCTCGCTGACGACCCGGCTCATGGCATTCCGGATCAGGGAGAAGGCAAAGTTGATGCCCACCGCCAGCAGCACCAGCAGGATCAGGGTACCGGTATCCCGGTTTCCCTCGATTTCATTGATAATCCTGGCCGAGAACCAGACGGTCACCAGCGGCGCCAGGGCTTCCAGTACCGCGATAATTACCTTGCCCCGGATCAGCCCGGGACAGTATTTCCCCAGCATCCGGTATCCCCGGCGGGTAATGGCGATCCGATTCTTAAGCTTCATCGTGATCCACCTCCCCTTCCGGGTTCTCACGGTAGTATTTGGCCTGTGTCTCGAAAAGCTCATAGTACCTGCCCTTTTTCGCGAGCAGTTCCTCATGGGTTCCCTCTTCCGCGATCTGCCCGTGATCGATCAGCACGATACGGTGGCAGAAGCGGGTGGAGGCCAGGCGGTGGGATATGAAGATCGTGGTCTTCCCCTGCATAACCTCATCATAGGTTTCATACAGCCGGTTTTCAGATACCGGATCCAGCGCCGCCGTCGGTTCATCCAGCACAATCACCGGAGCGTTCCGGTATAAGGCCCGGGCCAGCAGCAGCTTCTGGGTTTCGCCGCCGGACAGGTTGATGCCGTCGTCCCAGAAAGCCCGGTTGTATTTGCTCTTCACGCCTTCGGGCAGGGAGGAAACCTTCTCCCACAGGCCCGCCTGCTTCAGGCAGGTTTCCACCCGTTCGTGATCTACATTCAGCTCTTCCTCCTCCGCCACGATCTCCTCAATCGTGACCGGCAGCAGGGAGTAATCCTGGAATACCGCGCCGAAAAGGCGGTAGTATTCCTCCCGGTTATATTCACGGATATCTGTTCCGTTATAGGTTACCGTGCCTTCCGTGGGCTCTGTCAGGCCGCAGAGCAGCTTCACCAGCGTGGTTTTGCCGGCACCGTTGAGGCCGACCACCGCCAGGTGCTCTCCCGCCTCCAGCGCCAGGCTGAAGTGATGGATCACGTCTTCCCCTTCCGCGTCATAGCGGAAGCTGACGTCCCTCAGTTCAATCCTTTCCGGAGAATCCAGGCTGCCGACCAGCTTTCCTCCCTCCCGCCGGTAGGTTTCCGGGTATTCCAGGTAGGAGCGGAAGCGGTTCATGGCCTGGTTCAGCCGCTGCAGGTCCGTGACCTGGCCCAGCAGGCTGCCCAGCCAGGCGGAGAATCCCGCCACCACATTGAAATACAGCACAAACTCCGCTACGGAGATTTTCCCCTCCAGCGCCAGGTACAGCAGGAAGGCGTAGGTGACGGCCTCCCGGAGGAAACCCAGGGCGCTGTCCGCCGCGGACACGCCAAAGAGCCTGGCCGTATAATTCCGGTACCAGCCCAGCAGGCCTTTCAGGTTTTTATCATAAATGCCGTTCAGCCAGTCCACCATCCGGTAAAGCCGGATATCCTTCGCGGCCCGGAGGTCATCCGACGCTTCCGTAACGTACCGCAGCCGCTGCTCATAACCGGACTTTTCGCTCACCGTTCCCTCGATCCATTTGTTGATCCGCCGGTTCAGGAAAAAGCTGACCAGCGTGGTCAGGCAGAGGAAAAGGATCAGCAGGGGATGCAGGGTAAACAGGATGCCGGCAAACGCCAGGAAGCCCAGCAGGTTGGAAAAGAACAGCACGACGGCGTCATAGGTCTGGGCGTAATAGGAAAAGTTGCCGTTGCAGCTGCCGAAGCTCTCGCTCTGCAGCTTCCGGAAATGCTCGTTCTCCTGGTTCCTGTAATCGGTGGTCAGGCCTTTGCGGGTGATCAGCCGCAGGAAGAAGGTGTTCATTGTGAACTTGTTCCAGTAGATCAGCTGGTCCATGTATTTCTGCAGGCCGCCCAGCAGGGCCAGCGCACCGGTCAGACAGGCTGTGACAAGGAGCAGCTGCCGCAGGGGCTTTCCCTCCGTGATCTGCTCTATGACCACCTTAGGCAAAAAGGCGGTAATCACCGGCACCAGGCAGTTGACCAGGATGACCAGCAGGCAGAAAAACAGCAGCCTGGGACAACCCTGCCTGGTCGACCGGATACAGTAGGCCAGGTTCCGGCGAAATGAGTATTTCTTTTCCTGTTCCATGGGAATCCTTTCCTTGTTATACGGCGGCTGCCTTCCGGGCAGTCTCCATCAGTTCACGCTCAATCTCAATCTCATTGGGATTCGGGTAGGTGCGGGCGGTTTTTTCAAACATTTCCACGACTTTCTGTGCCTTCTCCGGATCCTTTTCCGCCAGCAGGGCATAGGCATACTCCGTGCGAAGCACAGAGGGGAACTTCTTCATGGACTTCATGAACTTCACCTGGTCCTTCGTCCGCAGGCCCTCCAGCACCTCCGGCCGGTTTTCCCGGATCAGTTCCACATAGATCCGGTCGCATACCAGCATTTTCCGGAGCACGCCCGGAATGCCGTTAGGATGGGAAAGCAGGCGCTCCATCAGGGCGTCGGCCTCCTCAAACTTTCCCTGGTCCATCAGGCGGCTGCAGGCAAACGCACCAAGGGAAGAGGTGATTCCGTTCTTCATCCCCTCCTCATCGGGAACAGCGAACCACTCCTCCGGCATATCCCTGAGACAGACGCCTTTGGCTGAAAGCTCATTCATCTTCAGCGTAATCCAGAAAGCCCGGACAGCCTCCGGGTTCCGGGCAAGATCCCATGCGTTGCGGCCGTCATTGTTCGCCAGGCCTGTCCTGATCGGCAGGCCGTTCATCAGCGCGTAAGCAATACCCGTCACCAGCATCAGCAGCAGGAACGGCCGAAAGAGCGATCCGGCCGGGCACAGCAGGGTCAGTCCGCCGCATACCGCCGAAGCAATCAGGTTCATGATGGCCCCGCCATAGTTGTACAGCTGCACGGGCATTTTTCCGTCCTTCAGTTCCGGAGGCGCCATCAGACACTGTCCGCCGGTTCCGGCAACGGACAGCCGTTTGAACCGGATCCGGTCACTGTCCTTCATCCACATAAAACTGGAAACGCGGAAGGAAATAAACCTGTATCCGGTCAGCAGGCCGAACACCAGATGCCCCGCCTCATGGATAATGATCTGCAGGAACAGCGCCACGTACATGGAAACGATCAGCACCAGGATCGTCAGGATCTTCTCCCTGCTCAACGTTCCTGCCGTTTCCGTTTTGTTCAGGAATTTCATAAACAGCACACCGCATATCGCGCCGATCAGCACAAAGCCTACCGGGATCAGGATCTGCCCTATATTTCTTTTCTTCGTTTCTTTCTGATTCTTCATGCATCTTTTCCCTTTGCAGTGAATTGTTCCAATATTGCCTTATCCGGGCAAGTATACCATACATCGCCGGGAATCTGAACCAGCGAAAGAAAAGATTTGCGTAAAAACCGCAAATATGTATTTTCATCTTTTGCGATCTATTCTATAATAACCCCGTCGGCATTCTTTTTGTAAGTGAATACGGAGGTGATTGATTTGAGAAGAACCGTTTTGTTTCTCCCGATCCTGTTGCTGTGCGTGCTCGGAGTGATCCTCTCCTCTTGCGCGGAAAACCGGACGATTCTGCCTCCGGGCGGATATCCTACCGCACTGGATGACGAAGGCGCGGACGCGTATGGCGGCGCCCTGGATCATACGGATTCCCGCTATTACACCATCGTGGATTACTTCTGGCTGGAGCCGGAGGATGACCTGCGGATCCTGCCCCAGTTCCGTACCTACCAGCAGACCACGGAATATACCTGCGGCGCCGCCTCCGCCCTGATGGTCCTGTACCGTTTCGGCGAAGAGACCTATGACGAAATGGCCCTGGCCGAGGCCATGAAGACCGACCCGGAAAAAGGAACCACCGTGGAAGGCATGGCAGAGTTCTTTACAGGCATCGGCTGGGATGTGGATTATCACGCGGACACGGAATACCGCTTTGAGGATATCGAAACCTGGCGGGCTTATCTTGCGGAGAAGCTGGATGCCGGGATCCCGGTCATGGTGGACTGGGAGGACTGGGCCGGCCACTGGCAGGTTATTGTCGGCCTGGACGGCTGCGGCACGGAAGACCCGTATGACGACGTACTGATCCTGGCGGATCCCTATGACATCACCGATCACTGCCAGGACGGATTCTATATCTTCCCCTTCGGCCGTTTCTTTGACATGTGGCGGGAAGGCCCCTGCGCTGCCAAGGACGAGCCCTACGTCCAGCCCTTTGTCGTGGCAAAGCCGGCCGCCTGAAACCTCCTGCCCCGTGTATCCTTCCGCCGGGCTTCCCCGGCGGAGTTTTCTTATATCATAACCGGCATAAAATCTTTTCAATCTTTTTTCCGGAGCCATCCGAAATAATCCGGACATTCTTCCGTCCAATTTAGTGAAAGGGGTGAGCAGCAGATGCAGGGGATCAAGGCGCCTGATCCAAACCTGGAGCAGACATTTACGGAAATGGTCAACACCCACCAGACCGCTTTGCTGCGTATGTGCTACCTGAATCTTCACGATCGGGAGATGGCAGAGGACGCTGTGCAGGAAACATTCATCAAGGCATACAGGGCACTGCCCTTCTTCCGCGGAGCCTGTAATCCAAAAACCTGGCTGATGCGGATCGCCATCAACACCTGCAGGGATATACAGCGGGGTTCCTGGCTGAAGCATATCAGCCGCACGGTCGCGCTGGACCAGCTGGCGGAACCTTCCGAGTACTTTTCGGAAGATGCGGTAGCCGTGAACCTGGAAATCGCCCGCCTGCCTGTGAAGCTCCGGGAAGCCGTGCTGCTTTACTATTATCAGAACATGAAGATTGAAGAGGTCGCCGATGTCCTGGGAATCGGAATCTCTTCAGCCTCAGAACGATTGAAAAGAGCAAAGGAGAAGCTGCGTACCGCGCTGAAGGAGGTGTATTTCAATGAGTGAGCAGAGAGATAAAGCTTTCGTGCAGCATGCCATTGATACCGGCCTTGAATCCATGCAGGGCAATCCCTTCCTGGCGCAGCGGATCATGAACCAGGAAAGGACGGAACAACCGGTTATGAAAAAGAAAATATCCCTCGCGTTTATCCTCGCGATGGTCCTGCTGGTGGCCTGCATTGCCACTGCAGTGGCGGGAGCCATCAATGAAGACTTTAATGCCTGGCTGTATCAGGTCTGGCCGGAAGCGGCACTGAAGCTGATGCCTGTCAATATGACCTGTGAGAACCAGGGCATCCGGATGGAGCTAATCAGCGCCGCAGCCGAAGATACCGACGTATACATGATTTTCTCCATGCAGGACCTGGAAGGCGACCGACTCAGGGAAGACACAGAATTCAACCTGAACTGCGAATGCTATATCCCCAGCCTGGACAACTCGGAAAGATACAGTCTGGACGCATTGTATCCGTGGGGCGAAGGATTACACACAATTCAATCGTACAGCTACGAAAATCTGGATTACAACGCAGAAGACAAAAAGCTGATCTGTGGTGCTTCCACCACCTTTTATGCCGGCAAGATTCCCACAGTCAGCGGAATCACCACCCAGATTTTCCAGATCATCAACCAGTCCACTTCCCGGATCGACCTGATCCCCTATTATCAGCAATATGGCAGTCAGGTCACAACCACAACCGTGCCCCAAAATGCGCAGGTCATGCTTACCTACGATTGTGAAGACTATCCTTCATACCCGGAGGTGGTTCCTGACCTCTATTCCGGTCCCATTCCTGATGCCATGCATGTACTCGACTGGAACAACAGCCTGGAGATCCCGCTGGCGGATACGGTTTACCTGTCCGGTATCGGCATGGTAGACGGTCTCCTGCACGTCCAGCTCCACTATATCAATCACCAGCCAATTACCGTTGGTGATTTCCAGGAAGTCATGGATCTCGAGCATTATCATCTCGATTCTGATTCTTATTCCTATTATCCTGATGCCATACGTCTCTGGATGCACGATAAAGATGAAGGCCATATTCAGGAAGAATACCGGCCGGAAATCGGCCAGATCGGCACCCTGGGATGGGGATCCCAGCCCGAAAGCCCCTATACCCCGGAATGGGTTGAAATGATTTTCACCTTCGACCCTGAAACGGCGGATTGGCCGGAGTTTTACGCCGAAATAAAGGATATCCATCCGATCAACGGCTATTGGGAAATCGATATTCCCGTACGGCTGGTCCGGAACGCCCAGTAAAAAAAGTCTCAGCCCGGCGCTGAACACCAGCGCCGGGCTGTTTTTTATACTTATGTCATGTCGTCAGAACCGTATGTCAGTCCCCGTCGGGCCCGCACTCATTCTTTGCGCTGCCGTCCCTGTAAGTCTGCTCATACGGATCGGGCCATTCTCCCTCTTCGGGATCCGGAGGAATCACGTCCGTATATTCCTTCGCCAGCTGATCTCTCTTCAGTTCACTCACGGTCAACAGCCTCCTTTCCTCTATGAATGCTCCGGCGGTTTCGCCGTCCTGACACATACTTTTTTTCTCTCTGGAATCAGTATACCACATTTCTGGCAAACCGTCTCTGTTAATGATATAATTTCTGTTAACCAATGACCGCGGAACAATATGAAGGAGACCGTACGACAGATGGAAAAGGGACGCATCCTCTTTTTAAACGGCGTGACCAGCTCGGGGAAAACCTCCATCGTGGAAGCGCTGCAGGCCCGGAAGGACGTATTCTTCTACGTTGTGGCCAACGACCTGTTCCAGGAAATGATCGGGGAAGACTATCTCCGGGAGAATTACTGGAAGTATCTCGGCGAAGTGATCATCATGATGTATCATACGGCGAAGCTGTTTTCAGACATGGGCAAGAACGTGCTGATTGACGGCATCCTGGTGGAGCGGGAAGGCGTCGCGCCGCATTATGAGCGGCTGCTCAGCATCCTGAAAGACAATCCGCTGGATGTGGTGGAAGTGTACTGCCCGCCGGAAATCTGCCGGGAACGCAACATTGCCCGGGGAGACCGGTATGAATCCCAGTCTGACGAGCAGGCAGCGCTGATGGCACCGGATATCCGCTACAGCCTGCGTGTGGATACCAGCATCCATTCACCTGAAGAATGCGCGGAACAGATCATCCGGAACCTGTTCTGAGCAAACCTGCAATCAAAGCCTTGAACGAAAAGAGGACGGTATCATGATCAGGATCCTGTCTGTGGAGAACATGCGGAATAGCGACGCGGCAACCATCGCCGCCGGAACCCCGGGCCGGGAGCTGATGCTCCGGGCCGGCAAGGCCATCTTCGGCAGCGTGAACTGGAAGCCGCCGGTGGCCATCCTCTGCGGCAGCGGCAACAACGCAGGAGACGGATACGTCATCGCGAAGCTGCTGCATGACGCAGAAATCGCCTGTGTCCTGATCCTGCTTTCCGAAAAGTTTTCCGAAGACGGCGCATATTATTACAGCCTGTGCAAAGAAGCCGGCATCCCTTCCCTGACCTGGGACGCTTCCCTGGACCTGTCGGAATACGGCACCATCGTGGACTGCCTTTTCGGTACCGGCTTTCATGGCGAAGTCCGGGGTCCGGCACGGGAAGCCATCGAAGCAGTCAACCGGAGCAGCGCCTGTGTGATCGCGGTGGATATCAACAGCGGGCTGAACGGCGACAGCGGCATGGCGGAAACCTGTGTCCATTCCGATCTGACGGTTTCCGTAGGCAGTTTCCAGCCCGGGCATTTCCTGAACATGGCCAAGGACGTGATGAAGGCCAAAATCAACTGCGATATCGGGATCGAACCTGTGGACCGGACTTACGCGCTGATTGAGTCCTCCGACCTGGCGGAACTTTTCCAACCCCGGAAGAATCATTCCAACAAGGGCACCTACGGCTACAGCGCCCTCATCGGCGGATCCAAACGATACAGCGGCGCCATCCGGCTGGCAGGTATGGCCAATGCCGCCATGCGGGCCGGAGCAGGCGTGGTAAAGCTGGCCGTTCCGGACGTGATCTTTTCCACGGTGGCTCCCGCGGTGCTGGAAAGCACCCTGTTCCCGCTAAGTGATGACGGAAACGAAATCGTCTTCTCGGAAAAAGAAATCGCGGAGCTGGTTTCCAATGTGAAAACCGTCGCCTTCGGCATGGGCATCGGCACCGGGGAAGGCGCCGGACAAACGCTGGAATACCTGCTGGAACACTATGCCGGCCGGCTGATTGTGGACGCGGATGGGCTGAACCTCCTGTCCCGGATGGATAAGGACCGGATCCGGAATGCCGCCTGCGCCCTGATTCTGACGCCGCATATCAAGGAATTTTCCCGGCTGACAGGGCTTTCCACGGAAGAAATCCTGAACAGCCCCATTGCCGCAGCGGAAAAATACGCAAAGGAAAACAAGGTCATCCTGCTGCTGAAAGGCCCCGCCACCGTCATCACGGACGGAGAAACCACATACCTCACGGATACCGGGTGTGCGGGCATGGCCACCGCCGGCAGCGGTGACGTGCTGAGCGGCATCCTGGCCGCCATCCTGGGTTACGCGGCGGATCCCCTCCTCGGCACCGCGGCCGCCGCATGGATCAACGGCAAAGCGGGAGAAGCCGCGCAGAGGAAATACGGGAGCATCAGTATGATTGCCAGTGATACCGTGGAAAGCATCGCAGAAATAATCCAGAGTGTTTCCGCAACGGAATGAAATATTTGCCTTCGGCAAATGTGAAATATCGGCCAAAGGCCGATGTGAAATGCTGACTTCGTCAGCGTGAAATGTTTGTCTTCGACAAACGTGATATTTACTTCATTTCCAGTCTATAAACCAGTTTCATTTCCTTTCATATCTGGGCATTCAGCCCGGATATTTCACATTTGACGAAGTCAAATATTTCACAAATCCGCGTGAGCGGATTTATTTCACTTTGGCCGCAGGCCAATATTTCATTGACTCGCCAGAGTCTTTCCATACTGTCAGTATAAAAAAATTTCTTCTACCAGTATCGCCAGTATCTTCACATTTGGTAGAAACTTCTTTATACTGTCAGTGTGAAATGAGAAGGAGGGAACACACCCATGAAACTGACGCTGTCAGAAAACATCCGTTCTTTCCGGAAAGAGCGGAAAATGACCCAGGAACAGCTGGCCACTGTGCTTGGGGTGACAGTCGGCGCCGTATATAAATGGGAATCCGGACTGTCCGTGCCGGAACTGGACCTGATTGTGGAGATGGCGGACTTCTTCGATACCTCGGTGGACGTACTGCTGGGCTACCGGATCAATGACAACCGCCTGGATTCCATCGTCAGCCGGCTGTACACATACAGCAGGACACTGGATCCGGCAGGCATCGTCGAAGCGGAAAAAGCGCTGGCGAAATATCCGCATTCCTTCAAGGTTGTCTTTGCCTGTGCCGATCTTTTCCTGACGTACGGCGCCAACAGCAAGGATTCCCGGTTCATCCGCCGTGCGCTGGAACTGGATGAACAGGCAAGGGTGCTGCTTCCCCAGAATGACAATCCCCGCATCAGCGAAGCCAATATCATCCACAATATGTCCATCGCCTATTACGAGCTCGATGAAAAGGCAAAAGGGGTGGAACTCCTGAAGCAGCACAACGTGCTGAGCCATTTCAGCTATGAGATCGGCTCCACGATGGCGGTATTCATGAACCAGACGGAAGAAGCGGTTCAGTATCTGTCGGAAGCGCTTATACTCGGTATGTCGCACATGCTTTGCGCGACAATCGGTTTTGTTTTTGTTTACTGCTCCCGCGGAGACTGGGATTCCGCACTGAACATCGTCACCTGCTGCAACAACCTTGTATCCGAACTGAGAGTGGATGATCAGCCGGGCTACATGACCAAAACCCATGCCGAGGTGCTGTTCCTCCTGGCTTATGTCAGCTGGAAAAAAGGACTGATGGAAGAAGCCCGGGACGCCCTGCGGGAAGCCGCGAGGCTGACGAACCTTTTCGATTCCGCTCCCGAATACAGCCTTAAATCCATGCGGTTCATTGAACACGCAGAATACACCAACGCTTTTGATACACTGGGCCCCACGGCAGCCAAAAGCATTGAATACATACTGAACCTGCTGGACGATCCGTTCTTTACACAGCAATGGAAGGAGATCCTGAACCTTGAACAGTAATCCCGCAAAAAAAGACAATGTGTTTTTTAACCGGAACTTCCGGCTGGTTTTCTTCGGCGCACTGGTATCGGAAATCGGCGCGCTGCTTTACAGCTTCGCCGTCGGCTTTTACATCCTGCAGATCAGCAACAACAACGCCTTCCTGCAGGGCCTGTACCTGGCGCTGAACGGCGTCACCCTGCTCCTCTTCACTCCTGTGGGCGGCGTGCTGGGCGACCGTTTCAACATCGCAAAGATTATGTATATCTGCGACTTCCTGAAGGGCACCATCATCATCCTCGCCACCGCACTGATGCTCCTCTTCCCGGAAGCAAACACCCAAATCGTGATCCTGTTTGTGCTGGGCATCCTGGGCAGCATCATCAGCGGTGTCTTCAACCCGGCAGCCGGCGTCCTGCTGCCCCACATCGTGGAGGAGCAGAAGCTGCAGCAGGCCAACTCCTATTTTTCCATCAAGCACTCCCTGAACGGCATTGTAGGCGTTATGCTGGCCGGCATCCTGTATGCCGCCCTGCCGATCCATACCCTCTTCTTCATCATCGGTGCCTGTTTCATAGCTTCCGGTATCTCTGAAACCCAGATCCGCTATGAGCACACTCCGTCCAAAGGTCAGCTGACCCTGCGGGTTGCCCTCAATGATATGCGGGACGGCCTGAACTACCTGAAGACTAAAAAATCCGTCCTGGCGCTGCTGGGCTCCCTGCTGTTCATCAACTTCTTCTTTTCCCCCCTTGGAAGCAACTTCATCCCTTACTTTGTCCGGACAGATATTGCCGGAGCCGGATCCTATCTGCTGGATAAGATCCTGACGCCCGAACTCTGGTCCTCCGTGATCAACGTATGCATCGGCATCGGTTCGCTGGCCGGAGCTGCTATTCTCAGCACCCGGAAACCGACGGAGAAATGCGGCCATACCGTTGCGGTCTGCCTCTGTGTGATCGCGGCGCTGATGATCTCCTCCGCGCTGATTTACTGGCTGACGGTCGACCTGGGTAATGCCCTCAACGTATTCCTGATTGCCTTCTCTGCAGGCTGCCTGGTGCTGGGCGTGATGATCGCCTGGATCAACGTTCCTATCTCAACCACCATGATGCGTATTGTGGACCGGGACAAGCTGAGCAAGGTCAACAGTATCATGAGCATGGGATCCCAGGGCATGACTCCGCTCGCCTCCGTGCTGGCCGGCGCTATCCTGCAGGGACTCGGCTCCTCCGTACTGCTGTTCATATGCTCCCTCGGCTTTACCGTAACCGCGCTCCTGGCCCTGAAGAGCAAGTCGATGAAGGAACTCTGAGAATCATTCTGAAGTTATATTCAGAATGATTCAATGAAGAATGAAAAATGAATAATGAAGAATGCCGGAGCGGCGGGAAATGTTTTCCTGCCGCTCTTGCTATTCATACCAAAATGGCTTATGATGTGCGCGTGAGGTGTTGCTTATGGAAACCCGGGTGGCTGTGCTGAGCATCATTGTGGAGAACGAGGATGCCGTCGGCGAACTGAACGAGCTGCTCCACCGTTTCGGAAAGTTTATTATCGGACGGATGGGCCTCCCCTACCGGCAGAAAAACGTAAACATCATCTGCATCGCTATCGACGCGCCCAATGATGAAATCAACGCCCTGACCGGGGCGCTGGGCCGCATCCGGGGCATCACGGCCAAGGCCACATACTCCAAGGTCTGATCCCCAAGGCAGGAACAAGACAAAAGAACCGTCCCCTTGTCCTGTTGTTAACTGAATACTGTCCCACATCCCCTGACGCCGAAACTGACACTTGAGGCGAAAGACAAGATGGACCAGCCATAAAGGCACGCTTTTTGTGTACCGCTGTACCCTTGTCTGAGGGACAGCGGTTTTTTCATTGAAGAGGAGGAAGCATGAGTCTGAACGAAACGCCGTCCGGCGAACGGACACACATCGGCTTTTTCGGCGCGCGCAACGCCGGGAAATCCAGCCTGGTCAACGCGGTGACCGGGCAGGAACTCGCCGTGGTCTCGGATGTGAAGGGCACCACCACGGACCCCGTCCGCAAGGCCATGGAGCTGCTGCCCCTGGGTCCTGTAGTAATCATCGATACCCCGGGCTTTGACGACGAGGGCAGCCTGGGGCTGGAGCGGGTAAAGAAAACCCGGGAGATCCTGCGGACCTGCGACATTGCCGTGCTGGTGGTGGACGCGGGCGCCGGGCTGTCCCAAACAGACCGGGAACTGCTTGCCCTGATCCGGGAACGGGAGATCCCTTCCCTCATAGTCTGGAATAAGACAGACCTGGCCGCGGCGCAGCCTGCCCCGGAAGGAGCAGCGGAAGCCAGCAGCCTGACAGGCGCCGGTATTACCGGACTGAAGGAACGGCTGGCCAGGCTGATCCCGGAAAAGGAAGAGCGAAAGCTGGCCGGGGACCTGGTTTCCCCGGGAGACCTGTGCGTACTGGTCTGTCCCATTGACGAGTCCGCACCGAAGGGGCGGCTGATCCTGCCCCAGCAGCAGACCATCCGGGACCTGATGGACCGGGGCGCCATCCCGGTCGTCTGCCGGGATACGGAACTAGAAGCGGTGCTGAAAAAGCCCGGACTCGATCCGGCGCTGGTGATCACCGACAGCCAGGCTTTCCGGACCGTCAGCGCCATCGTGCCGGATGAGCTCCCCCTGACCTCCTTCTCCATCCTGATGGCCCGGTATAAGGGCTTCCTGGAAACCGCTGTGAAGGGCATCAGTGCGGCAAAAGACCTGCGGGACGGCGACCGGGTGCTGCTGGCGGAAGGCTGCACCCATCACCGGCAGTGCAACGACATCGGTACGGTAAAGATCCCCCGGTGGCTGAAGCAGTATACGGGCAAAGAGCTCACTGTGGACACCTGCTCCGGCCGGGAGTTTCCGGAGGACCTGACGCCCTACCGGCTGGTGATCCACTGCGGCGGCTGTATGCTGACGGAGAACGCGGTCCTGGCCCGGATGAACCAGGCAATCCGCCAGGGCGTTCCCTTCACCAACTACGGCATCGCCATCGCCTTCATGACCGGTGCGCTGGAGCGGAGCCTGCGGCTGTTCCCCGCCCTGCACAGCCTGCTGACGGGAGGCGGATCATGACAGAAAGAATCAAAGAACTGATTGTCCGTCTGGAAAAGGAACACAGCCTGACCGAGGCGGAATACGCGGAGCTCATCACCGGCCGGGACGAGGAAGCCGCCGCCCTACTGGCCTGGAAAGCGGCGGAGAAGCAAAAGGCAGTCTTCGGCAGCGCGGTTTATACCCGCGGGCTGATCGAAATCAGCAGCATCTGCAAAAACAACTGCCTCTACTGCGGCATCCGCCGGGACAACCCGCAGGCGGAGCGCTACCGGCTGACGCCGGAGGAGATCCTCTCCTGCGCGGATGAAGGTTATGAACTGGGATTCCGCACCTTCGTGCTGCAGGGCGGCGAGGATCCCGCCTTCACGGACGCCGTGCTGTGCGGCATTGTGCGGGCGCTGAAGCAGCGCCATCCGGACTGCGCGGTGACCCTGTCCGTAGGCGAGCGGAGCCGGGAAAGCTACCAGGCGCTGTATGACGCGGGAGCGGACCGGTACCTGCTGCGGCACGAGACGGCGGACGCCGGTCATTACGCGAAGCTGCACCCGAAGGAAATGTCCTTTGAGAACCGGATGCGGTGCCTGCGGGACCTGAAGGAGATCGGCTACCAGGTGGGCTGCGGTTTCATGGTAGGCTCTCCCTTCCAGACGCCGGAGACGCTGGCGAAGGACCTGAAATTCATCGAGACCTTCCGGCCCGCCATGTGCGGCATCGGACCCTTTATCCCCCACCGGAGCACACCCTTCCGGGAGGAAAAGGCGGGAACGCTGGAACTGACCCTGTTCCTGCTTTCCGTGATCCGGCTGATCCTGCCGAAGGTATTGCTGCCCGCCACCACGGCACTGGGGACCATTCATCCCCGGGGCCGGGAAATGGGCATCCAGGCCGGCGCCAACGTGGTGATGCCCAACCTGTCCCCCGTGGGCGTGCGGAAGAAATATGAACTGTATGACAACAAGATCTGCACCGGTGAGGAATCGGCGCAGTGCCGGGGCTGCCTGGAAGCCCGCATGCGGTCTGTCGGCCATTACCTGGCTGTGGACCGGGGCGACGCACCCGGATGGACAAAGAAATAAGAAAGAAGAGGTAAGGAATCATGGCAGTGTACAATCCCAAATCCCTGAAGGCGGAAGAATTCATCAACGACGAGGAAATCCGCGCCACCCTGGCCTACGCGGAAGAGAACAAGAACAATGTGGAACTGATTGACCAGATCCTGGAGAAAGCCCGGCCGGTAAAGAACGGCAATGGCTGCACCTGCCGGGGACTGACCCACCGGGAGGCTTCCGTGCTGCTGGCCTGCGAGATTCCGGAAAAGATCCAGCGGATGTATGAAATCGCGGAAGAAATCAAGCTGGCCTTCTACGGCAACCGCATCGTCCTCTTCGCGCCCCTGTATCTGTCCAACTACTGCGTGAACGGCTGTGTGTACTGTCCCTATCATATGAAGAACAAGCACATTGCCCGGAAAAAGCTGACCCAGGAGGAAGTCCGGGCGGAAGTCATCGCCCTGCAGGATATGGGCCACAAACGGCTGGCCATTGAAGCCGGTGAGGATCCGGTGAACAATCCCATCGAGTATATCCTGGACTGTATCCATACGATCTACAGCGTGCACCACAAGAACGGCGACATCCGCCGGGTGAACGTAAACATCGCCGCCACCACCGTGGAAAACTACCGGAAGCTGAAGGAAGCCGGCATCGGCACCTACATCCTGTTCCAGGAAACCTATCACAAGAAGAGCTACCTGGAGCTGCATCCCACCGGCCCCAAGCACGACTATGACTACCACACGGAAGCCATGGACCGGGCCATGGAGGGCGGCATCGACGACGTAGGCCTCGGCGTCCTGTTCGGCCTGGAGCTGTACAAGTATGAGTTTGCCGGCCTGATCATGCACGCGGAACACCTGGAAGCCGTGCACGGCGTGGGACCGCACACCATCAGCGTGCCCCGGGTCAAGCGGGCGGATGATATCGATCCGGACATGTTCGACAACGGCATTGACGATGAAACCTTCATCAAGATCGCGGCCTGCATCCGGCTGGCAGTACCCTATACCGGCATGATCGTCTCCACCCGGGAATCGGAAGACGTGCGCAGGCGGATGCTGCGGGTCGGCATCTCCCAGGTCAGCGGCGCTTCCCGCACCTCTGTGGGCGGCTACACGGAAGAAGAGCGGCCCCACGACACGGAGCAGTTTGACGTGTCCGACCAGCGGACCCTGGACGAAGTGGTGCACTGGCTGATGCAGACCGGGCATATCCCGTCCTTCTGTACCGCCTGCTACCGGGAAGGCCGGACCGGCGACCGCTTCATGAGCCTGTGCAAGAACGGACAGATCCTGAACTGCTGCCATCCCAACGCCCTGATGACCCTGGCGGAATACCTGGAGGACTATGCCTCTCCGGAAACCAAAGAAACCGGGTATAAGATGATCGAGGAAGAACTGAAGCGGATCCCGAAGGATAAGGTCCGGGAAATCGCGGAGAAGAACATCCGGGATATCCGGTCTTCCAACAGGCGGGACTTTAGGTTCTAAGAATGAAATATTCGGCTTCACCGAATATGAAATATGCCCTTCGGGCATGTGAAATACAGGGGCAGCAATACAAATTGCTGCCCCTGTGTGAAATATTCAGCTGAAGCTGAATGTGTGATAATGACCTGTTTTCGCATCCGGAAAGCCTGAAACTTGACAGCTGTGATAGAATACGGACAGAAAGGAGGGGAAGGAACCGTGAACGCACGCAAACGCGGAAACGCTCTGCTGCTCTGTATCGGTCTTGTGCTGGTACTGCTTGTTTCTTCTGCCTTTCTGATCCAGGAAGCGGATCATGACTGCTGCGGCGAGGACTGCCCGATCTGCCGGACCATCGCAATGACGACCGCCCTGATGCGGGCGCTCTGCCTGATCGCCGCCGTGCAGCTGATATGGTCTGTGCTGGCCGTTTCCCGGTCTGACTTCCATATCCCGGGATTCGTCCGCCTTCATACCGAAGGTACGCCGGTCAGCCGGAAAACCCGGATCAACGATTAACTAAATCAAAGACAGGAATTTCAAAGGGAGCCGTATACCCTCAGGGTATCCGCGGCGTTTTTGGGATTCCTGTTTTTTCATGCCCAAAAAACTGTTAATCGTATTGAAACCGGAGGAAATAACACTATGAAAAAGATTCTCGCATTTATGCTTTCCCTGATGCTGCTGATCGGCCTTGTCCCCTGCACGGGCGTTGCCGAAAGCAAGCCCGTGACCGTCGTCACCACCATCTTCCCGATCTATGACTGGGCCCGCCAGATTATCGGTGAAAATGAAAACACCAACCTGGTGCTACTGCTGGACAACGGCGTGGATCTTCACTCCTATCAGCCCTCCGCCCAGGACATCATGACCATTTCCACCGCGGACCTGTTCATCTATGTCGGCGGCGAAAGCGACGAGTGGGTGGAAGACGTGCTCGAATCCGCCATGAATCCCGACCTGGTCTCCATCAGCCTGACGGAAGCCATGGGCGAAGACCTGAAGCTGGAAGAGATCGTGGAAGGCATGGAGCATGAGCACGATCATGACCATGACCACGACCATGAGGAAGATGAAGATCACGACCATGATCATGAAGAAGAGGAAGACCATGATCATGACCACGAGGATGAAGACCACGATCACGAAGAGGATCACGATCATGAGGAAGAGCATGACGAGGATCATGACCACGATGAAGAACATGATCACGACCATGACCATGAACACGAAGAAGAATATGACGAGCATGTTTGGCTGAGCCTGCGTAACGCGCGGAAGCTGACCGCTGCCATCGCCAAAGCCCTGGCCGGCATTGACGCCGCCAATGCAGAGGCCATCCTGGCCAACGCCGCTGACTATGACGCCAAGCTGCAGGAACTGGACGCCAAATATACCGAAGCTGTTGATAATGCTGCCCTGAAGACCGTGCTGTTTGCAGACCGCTTTCCCTTCCGCTACCTGGCAGATGATTACGGCCTGACCTACTTCGCTGCCTTCACCGGCTGCTCCGCAGAGTCTGAAGCCAGCTTCGCCACCATCGCTTTCCTGGCCGGCAAGACTGACGAACTGAACCTTCCTGCCGTGCTGACCATTGAAGGCGGCAACCACAAGATTGCCGATACCGTCATTGCCACCGCCTCCAATCCGGACCGCAAAGTGCTGACCATGAACTCCATGCAGTCTGTCACCGCGGAAGACGTGGAAAACGGCATGACCTATCTTTCCATGATGGAAGAAAACCTGACCGTGCTGAAAGAAGCACTGAACTGACGGAGGAATCAGGATGGCTCAACTGACCTGTGAACATCTTTGGCTCGGATACGAGGGACGGCCCGTACTGGAGGACCTGTCTTTTTCGGTGCAGGCCGGCGATTACCTGTGTATCGTCGGTGAAAACGGCTCCGGAAAAACCACCCTTATGCGGACAATCCTCGGCCTGCAGAAACCAATGCGGGGAAGCATCCGCTTCGGCGATGGACTGCGGGAAGGCGGAATCGGTTACCTTCCCCAGCAGACCAACGTGCAGAAGGATTTTCCAGCCACAGTCAGGGAAGTTGTCCTGTCCGGATGCCAGGCCCGGCTGAAAAACCGGCCCTTCTATTCCCGCGCGGATAAAAAGCGTGCGGAAGAAAACATGAACAAAATGGGAATCGGCGCTTTCGCAAAGCACTGCTTCCGTGAACTGTCCGGAGGCCAGCAGCAGCGCGTGCTGCTGGCCCGGGCCCTTTGCGCGACGGATAAACTCCTGTTCCTGGACGAACCGGTTTCAGGGCTGGATCCGAATGTTACAGCGGAAATGTACGCGCTGATCCGGTCGCTGAACCGGGAAGGCGTCACCATCCTGATGATTTCCCATGACCTTGCGTCCGCCGTAAAGGACGCTTCTCATATCCTGGCTGTCGGGGAATCCGTATTCTTCGGCACAAAGGAAGACTGGCTGGCAGAGAAGGGCGGTGAGCGGCTGTGATTGATACCCTCATGACCTATCTGCAGTTTGGCTACGTCCGGTACGCGCTGATTGTCGGCGTGCTGATCGCCCTCTGCTCCTCGCTGCTGGGCGTGACGCTGGTGCTGAAACGCTTCTCCTATATCGGGGACGGCCTTTCCCATGTAGCCTTCGGCGCAATGGCCGTAGCCGGCGTCCTGCACCTGAGCAACAACATGCTCCTGGTGCTGCCCGTAACCATGATCTGCGCCATACTGCTCCTCCGTGCCGGCCGGAACGCACGGATCAAGGGAGACGCGGCCATTGCCATGATCTCCGTCGGCGCGCTGGCAGTAGGCTACCTGCTGCTGAACATTTTCAAATCTTCCGGTAATCTCGCCGGAGACGTGTGTACCACGCTCTTCGGCTCCATGTCCATCCTGACACTGCGGCCTGCCGAGGTCTGGCTGTGCTTTGGACTATCCATCGCGGTGATTATCCTGTTCCTGTTTTTCTACAACCGGATTTTTGCCGTCACCTTTGACGAGGACTTTGCCCGCGCGGCCGGCAGCAAGGCAGATGCCTACAACCTGCTGATCGCCACAGTGATCGCCGTGATCATCGTGCTGGCAATGAATCTGGTGGGATCCCTGCTGATCTCCGCCCTGATTATCTTCCCCGCCATGTCCGCCATGCGGCTTTTCAAGAGTTTTCGTTCCGTCACGGTCTGCTCCGCGGTGCTTTCGGTATGCTGCGCCCTGGCCGGCCTGCTGATCTCCATCCTGGCGGGAACGCCGACGGGATCAACCATTGTGGCGGCTGATATCGTGGCTTTCCTGACATGCTGCGGCATTGCGAAACTGCAAAGGAGGACTGCATAATGAAAAATCGACTTGCTTTACTGCTGGTACTGTTCCTGATCCTGGGATCCCTGTCCGCGGTTTTCGCGGAAACCGCTTCCGAACCGCTCCAGGTGGACCTGGACCTTTCGAAGATGAGCGGAACAATCGTCTACGCGCAAATCTATAATATCCAATATGATCCCGGTGCCTATCTCGGAAAAGTGATCCGCGTCCGGGGATACTACAGTTTTTTCCGGGAACCTTCCAACGGCAATCTCTATTATGCCTGTGTGATTCCGGACGCGACCGCCTGCTGTATGCAGGGCATGGAATTTGTTCCCTTCACTGAACCGGAGGATCCGGATCACTTCATGGAAGACAACGCGGATATCACCGTGACCGGCCGCCTGGAAACTTATGTGGAAGACGGGGCATTCTATCTGCATCTTGTAGACGCAAGCGTTGAGCAGAATGAAGCAAACTGAATTCTGCTCATCGCAATGCATTATGAATAAATGACTACGACAAAAGATAATCCCTGACAATGGAGATGGGATAATATGATAAACAGAATGATGCGTAAAGGTTTGGCAGGGCTCATCATATTGATGCTGCTGTTCACGGCAGCGTTTCCCCTGTCCGTCCACGGGGAAGAACAGCCGGACAGCATAGCCGCCAAAGTGTCCACGGAAAAAGGCGCGCTGAAGCTGCGGAAAACTGCCGGTCCGAAGGGAAAAGTGATCGGCGAGATTCCAAACGGCACCTGTATCCTGGTGACCAAAGAGGCGGAAGACTGGTGCGAAGTCAGCTGGAACGGACAAACCGGTTACTGCAAAACAGAGTTCCTGATCCTTTACCGGGGCGCCGACCTGTCCCTGCTGGATTACCGTGTGCTGCGTGACGGCGACAAGGGCGATGACGTCATAGCCCTGAAACAGCGGCTGCAGGAGCTGGGCTATATCCGCAGCGGCGCCGCCCTCACCAACCGCTATACGCAGGAAACCGCCCAGCGCGTGATCCTCTTCCAGCGCCAGGCAGGCATGACAGAAGACGGCGTCGCCTGGCAGGAGCTGCAGGCTTACCTGTTTTCCGACAAGGCGCCAACCTGCAGCCAGACATTGCCCCGCATCCGGACCAAAGTTGCAGACAAAAGAAACCGCATGATCTGCGGCTGCTGTATGGGTGATGGCTGTGAATGCTGCAACTTCACAGGCTACGTATATAACTGATGAACAATGCAAAATAATAACCTGGCAAAGCCGGGAAACAATAAACAAGTATCTTTCAACAGATGAATATTACTATGAAGAACAGGAGACGGACGAGGTCCGGCTCCTGTTTTGGCGCTGTTTACAGAATTTACAGTGTTGTTACACCAATTTACTGTATTGTTACAGCAAACCGCTTGAAGCCATGTTACAATGTGCTTGAAAGGAATAGAGACCGGTTCTGAAACAGCCGGTCAGCAAAACAGAAAGGGGAACCTACCAATGAAGAAACTGCTTACCATGATCCTGGCCCTGACGCTTGTATGGGGATGCCTGTTTTCCGTTTCTTCCGCCTCAGCCGGAACGTGCGGAATGTACGAATATACGCTGAAAGGCGACGGCACAGTGGAAATCACAAAAGTTGACAGCAAATGCAATGACACTGTGATCCCCGCGGAACTGGACGGACACAAGGTAACCTCCATCGGCCGCTCCGCGTTCTTCTACTGCACCAAGCTGACCAACGTCACCATCCCGGACGGCGTAACCTCGATTGATTTCTTTGCTTTCTGCGGCTGCTCCGGCCTGAAATCCATCAGCATCCCGGACAGCGTAACCAGCATCTCTGAAGGTGCTTTCGCTGACTGCACCAAGCTGACCTCCATTCAGATCTCCCCCAACCATCCCGTATATGTTTTCAACAACGATATGCTGATCGAAAAAAGCACCATGACCCTGCTCCAGTACACCGGAAAAGGCGGGGACTATGAAGTGTTCTGGGGCATCAAAAAAATCGGAGCCGGTGCGTTTGAAGGAAAAAGCCTGAAATCCGTAAAGATCCCGAACAGCGTCACCGACATCGGCGACTTTGCGTTCCGCAGCATCCGCGGCCTGAAATCCGTTACGCTCCCGGACAGCGTGACCTCCATCGGCTTCCAGCAATTCTATGGCGACAGCCAGCTGCAGTCCATCACCCTGCCGGCCGGGCTGAAAGAACTGGGATACGGCCCCTTCGGTTGGTGCACCGGTCTCAAATCCATCGAGGTTTCCCCGGAAAACCCTTACTTCGAAATGAAGGACAACATGCTGATCGAGAAAGCAACCCAGAAGCTTGTCTATTATCTGGACGTTACGAAGGGCACACTGGAGATTCCGGATGGCATCCGGGAAATCGAAACAAATGCTTTTGAAAACAACAAAGGCCTGAAGGAAATCATCGTCCCGAACAGCGTTACAAAAATCTCTGACGCCTTCATAGGCTGCCAGAACCTGACCAAAGTCACCCTGCCGGAAGGATTGGCAGAGATCGGCTATTACACCTTCGGGCGCTGCGCCAAGCTTGAAAGCCTCGTCATTCCGGACGGTGTGTCTTACATCGGCAGCTATGCCTTCGAAGACTGTAAGAACCTGAAAGAGCTTGTTATTCCCGCCAGTGTTACAAATATCGTGGACACCGCTTTCAATGGATGTCAAAAACTGGTCTGCACCGTTTCCAACGGTTCCTATGCGCAGCAGTACTGTGAAGCAAAAGGAATCAAGTACACCGTAAAGTAATTCGGATTAAGCATCATATAGTTCAAAAAGAGAGGGAGCACAGGCTCCCTCTCTTCTGTTTCATTATTTCCTGCTCTTTTGTTCCCGTTTGTTCTCATACATGAGGCTGTCCGCGCGGCGCACCACATCCTCTACGCTCTGATCCTGCTTTGGATCATAGACCGCCATGCCGCGGGCCACATGGATCCTTTCCCAGGGTTCCTTGCTGACCGCGCACAGGTCATAGCAGCATTGGTCAAACTGTTCCACCAGTTCATCCCTGCGCTCATACTCCCGGTTCCGGAGGATTGCGGCGAATTCATCCCCGCCGATCCGGAAAACGGGGCTGTGGGAGAAGACCTGGCAGATGATGGCACAGGCGCCCTTCAGGTAAAGGTCGCCCTTGTCATGACCGTATTTGTCGTTGATCACCTTCAGGTCATTGCAGTCAAAGAAGCATACGGCAAAAGGCGGAAGATCCTGTCCCTCCCCTGTGTCCTTCTTCAGGTCCTCCAGGAAGAGGTTGAACGCGCCCAGGTTGCGCACCGCCGTCAGCGCATCTCCGTACGCCAGGTCGTTCAGGTTGCGGATATAGCCTTTCAGGTGAGAAATCAGCTTGTTGAAGGCGCCGGTCAGGATACCGACCTCGTCATTGGTCCGGTTCTCCAGGATCACGTCATAATTACCGGCATTCACTTCCCCGGCTGCCTTCGTCAGCTGCCGGAGCGGCCGGGTCAGGTGACCGGAAAGAAGAGAGGCGGCCAGGACCACAAAAACCAGCAGTACAGCCAGAACAATCACAATCTCCTGAATCCACCTGAGCCAGTCCTCATTGATTTCCGATACGGGTACAGTCACGTTCAGGCGCATGCCGTTGCTCAGCGGCAGCCAGGACGCCTGCTTCGCCACTCCGTTGAAGGTGTAGTGAATAATGGCGCTTTCATCCAGCATACCATAGGGCGTTTCCTTTTTATTTTCGCTTTCCAGTTCCTCCTGGGTCATCTGAGGATGGTAAATGATAATTCCTTCCGAATCATTGATGAAAGCATAACCGCTGGTGTAGGGCCGGATATTGTCCACCAGTCCCGCCATGGTCGAATAATCAATCTCAATACCGATCACGCCCACAAAGGTGCCCTGCCAGTAGATCGGCACGTTATAGGAAAGCACAAGCACATCCAGGTTGTCTGTCACATAGGGCGGCAGCCAGATAGCCTTTCCGGTGGCCTTCGGCACGGTAAACCACACCAGGGCTGAAGTGTCCTCTGTATCATAAAGGGTAATATCCGTAACCTGATGCTCCGTAAATCCTTCCCCGTCCAGGTTGGTATACCAGAAGCCTTTCACGGTATCCGACACAGCCGGATCAATACGGTAGTAATATGTCAGGACGCCGTTTGTCCGGTTCGCGGCCTTGGCAAAAATATCCCGCGTCCTGTCCACATGCGCCTGAAGTGCGCTTTCCTCCAGGCCCTTCAGGTCTCCGTCCGCAAAGGAGGAAACAGTTCCAACAGACTGCTCAATACTGTCAAAGTACGCATCCAGGTTTTTTTGTCCCGTTTCGCAAAGCAAGCGGAGCGTTCGCTCCGCATTGCTGTTTGCCATACTTCTGATGGCCAGTGTTCCGAGGAGTGCCGCCACAATAACTGCGATTACCACCGCGCTTGCGGTCAGAATGGTAATCTTGGATCTGATGGATTTCACGGGGTTTCTTCCTTCTTCTTGGGCATATATTTGAGGGTATATTCTTCGAGGTAGTCCTCATAATGATGGGGATGGCCCTCATGCATGGATTCGGTCAGCTCGTGCACGTCCAGGGAGTCGCTGATCAGGTCCACAATCACGATGGCAATATTGGAGCAGTGATCGCTGACGCGCTCAAAGTCGGCAATCAGGTCATTGAACACATAACCCTGGCTGATGGTGCATTTGCCCTTCTGCAGCCGGGCGGTGTGTTTTTCCTTCATCTTGCGGCACAGCTTGTCGATGATCTGCTCCAGCGGTTCCACCCGGTAGGCTTCCTCCACATCGTCGTTCAGGAAGCTTTCGAAGGTGATATTCATGATCTCGCTGATGGCCGCGGTCAGGTTGTTCATCTCCTTGGCTCCCTTGTCGGAGAAGGAGATGTTCTTTTCCTTCAGCTCCTGCGCCCGTTCCGCGATGTTCATGGCATGGTCGCTGATGCGTTCCAGGTCCGTGATGGCGCGCAGGTACTGGCTGACAGCCTTGTTCTGGGTCTCCGTCATTTCACGTCCGGTCAGCTTCATCAGGTAGCTGCCGATCTTATCTTCATAGCGGTCCACAATGCCTTCCAGGCTTTCCACTTCCGCAAAGCCCTTCTCGGAATAATCATCCAGCAGGTTGATGGCGACCACCATGGATTTCCGGGTCAGCTCCGCCATCTTATTGATGGTCAAACGGGTCTGCTCAACAGCCAGGGTCGGATACGCAAGGAAGCGTTCCTCCAGCCGGTCCATATCCCGGGTATTTTCTTCATCCGCGGGATTGCCGGGTACCAGGAGGATCATCAGCTTCTCAATCAGCGGAATGAACAGGGCCAGCACAATCACGGTGGATACCCGGAACAGGGTATTGACGAGCGCGATGGAGAACATATCCATCACTTTATTCATAAAGGAGAAATGCAGGATCGCGTTCAGGATATAGAACACGGCTGCAAACAGGATTACCCGCAGGATTTCAATCACCAGGTAGGACATGGCTGTCCGCCGGCCGTCCCGGGGAGAACCCATACCGGAAAGCAATACCGGCACCGATCCGCCGATCGCGATACCCAGGATAATCGGCAGCGCCACATCCAGCGTGATCAGGCCCGTGGCGGACAGCGCCTGCAGGATACCGACAGCCGCGGAAGCACTCTGGAGTACGGCGGTAAACAGGACGCCGATCAGGATGCCCAGGAACGGATTGGAAAAGTTCGTCAGGAAGGAAATGAAGCCGGGATCCTCCTTCAGCACCGACACAGAGCCGCTCATGGTCTTCATGCCGAACATCAGCACCGCAAAACCCATCAGGATATCCGCCGCGTGGCTGACGCTGCGCTTTTTGGAGATATGCTTCATCAGGATCGCGGCGATGGCCGTCAGGGCCGCCAGCGCTTCCGTGCTCAGCAGCTGCAGGAAGGGAGAAGTTCCGCCGCCGGACATGCCGGACAGGCAGATAATCCAGCCGGTGATGCTGGTACCGATCACCGCGCCCATGATAATCGCGATGGCCTGGCGAAGCTTCATCATGGCCGAGTTCACAAAACCGACCACCATGACGCTGGTGGCAGAAGACGACTGGATCACCGCGGTGACCCCCGTACCAAGCAAAATGCCCTTGAGCGGGGTGGATGAAAGGCGGTAAAGAATCAGTTCCAGCTTGTTGCCGGCAACCTTTTTCAATCCGTCACCCATCAGCGACATACCGTAAAGGAACATCGCCACACCGCCCAGGAGCATTACAAAATCCAGAATATCCATTTGATCCTCCGTCTGCGTACTTTCTTATGAACGCACCCTTGTACGTCCGCGCAGTCTTCTTTCTACCTTCGTTACGGTGCGATTGTACCACAAGAATCCGTTATTTCGCAAGGCTGTGAGGGTTTTCGCATGTATTTTTCTCCTTCCTTTTTATGGGAGTGTATGGTAAGATGAGAAAAAGACGGCTTCATCGCCGCCCATGCCGCGTATCTTGTAAAAACGGAAAAGCCAAAGGAATGAAGCGTTTATGTCATCCAGGGAGAAAAAGAACAAACACACCGGACAAACGTCTCCGGACAATATTTACGTCAACCGGGAGCTGAGCTGGCTGGAATTTAACCGGCGGGTGCTGCTGGAAGCGGCCGATCCGCAGGTTCCCCTGCTGGAGCGGCTGAAGTTCCTGATGATTTACCAGTCCAACCTGGAGGAATTCTACCGGGTCCGCATCGGCATCCTGACCCACCGGGCCATGCTGACGCCGGACAGCGGGGATCCGGTTTCCGGCATGCTGCCGGAAGCTCAGATTACCGCCGCCCTGCAGATCACCCGGGAGCAGCAGACCCTGATGGAAACCATCTGGAAAGGCATCCGGGAGGAACTGCACGAAAACAAGATCGACGTGCTGGACTTCCGGAAGATCAGCAAGGTGGACGAGTTGATGAGCAAAAAGCTCTTCGGCGATATCCGGGACCTGCTTTTCCCGAAGATCATCCCGGCGGACCAGCCTCTGCCCTTCCTGTGGAATGGTGAGGGCAACGTGGTGGCCTTCCTCGGCCGGGGCGCGGAGCAGAAAATCTGCATCATCCCGCTTCACCGGATCCCGGCCTACCAGAGCTTCGAGATTGACGGCTGCCAGAAAATCGTGCTGACCGCCCAGCTGGTACGCCATTTCCTGCCGCTGCTGCTGAAAAAGGAAACCATCGTCCAGTCCGCCATCGTAGACGTGACCCGGAACGCGGACGTTTTCTTCTCCAGCATGGAGGACCGGGCAGACGACAACTTCCGTGACAAGGTGTCCGGCATGCTGAGCAAGCGGAAACGGGAGATGCCCGTACGCGTCCGGATCTTCGGCAAGCTGACCGATCCCGCCCGGGCGCTGCTGATCCGGAAGCTGCGGATACCGGAAGACCGGGTGTTCACCCAGTCTGTTCCCTTTGACCTGTCCTTCCGCTCCTGCATCAGCGGTCCCGCGTCCTTCCGCTATCCGGACCGGAAGCCCTCCCGGGATATCGGCCTGAAGAAGGGAGAATACTTCTCCTATATCGAGAAGCACGACCTGCTGCTGAGCTTCCCCTTCCAGAGCATGATGTCCTTTGTGGACCTGATCTATGAAGCCGCGGACGACCCGGAAGTGCTGTCCATCAAGATTACCCTGTACCGGATGAGCGGCAGCAGCAAGATTGCCGCGGCGCTGGCCTATGCCGCCGACCGGGGTAAGGATGTGCTGTGCCTGCTGGAGCTGCGGGCCCGCTTTGACGAACAGAACAATATCGACTATTCCGAAATGCTGGAGGACGCGGGCTGCCGCGTAATCTACGGCCTGCCGGACCAGAAAGTGCACAGCAAGCTCTGTGTGATCACCCGGCAGAAGGGCATGATCCTCAACCGTATCACCCAGGTCGGCACCGGCAACTATAATGAAGTGACCGGCGAGCAGTATACCGACCTGTCCCTGATCACCGCCCGGGAGGAAGTAGGCCGGGAAGCTGAAGCCGCCTTCACCGCGCTGGAAAACGGCGAGATTCCGCCGGAAGCCAGCGCCTTGTGGATCGCCCCGCTGAGCTTCAAGCCCCGGGTGCTGGAAATGCTGGACCGGGAAATTGAAAAGGGTGAAAACGGCCGCGTAGCCATCAAGATCAACTCCCTGAACAACAGGGAGGTTATGGAGAAGCTGATTGAATGCTCCCAGGCTGGCGTTAAGGTGGAACTGTTCATCCGCGGCATCTGTTCCCTCCGCCCCGGCGTGCCGGGCCTGACGGACAACATTACCGTAACCGGCGTCATCGGCCGGTGGCTGGAACACTCCCGGATCTACAGCTTCGGCGAAGGCGAGGACCAGCGGTTGTTCATCGGCTCGGGCGACCTGCTGAACCGGAACCTGGAACGGCGGGTGGAAGCCTTCATTGAAGCGGTCACGCCGGATACCCGGGAGCAGCTGAATGAGATCCTGGACGCCCTGCGGAACGACAAGGAAAAATCCTGGGTCATGCAGCCGGACGGCACCTATATCCGGGAAGAAGGCGGCGAAGGCACCTCCTCCCAGGAGGCGCTGTACCGCTACTTCAGCACCCGGAAGGTTTCGCTGACGGAAACACCGGCGGAACCCGAAACAAAGCCTGAAAGAATAACAGAAGCCGGCGAAGGGAAAAACAGCGGCGGTTTCTTCGGATGGCTTAAACAAATCATCCGGAAAGGATGATTTGTAATTCATAATTCACAATTCATAATTCATAATTATGATTACTGATTCTCAACACATTATCCTGCAAGTATAACAACCGTCGAAAACAGCAACCCGATTGCACAGGAAAAGCCAATGCTTATAGGTGTTCACACTATATAATTCTGAATTCTGAATTCTTAATTCTGAATTGATCTGACGGGAGGAAGAGCTTATGTCTGAAAAGTACAATATCTGTCTGGACGTCGGCGGTACTAAGGTACTCGGCGCGATCTTTGATGAGAAGGACAAGATCATCTACCGCCTGAAAAAACGGTCTAAGAGCGGCGGTTCCGCATCGGCCGACGTAGAAAAGGTCATCATCGACGTGGTGGAAGAGATGATCAAGGAATCCGGCATCGACCGGAAGAAGCTGAACGCCGTGGCTTCCTGCGCTCCCGGCGTCATTGACCAGGACAACGGCATCGTGCTTTTCACGCCGAATCTTCCCTGGCGGGACTATGACATGGCCGGCGCAATGCGCAAGCAGTTCGGCGTACCTTTTTATGTGGGCAACGACGTGAACCTGGGCGTGCTGGGTGAATACCACTTCGGCGCCGCCCGCGGATATAAAAATATTGTCGGCTTCTTCGTCGGCACCGGCCTGGGCGGCGGCCTGATCCTGAACGGATCCCTCTTCACAGGGCATCAGTTCAAGGCTGCCGAATACGGCCATATGGTGCTGGATCCGGAAGGCCCGCTGTGCAACTGCGGACAGCGCGGCTGCCTGGAAGCCTTCTCCAGCAAGCAGGGCATGAGCGCCTACATCCGCCAGCAGATCAGCCGCGGCCGGGAAACCATGATGGCCGAAGCCGTGCAGGACGGCGTGTTCCGCTCCAAGAAGCTGGTAAAGGCGCTGGAAGCCGGGGATAAGGTCGCCATGGAAGCCGTGGACCGCGCCTGTCACTGGCTGGCCGTGGCCACCGGCAACATGATCAACACCATCTCCCCGGACCTGATCCTCTACGGCGGCGGCGTTATCGAAGCCCTGGGCGACCTGTTCCTGGAGAAGATCCTGGCGGAAGTGGATCACTACTGCATGCCCCAGATCCGCTCCACCGTGGAGATCAAAAACGCGTCGCTGGGCGATGATTCCATCCTCTACGGCGACCTGGCCATGATCAAGGGCCTGTAATCCCTTGTTCCCGATTTACACCGGCACCGGAAGGTGCCGGTTCTTTCTTTCTGTTTTCCCCTTCAATCCTTTTCCCGGGCTCTGTTACAAAGTTTACAGTTTTGTTACACCACATTGTTCCGGATGATGATACAATATGCTTGCAATACTGAGGTAAAGGGGCTTTGCAGGTTATGGAAACGATCTTTCTGGTTGAGGATGAAATGAATATCCGGCGGCTGACGGGAATGCACCTTCAGCTGGCTGGCTATAACGTAAAGGAGCTGGAAGACGCGGCCGCCGCGCGGGACGCACTGCGGGAAGGCAAACCTGCCCTGGTACTGCTGGACATCATGATGCCCGGAGAAGACGGTTTCTCCCTGGGAGAAGACCTGATCAAGTCCGGCATTCCCGTCATCTTCCTGACGGCGAAGACCGCCGTGCCGGACCGGGTACGCGGACTCCGCATGGGTGCCCATGACTATATCCTCAAGCCCTTTGAGCCGGCGGAACTGCTGGCCCGCGTGGAGAACGTGCTGAAGCGTTCCACGCCGCAGCAGTCTGACTATATCAGCGGAGACCTCCGGGTCAATTTCGAAACCCGGGAGGTCTGGAAGGACAATACTCCTGTTCCCCTGACCACGCTGGAATTCAACCTGCTGAAGACCCTGATCGAATCCGGCAGGACCGCCATGAGCCGGGAAGAACTGCTCCGTGCCGTATGGGGCTATCACTATACCGGTGAAACCCGGACTGTGGACGTGCATGTGCAGCGCCTGCGCGGAAAAATCGGCACAGACCGGATTGAAACCATTGTCAGGTTTGGCTACCGCTTCCGGGAGGATGTATGAGAAAACAGATCGTCACCGGTATGATTCTGCTGATCCTGCTGATCCTGCCTTTGCTGCTGTATCTGCAGATCAACCAGAACTTCCAGGTGTCTGTGAACAACGCCCGGGAAAGCGCCGATCATGAGGAAACGCTCCTGGCCAGGCTTCTCTCTTCCGAAATCCTGAGAAACCGGTCAACCTCCAACCTGGAGATCCGCAATACCGTCCAGAACATCGGAAAGCAATACGGCTATGAACAGATGCAGATCCTGTTTTACAAAGACCGTGTTCCGGTGAACGGCGTATTGTCAGAAGATACCGCCTTCCTTCTGGACAAAAAGGAGCGCACCTCCTACCTCTCCGATTCGGAAGAAGCCCTGTATATCGTTCATCCGCTGGACGAACACTATACCCTGATTACCCGGTCGGATTTCAGCGTTTTTTACCAGATGCTCCGGGAACAGACGGCTGCCGGTATCCGAATCTGCATCGGCGGACTGGTGATTGCCGCCGTACTGTCCCTGCTGATTTCCGGCAGGATTACCCGGAGGCTGCGGATCCTTTCCCGCTCCGCGGACGCAGTCCGCAGCGGCAGCGCCATCAACCTGGAGCCTTCCGCAAAGAAGGATGAGATCGGAAAGCTGACCAACACCTTTATCGCGATGAACGACGCGATCATCCAGAGAGAAGAAAACCTCCGGGAAGACGCACGCCAGCGGCAGGCGCTGATCGACGCCCTGGCCCATGAAATGCGTACTCCCCTGACCTCCATCGTCAGCGCCGCCCGGCTGATCCAGAAGGGCGGCGACATGGTGCAGATGCGGGAGGAAATGTGCGACCTCATCGTGAAGGAATCCCAGCGCCTGGCTGAAATGGATGAAAACCTGATGAAGCTGACGCGGATGCACAGTGCGGAGCTGAAGACCGAAACCTTCTCCCTGCTGGAGATGGCCCAGGAAGCCCTGGCCGTTACCCCGGACGCGGTGCTGACCGGGGAAGACTCCACCGTCACAGCCGACCGGGACCTGATCATCCACCTGATGCGCAACCTGGTCAACAATGCCATAAAGAGCGGCACCCTGACTCCTGTGCGGGTCACGCTCCATCCCCGGGGCTTCTCGGTTTCGGATGAAGGCCGCGGCATGACGCCCGAGGAGGTCAGCCGGTGTACGGAGGCCTTCTGGAAAGCCGACCCCGCCAGGACCCGTGCCTCCGGCGGTGCCGGACTGGGTCTCACCCTCTGCCAGAATATCGCCCGGCTGCACGGAACCGAACTGGTGATCCGGAGTACACCCGGAAAAGGAACCACTGTTGAATTTACACTGCCGTTACATCCTGTTGAAGACTCTGAAACATGAGATCCGTTATCATGATACCTGGAAAGGAGGTTATCGAATGTTTGGATTCAGACAAATAAAGCGCCCGGGCATCATCCTGCTGGCTGCCGCGCTTATCCTGACCCTGCTCCCGCTTACAACCTTCGCCGATACCTCCGTGAAGATCTACTCTCCCTATGCGCCTGAAATCACCAGATGGCCGGAACGCCATCCGGTTGAAAACACGAACATTCAGGTGGATCCCGAAGTCTATGACAGGGACGGTTATTCCTATCCCTGGCTGACAGACCTGGAGCTGGTAAAATTCCGGGAATTCCAGGCCGCCCTGAAAGACGGGGAGATCGGCTACGCTGGAGAATCCATTATCAATCCCGCCACCGCCACAGACGAGGACGTGGCGATTTTCACCCTGGATCCAGATGAATTCTGTGGGGAAAGCTATTACGTTTTCCTGCCGGATTCCAGTTCCGTAACAGACACACAGCTGGTGGCGCTGGCAGCCGCCTTTGAGGAACTGGGCATTGATTTTGATCCCGATGACCTGAACGACCGGAACTGCTGCCGTCACTGCAATGTGCTGGAAACCAGGACCCTCACCGATGAAGAAAACAGCCGCATGGAGTCAATCAAAGACCGGATCCGGCGCGGCCAGCTGAAAAAGAAAGATATTCCGGCAGGCACCAAAGTCCTGACCGTGGAAAAAAGAATTTCGAGAGGCTGGGGACTTGACAGGAAGAACTTCCTGTTCTACCCCTACAGGCGGATGACAGATGATGAACTCGCCCTGTTTGCCCTGGAGGATGAGGAAGCCTGGGATGTGGATCCGGACGAACTGAAAGCGGCAGCCCTGAAAGACGCGGGAGAACTGATTAACCTGCCGAAGAACGTTCGCGAATTTGAACCCTGCACCAGCCGGGAACTGATGCAGATTACCGGAGGCACCTATCTTCCCCGGAGCAATGCGGTATACCAATATACCAGCCAGTTCTACTTTGAAGGATATGACGGTTTCTATGACCGGATACACTGCAGCATGGACATTGCCCAGATGCAGGAAATCGGCTCCGTTCCCGAAACCGCAGGTATCCATCTTTGGTACAGTTATTATTCGGACTTCTCGGACAGTAATTATCCGGAAAGCCATGAAGCGGAATGGCTGGCTGCCGCACAGAACTGGGCCGGACAGGTCCTGCGGCTTCCGGAGGACGTCCTGCGGGACGGCTGGACCGTTTCAAACAAAACAAAGGACTATAATGGTTCAAATCTTGTTCAGCTCAAGCTTGTGACCGAAGAATATGAAATCTGCGTCTGGGTATACCAGAACAGTACCAAAATCAGCGACTGCCTGATTTACAACCGGAACTGGTATGATGATTCAGACAAATGGTTTTACCTCTGATATCCTGTAAATACCTGACAAAGCGGCACCCGCAAGGGTGCTGTTTTTTTTGTCCTGAACGCGGTATGTGCCGTATTTACAGTGTTGTTACACCACGTTGAATACTTTGAAACACGTCCTGCCGTATCCTGTTACTGAAAGGAGTGATTCGATCATGATCGGACACATGAATATTACCCGCACCTGGAGGCGTATCCTGGCCGCAGCGCTTGTACTGGCACTGCTTCCCTGCTGTGTGCTGGCGGAAACAGCCGCAGGCGAAACCAAAACGAAAACCATCAGCTATTCCCCCTACGCACCTGATACCAGCAGACGGCCTGAACGTACTCCGGTTGAATCCACAGCTGTTGCTGAAGATCCCGAAGTCTATGACAGAGACGGTTTCTCCTATCCCTGGCTGACAAACCTGGAACTGGCCCGAATCAGGGAACTTCAGGCGGCTGTGAAAGACGGCAAGGCAGCTTATTCCGGACCGTCCATCATCAACCTGCCTTCTGTGGACAGCGACGACGTTGCCGTATACACCCTGAATCCTGAAGACTTCTGCGGGGAAACCTGCTATGTTTTCCTGCCGGATTCCTGCTCCATGTCTGACGCGCAGCTGATGGCCCTGCTGGCAGCTTTTGAGGAACTGGGCATTGATTTCGATCCCGATTCCCTGAACGACCGGAACTGCTGCCGTCACTGCAATATTCTGGAAACCCGGTATCTCCAACCGGAAGAGCAGGATCGTATGGACAAAATCGTTGCGCAGATCCGGAGCGGGGAACTGAAGAGCATCACCACAGACACCAAAGTGATGTCTGTCGAAAAGATCACCCACAGGACGTGGGGATATGACAGCAAGCGCTTCCAGTTCTATCCCTACAGAAGGATGACCGATGAGGAACTGACCCTGTTCGCCCTGGAGACGGAATGCGTCTGGGAAACAAGCCCGGAAGACATTAAGGCGGACGGCCTGAACGTCCTCAGCAAGATTATCCGCCTCCCGAAAACCAGCTTTGAGGGCAACTGCAGCCGTACCGAACTCAATCTCGGGAACCATGATCTCTACATTACAGATTCCGACAAACTGACAAAGTACGAAAGCTGTCTCTACCTGGACTTCAGCATGAGCGGCGAGGTCAGCAAAGCGCCTTCCACCCTGGATATGTACCACCTGCAGACACCCGGCGCGGCACCCGAGCTCGCCTGTATCTCCCTTTTCTATCCCTATTACGAAAGCTTCGCGGACAAGGATTATCCCGAATCCACAGAAAAAGCCCAGATTGCCGCGGCACAGGAATGGGCCCGGAACAATCTGCTGCTCGCGAATGAGGACCTCCGGGAAGAGTGGACTGTTCAGACATCCTATACCGACTGGAACGGAAACAAACAGGTTCAGCTTGTCCTGAATACGCCGGACTGGGAAATCAACCTGTGGATGTACGCCAACAGCCTGGACCTGTATGAATGCCGGATCTATTCCCGGAAATGGTATGATCCCGGACAGAAATGGTTCTGGTCCTGATTCCCTGTACTCACGGTGCCCGAAAGGGCGCCGTTTTTTTTTGACCGCAAAAAAACTCCCCCGGTGATCGGCCGGGGGAGAAAGGAGGTTACCACAGGCCGGCTCTCGCCGGTCCAGGGGGGGCGTAAATCAGTTGCTGTGGGTCGCGGTGTAGTTCCTCTGGTAGATTTCCATGTAGGTCTCCAGGCCCATGCTGTTCAGGCGGGCGATATAATCATCCCACTCAGCCTCAACACCGCCGCTGGACAGCCACTTGGCGCGCATTTCCTCGACGTAGTTGATGATGTCGGTCTTGATCATGTTCAGGTCGTCCGTGTCCTCTTCGCTGAGGATCATGCTGGGCAGGTAGACGCTGGTGGCATACTTGCGGTAGTAGTTCTCGTTGCGGTCGAACTTCGCCTGGTGACCGGCGGAACGCGGAATCTTGGTGCCGAAGAAATCGCTGGTCAGCGCGATCGGGCCGTCGGAAGCAAAGGCGTCCTTGCCGCGGAACTCGTCATAGCTCATGCCTTCGGGCGTATCGATATAGTCATAGGTGCCGTCGCCGTTGTCCTTGATGGTGATGCCGATGGGACCCATGTCACACTGCATGGACCAGATCGGATCATAGAAGGTATCCACCCACCTGAGCAGCAGGGCCGGATCCTTGCACACATTGGTGATGGAGAAGCCGGTGGCCGCCATGGTGGAGTCGGGAGAGGTTCCCCAGGAAGTGGTACCGTCCGGTCCGAGGAGGGGGCTCAGGGGCTCATACTCATCCTCGTGCACGGTGCCCAGGTCGAAGGAGTTCCAGCACATGAACACGCCGATGTTGGCGACTTCACCCTGGTTCTGGGAATTGTAGGTCTTCTTGTCCATGGTGAAGCCTTCCTGGTCGATCAGGCCTTTGGCAAAGAAGTGCTCATACAGGTACTTGCAGCCTTCCTTGTATCCCTCGGTGGCCGGCACAAAGACCAGCTGGCCGTCATCGCCGACTACGATGTGAGTGTTGCCCGCAGCCAGTGTGTCCGCATAGCCGAACGCGCCGAAGAAACCGCCGATATCGCGCTGGGAACCCAGGAACTTGAAGGACATGGGGATTTCATCGTTCGGGTCGCCGTTGCCGTTGGCATCCTGCTCTTTGAACGCAGTCAGCACTTTTTCAAACTCTTCCAGGGTGGTGGGCTTTTCCAGGCCCAGCCGTTCCAGCCAGGTTTTGTTGATCATGATATTGGAAGCGATGGTACCATCCTCACCCTCCTGGATATAGGGAGTGGAGTAGATGTTTCCATCGGGAGCGGTGATCATGGACTTGATGTCCGGGCGGCGCTCCAGCAGCGCCTTCAGGTTGGGAGCGTTCTCCTCAATCAGGTCATTCAGCGGAATCAGGATGCCCTGGGAACCGTAAACAACCAGGTCAGAGGAGCTCAGGGAGAATTTGCCGAAGAAGCCATCCGGCAGGTCTTTGTTGGCGGCCAGCAGCAGGTTCTTTTTCTCGTCGTATTCCGCCTGCTGGATTGGCTGCCAGTTAATGTGTATGCCGGTCAGCTCTTCCAGGTTCTTAAAAAGCACCATCTCATCCGGATTGCCATGGGTCGGACGCATACGGATAATCAGGTTGAATTCCGTGGGGGAATCCACGAGGGGGTACCCTTCGGCCAGCGCCGCCGCGCAGGACAGTACCAGGGCCAGGGCCAGGATGATAGCCAGGATCCGTTTCATGTTCTTGCCTCCTTGATAAAAGTGTTTTATTGCAGGGCATTTCGCGCCCTAAGGAACGAAAGAAAATGAAGACTGAGAGTTGCCAAGTGATCAGTGAAGAGTGATGAGTGACCAGTGAAGAGTGAAAAGTGAAGAGTGAAGTGTTAATGATAGGCTTTGTGAAAGATTTAACCTTTAACCGCCCCGCAACCTCAATCGTCGCATTGCTCGTTTGGAGCGCTTCGCACTGCTCGTTTCGGTTGACTCGCTCACCTCTTTTTCGCCTGCGGCGAATACCCCACTGGGGCACCATTCGGATCGCTCCCCAATCAAATGATAGGCTTTGTGAAAGGTTTAACCTTTCACTGCGCCTATCATTACCCCCTGAATGAAGTATCTTTGCAGGAAGGGATAGAGGATCAGCAGCGGCAGGGAGGACGCGATGATAACCCCGTACTTGATCAGGTCGCCCAGGCGCATCTGGGCCGCCAGGTTGGCGGCGTCATCCACCATGTCATTCATGGAATTCTCGAAAAGGATGCTCCGCAATACCAGCTGCAGCGGGCGCTTATCGTCACTCATGATATAGTACAGGGCATTCGAATAATTGTTCCAGTGACTGACCGCATAGAAAAGGACCAGCACGGCCATAATGGATTTGCTCAGCGGCAGTACAATCTGCAAAAAGAACTGCACGTTTGTCGCACCGTCCAGCTGGGCCGCCTCCAGCAGGTCATCCGGAATGTTCTGCTGGAAGAAAGTCCGTGCCACAATCAGGTTCCATGAGCTTACCGCCACCGGCAGGACCATTGCCCAGATCGTATCCAGCAGATTCAGGTCGCGCACCAGCAGGAAGGTCGGCATCAGGCCGCCGGTAAAGATCATCGTAAACGTGATCAGCATCATGAAGAAATTACGGCCCACCAGGTCCTTCCGGGACAGGGCGTAAGCCGCGGGAACGGTCACCAGCATGTTTATCAGCGTACCCACGCCGGTATAAATCAGGGTGTTGCGATATCCGGTGAAGAAAGACTGATACTCCAGGATCCGCCTGTATCCGTCCAGCGTCGCTTTCACCGGATACAGGATCACCCGGCCGGCATTGACGTCCACCGGATCAGAAATGGAGGCAATCACGACAAAATAAAGGGGATAAGCTACAAGCAAAAGGCAGATCGTCAGGAGCACATAATTCATGATGTCAAAAGCCCGGTCTGCCCTGGTTTCGCCTACTTTAACCCGCCGTTTTTTCACAGCCAGCTCTGTCTGCAGCATGCGCATTCCCTCCTTTCCGCCGTTTTACACTCAGAAGAGTGAAGAATCGGATACTTTCTTCGAAATATAGTTCACAGTAGTAATCAAAATCAGATTGACCATCGACTCAAACATGCCTACCGCGGTGGAAAGGCTGGGCTGGTTCTCCTGCAGGCCCCGCTGGTAAACATAGACCGAGATAATTTCCGAAGTAGAAACATTCAGTTTATTTCCCATCAGGAAGGCTTTTTCAAAGCCGACTGTCATGACTTTACCGGCGCTGAGGATAAACATGATAACCACAGTGGGCAGGATTCCGGGCAGGTCAATATGCCAGACCCGCTGGTACTTGTTGGCGCCGTCCATAATAGCCGCCTCATGGAGCTCCGGATTGATCGAGGACAGCGCCGCCAGGTAGATAATGCTGCCCCAGCCGGCATTCTGCCAGATATCCGAACCGATATACAGCGGGCGGAACCAGCCAGGCTCACCCATGAAATGAATCCGTTCCCCTCCCAGCGCCGCGATCAGGTGATTGATGATGCCGTTGCGCGGAGAGAAAAACAGGGAGATAACCCCCACCAGCACCACGGTGGAAATGAAATGCGGCGCGTAAATGGTGGTCTGCACCAGCTTTTTATACCGTTTGGAAGGCAGCTGGTTCAGCAGCAGCGCCAGCAGGATCGGCACCGGAAAAGAGATCAGCAGCGTTCCCACGCTGATCATCAGGGTATTGGTCATCAGCCGGACGAAATTGGGTCCCCGGAAAAACTGGTCAAAATACTTCAGCCCTACCCAGGGACTGTTCCAGATGCCATTAGCCGCCCTGTATTTTTTAAACGCAATCTGCAAACCAAGCATCGGGTAATAACGGAAGATCAGGAAGTAAGCCAGCGCGGGCAGCAGGAACAGATACAGCTGCCAGTTGCACAGGATCCTTTTCAGCTTTCTCCGTCCCGGAGTCAGCCGCAGATCCCTGACCGGATCCCTCGCCAGCGTTGTCATGCGTTTCCACCGCGCCTTTCTGTTTGCATTTGTGTTTTCCTGCCCCGGCAGGTTCTTTTGATGTCAAAATCGTATGTGTTTTATGCCAGATAGTCAATCTTCACTTTTTGAAATGATATTCATTTCTTGAAATTGACCTGGTTTGCGGATAAAAATATGCATTTTTTGAATCGTCAATTCTGACAATCCATCGCCGCTTTTCCTATCCCGCCATTGTCCCGAAAGGCTCCGGAATGGTATAATGCCTCCATCAGAACACGTTCTGAAAAAGTTTCAGCAACAAAAAGGCGGCCAGGCAGATGAAAAGCAAAAGTATTACCTTTTATCGCTATATTCTTTCCTACGCGCTCGTGCTTTTTCTGCCGATCGTCTTTCTTTTCACGCTCTTCAACTCCTTCCTGCTGGACCGCTACAAGCAGGAGATCGCTGACAACAGCACCCGCCTGCTGACCCAGATCCAGGAAAACATGGACACGCAGCTGGAGCAGCTGATCAATATTTCCTACATGATCCAGAACAACGCCGTGGTCAATCTCCGGACCAACGAAGGCGACGTGGTGGCTGCCCGGAAAGCAGTGGATACCCTGAGCGTCCTGCATTCCATATCCTCCCTGCCGGATTACCTGATCACCTACCGTTCCGGCACGGAATACTGCTTCACTTCTTCCTCCCGGATCCGCCCGGAAAAGCTGTTCTCCGACCAGCTGGTATATGCCGGCCACACACTGGAAGATTTCTACGCCACGGTGAACAGACCGGAAAACATCATCACCTGGCCGGCGGATACCGTACGCCAGTACGGCGGGCAGGAAGCAGAATATGTCACGCTCTTCATCTCTGTCTCCGGCAACGTGAGAACTCCCAAGCTGCGCACAGCCTACCTGATTCCTTCCTCCCGGATCCGGAATAACGTCGTCCGGGTCACCGAGGAATACGGCGGAAGCGTCCAGATTACCGATTCTGACGGTGCGCTGCTGCTCGGCATCGGTCCTGTATCCCGGGAGGAGTTCCTCCAGGCCGGAGAACCGGCCGCCGACGGATCTGTCCAGGCCGGCGGAGAAAAGTACCTCCTTTCCTCCGCCCACTCGTCAGTGGTCGGCTGGGACTACACCGTGCTGATCCCCGCCCGGGTGATTGAAGCACCGATGCACAATATGCGGCGGGTGATGATCCTGCTGCTGATTGCGGTTTCCATCCTGGGAGCCACCATCGTCTATTTCCTTTCCAACCTGCATTACAAACCCCTGAAGCGGCTGACCGAAAAAGCCCTGAGCAGCCATGAGCCGCAGCCCGGTGATTCCCGTACCGGCCGTACAGATGAAATGCGCCAGGTGGAGGCCGTGCTGGATGCCCTGGCCCAGGAAAGCCGCTCCAGCCGCCTTGCGCTGGAAGAAAGCCGCGGCGTCCTGCTGCAGAGCAGCCTGCGCAGGCTGCTTGCCGGTGAATACAGCACCCGGCTGAAAGAAGAGCTTGCCCGCAACGGTCTGGCCCTTTGCGACGGCGATCAATACCGGGTTGCCGTGCTGGACTGTGACAGACGCCGGCTGACCGCCCTGCGGGAGGAAGCGGACGTCTTCATCGCCTCCCTGTCCTTTGGCCGGCAGGACGCGGTGCTCTGCTCCAGCCTGCCGGGAGAAGGCAGCTTCGCCATACTCTTCCCCGGTGCCGCTGAAGATGACAGGGCTGAGGACAGCCTTTACAGCCTGAAAGGCCGGCTGGAAGACGCCTGCGGCGTGCCCGTTTCCATCGGACTCAGCCTCCCCTGTTCAGCGCAGGAGATCGGCACTGCTTATACCCAGGCCGTCCGCGCGCTGCAGTTCCGCCTGGTACGGGGCAGCGGCTGCCTGGTAACATATTCTTCCGACCTGGATACCGCCTCCTCCCTGCAGAACTATCCCCGGGAGCAGTTGGAACAGCTGCAGTGGTACCTGCTGCAACGGGATCCGGAGAATGTTTCCCGCCTCCTGCACCGCCTGCTGGACAACCTGCAGAAAGGTCCCGTTTCCTTCAACTTCGTCCGGATGGTCTGCTTCGACGTGGTGAACACTACCGTAAGCACCCTCTATACCGGAAAGCAGGGCGTCCCCGCTCCCACCGTGCAGCCCGAAATGCTGGAGCAGCTGATCTCCTTCGACACGGTACCGGAACTGGTGGAGCTGCTGGAGCAGTTTGTGGATGAGACCTGCGCCTCCCTGAAAACCCTGCAGCCGGACAGCGGCGATGACCGCCTGCAGGAAATGAAAGCCTACATTGAGGAAAACTGCTTTGACGAAATCTTCTCCCTGCAGGCTATGGCGGACCGCTTCAGCCTGACGCCCTCCAACCTGTCCCACTATTTCAAGAGCTGTGCGGGACAGGGCGTTCTGGAATACGTACAGGCACAGCGCAAAAAAGAAGCCTGCCGGCTGTTGTCGCAGACTGACGAACCTGTGCAGATTGTGGGGGCCCGGGTGGGCATGCCCAATGTGTCTTCCTTCATCCGCTTCTTCAAGCAGCAGACCGGGATTACCCCCGGCCAGTACCGGAAACAGACACGTACTTCCAATTCAGAAGAATAAAATGATCCGCAAACCATAAACGCGGCGTCATCTGACGCCGCGTTTTCCTTTACTTTTCTTCTGTCCGGTAATCCCCGAGGTCATCCAGCCGGAGCCGCAGATCCGCCGGTGCCGATCCGGCCAGGCACAGCCGGACATTGGGCATATCACTGTAGTCCACAAACCGGACCGCGGCATCCTCCGCCACGCCGGTATGGATCTTCCGGTCAATCAGCCGGTTCCGCAGGAGTTCCTCCCCCGCGCTGACGGATACCGTGTAATCCGCGTACGCGGCCAGGTCCCGCCAGCCTTCCTCGTCCAGAAGCAGGTAATTGCCCTCCAGCAGCACAATCTCCCCGTCCACCGTCAGGGCGTCCTCCACCGGGTTGTGGAGCAGCCGGTCATAGACCGGCCAGCCGCAGACTTCCCCGGCAGCGACCCTCCGCAGCGCGGAAAGCAGCTTCTCCAGGTCAAAAGTCACGGGAGCGCCCTTGATCTCCACCATGCGGATCGTTTTCCCTTCCCGCTCCGTCGTATGGCTCAGCAGGTATTCCTGCCGCCTGTGGAATCCGTCCATCCCGACAGCCTGCACGGGGCACAGTCCGGCCCGTTCCCGGGACAGCCGCTCCAGAAAACTGGCCAGCGTGCTCTTGCCCGCTCCGGGCGGCGCCGCAAGCAGCACCAGGATCCGTCTTCCCGCCGTGCGCTGCATGGCTGTCAGCTTTTCCAGCAGCGGCACAAAGATCTCATTCACCGCCCGATCGCTGTAACGGGCAGCCACCTCTATACCGTTGATCAGGATATGATGCTCAGTCACCGCTGTTTACCCCGTAAATCTTCTGGTATTCCAGCACCCGGGCGTAAAGGGCGTCGTCAATATACACCTTTCCGCCAATTTCCCGGTTGTGCAGGTAGGAAACCACTTCCCGGATGGTGACGATGGGGAAAACCTTCACGCCGAACTCCTGTTCCAGCTCCGCCAGCGCGGATTGCTCTCCCCTGCCCTTTTCCATCCGGTCCACGGCGATGATAATCGACTCCACCCTGCCCATGTCCAGATTCTTCAGCAGTTCCATGGTCTCCCGGATGGCAGTTCCGGCGGTAATCACATCCTCCACGATGACAATCCGGTCATCCTTTCCCGGGATCTCTCCGACAATGGCGCCGCCTTCCCCGTGGTCTTTCTTTTCCTTCCGGTTAAAGCAGACGGGCACCCGTACGCCGTACTGGCTGTACAGCGCTGCCGCCGTCACCGCCACCAGGGTAATCCCCTTATAGGCCGGACCGAACAGCAGGAGGCTTTCCCTGCCGATGTTTTCCACATAAGTCTGCGCGTACATTTTCCCGACCAGGTCTAACTGGTCCCCGTACGTCAGTTTTCCGGTATTGATGAAATAGGGCGTTTTCCGGCCGCTTTTCGCCGTGAAGTCGCCGAACTGAACCGCACCGGACTCCGCCAGGAGCTCAATAAACCGTTTTCTGTCCTCATTCATCTTTCATTCCTCCCCCGTATGCGGATTCATTATACAAAAAGAGCAGACCACGGGCAATTCATGAGCGGAAAAAGGACAAACGAAACCGGCGCCGGAGCATTTCCGACGCCGGATATGTCAACCTTTCAGCCGGTTCCGATATTACGGCTGTTCCTTATCCATCCTTCCGGATGAATCCGTAGGCCAGGGCCGCGACCGCAATCAGGATGAAAAGTCCGCTTGCTCTTGAGACGCAGTACAGCAGTCCGCGGGCACCTCTTGCCGCCAGGAGAACCAGTGCGGCAACGCCGATGATCAGGCCTACACTTCTGTTCCTATCCATGCCGAACATTCTCAATGCCCTCCTTCCGTACATATCGGTGATTCCTTCACCGTGAGGAAAGCATATCATACGGTCGGATCATAAAACAGGACAGGAAGCGACAAATAATACCGGTTATTTTTCTACCCGGGCAGGATATCAGTGTTCCAGGAAGAACGCCGTTTCCTGTGCCAGGGCATCCTGTTTTGACGTGCCCGTGAAGCCGTGCCCCTGTCCCGGATAAACAATCAGCCGGGCATCCGCATAGGTCTCCGCAGCCTTTTCCGAATAGCGGAGCGGAACAATCGGATCACTGTCCCCGTGAAGGATCAGCACCGGGCCGGTATAGGCGGGCAGCAGGTCGTACAGGTTGAAGGACGTGGCGTCCTCATCATATTTCCGGCTGATCCTGAACCCCATGATGCTGCTGACTTCCGGGAAAGATCCGTCCGGCAGTCTCCGTTTTTCCGAATCATCCTGCAGCACGATCGCCGGGAATTCCAGCACCACCGCTTTGATATCCCCGGGCCGCCGGGAGGAAACATAAGCGGAAACAAACCCGCCCTGGCTGGCTCCCCACAGGAAAATATCCGAAATTCTCCCGTCATTCCGGAAGTGATCGATCACCGCGTCCAGGTCCGCCGCTTCCGTCAGCACGGACATGTCCAGCATGGTACCGCTGCTCCTGGAGTTGAACCCGCCGCCGCAGAAATCCAGGTTATAGGTGGCAAAGCCGGCTGAAACAAAGAATGCGGCGCTGTTCAGATCCAGGGTATGATTCCCCCCGAAACCGTGGGAAAGGATAATTAAAGGGGCTGTCTTTTTTCCTTCCGGCAGCTGGAGTACGCCGAAGACGTTTCCGTTGGGACTCGGGATAATAATCTCTTCCATAGATTCCTCCGCAAAAGCTGTATGCATTATGACCATGAGGAAAAAGATTGCCGACAACACCGGAAGCAGCCGTTTCCTCATATGTTCACCCCTGCAGTATGATTGTATTAACATTATACCAGAAAACGGACAAAAAAAAGAGGGCAAAGCCCTCTTTAATCGGATGATTATTTGGCAGAATCTTCCTTGTCGGAATCAACCACGAGCGTGGCGGAACCATATGCCTTCAGCGGATGGCCGGTCTCATCAAACTCGGTGGTATATCTCACATGGAAGGGAATGCGGCCGACCGTCAGCGGGATGATCGCTTCCAGCTCTCCGACGCCGTCCTCCAGCTTTCTGTGCCATTCACGGTACATATCCGCGTAATCCGGCGGGAACAGGCCGTTTTCGATTACGGGTTCCGGATAATTCTTCACAACAGGCGGCAGGCCCAGGTCCCGCATGCAGCGGAAGCAGGGGCGCATTTCATGGGTGTCAATGTTGTATTCCCAGGCATACATATTGGCCTGTTCAAAGGCGGCACGGAAGCGCTTGTCGTTGTCCCTCATCTCCTGGAGGTTTTTCTTTTCTTCCGTGATGTTCTGGACAATGGCGTAGATGATCGACTGATCTCCGCCCCGGCCGATGACACGCAGGCCGCTGCGGAGGCAGACCCGCTCCACACCGCAGCACTTGGACTGATAGGTGCGCCAGGTCTCACAGGTTTCCTCCATACCGGTCTGAATAGCCTTGCGGATAGTCTTTTCGTAAATCTCCCGGTTTTCCGGAGAGAAAGGTTCCCAGAAATCAGAAGACAGGATATCCTGCTCCGTCAGGTTCATACCGGATTCCTTGACGTACTTGGAGTTTACCCGCAGCATATCCACCTGGCCCTTTTCATAGGAGAAAATGGCGGCGGCGCCAACGTAGTTGTTGAAGATCAGGGTTTCCAGGGAATCCGGATCCCAGAAGCGTTCCGCTTCCATCGCCTTGATCAGCAGCAGGGAGGGCTTCGTGGGTTCAATATCATGCGCCAGCAGCAGCATCATGAAATCTTCCTTGGAAATCGGCTTGGAATACAAGTAACCCTGTACGTAATTGCAGCCGATGCTCTTGAGGAAGTCAGCCTGTTCGATGGTTTCCACGCCTTCCGCCAGCGTCGGGGTGTTCAGCCATTTGGCCATCTGAACCACCGCGTTGACGATCACGCCGCCGCGGCCGCCCAGGCCTTCCCCAGCCAGGAAGCGCAGGTCCAGCTTCAGGAAATCCACAGGCAGGTTCTTGAGGATACTCAGGGAAGAATACCCGCTGCCAAAGTCATCCATCTCCACCAGGTAACCCTTTTCATGGAACTGCTTCACAGCATTGGAAATCAGGTCAAAGCCGCCGATGGCGGAAGACTCCGTAATCTCCGCACGGAAATAATGCACGGGTACGTCGTACCTTCTGCGGATCGCTTCAATCTCATTCACATAGTCATGGCCGAAAAGGTCATGACGGGAGATGTTGAAGGAAATAGGCAGCATATAATTCGGGCAGCTATTATGGAAACGGCAGATTTCTTCAAAGGCAAACAAATCAGCCCGATGGATGAGTCCGTAATTCTCCATAATCGGGATGAAATCGTCCGGGAGCTGTTCCCCGAGTTCCGGATGCCGCCAGCGCATAAGAGCTTCCGCTCCGATCAGACGGCCCGTTGAATGATTGTATTTAGGCTGATAAACCAGATAAATCTGGCCATTCGTAATTGCCTCATCAAACGAACTGATGATTTCCTGTTCTGTCATCTTGCGGTGCATGAAACGGTCCCCTTCCAGGAGGAAAATGTAAAGCATACTCCCGCATGGGAATAGGTATGCATGATTATTATATTGTAAAACGCTGCAAATGGCAAATAGAAAAAATGGCAGGACAACTGTGAAAATAATACAATTTGATGGGTTGAAATACCATATACCCGGTTTCATGTAACCGATCACAAGCGCTGAAATGTATGGAAAACAGCAGACTTTAGACTTTAAGCGACATACATAAAAAATTCTTTACAAGCCATGTAACTTATGCTATATTTGTCCGGTCAAATCAAGTGCTCTACGTGATAAAATCACAGATTGACGCAAACCCGGCAAAATATGTTTTTACAATTTGTGCAGAAAGGTCCCCCCGTGGGGAAAGGACAGCAACCAAAAAAATGAACTACAGCTTCACCGTTCCAAGCATGTTGATCCTGCTGGTCATCATGGGGTACTACTTCTTCCGTCCAAGGCTGCCAATCCGACTGAACCGTGCATTCCTGGCCATTCTGGTCATTGATATCTGCACGGAAATCCTTGAGGTTGCCTCCTTCCGCCTGAACGAGACCTGGCCGGAGCATGCGTCCGAACTGCTCTGGGTCGTCAATGTGCTGTATTTCATTTTTGTATATGTCCGTTCCTATATGTTCTTTGTCTTCACCGTGAGCGTGCTGGACTCCAAGTCACTGATCTGGTCACGCCTGCGTGTCTTTGCTCCAATTGTATATATTCCCTGCGTGCTGATTGCGCTGACTACGCCGTGGACCCATCTGCTGTTCCGCATTGAAGACGGATTCCACCAGGGGCAGCTTTACTGGACGATCTTCGCCTGTGACTGCTGTTACCTGACTTTTGCCACCATCGGTATTCTCCGGCACCTGAAGGAACTGAGCGCTCACGAAATCATCAGCCTGCTGGCCATCCAGGTTGTCCTGAAAGCCGGCATTGTCGCCCGTTTCCTGCTGCCGAATATTGTGGTCATGAACACCTTCTGCCTGATGGCCATCGTGGTGATCTTCATTTCCTTCCTGAACCCGGATCTTTACCTCTCTGAGCGGGGATATGTCTATAACCTTCCGGCTTTCCACGCACTGCTGGGCGAATGCTGGCAGCGAAAGAAACCCTGCCGGGTGCTTGGTTTCACCATCCAGAACTATAATGAACACCGGGAAATTTTCGGCGGAAAGCAGATGGATGACGCCCTGATCGGCATCAACAAATACCTGCTGGATAATTTCCCCCATCTGAGCAGTTTCTATCTGCGGGGCGGCTCCTACGCCATGGTGGGACAGAACGAACCCGACCTGGCGGAGCTGCGCCAGAAGCTCAGCGAGCGCTTTACCGGCCCCTGGAAAACCGGTGCCGGCGAACTGCGGCTGGGCATTTCCTTTGTGGAAGCGGATATGGATCTGATGAACTGTCCCTCCGACCGGCTGGTCAACACCCTGATGATTTCCCTGGACGAACTGAGCCGCGTTGCCGAACCGGATACCAGCCGCTCCCTCATGGATTCCATTGATGAAATCAACCAGAAGCTGGAGATCCGCCGGTGCCTGGAAAAGTCCCTGGACCGGGATGAACTGGAAGTGTTCCTCCAGCCGCTGATGGACAGCAAAACCGGAAAGCGGATCGCGGCGGAAGCCCTGGTCCGGCTGCGGGATGACAACGGAAACCTGATCCGGCCCGATCTGTTCATCTCCATGGCGGAGCAGGAAGGCTATATCGTACGGCTGGGCGAGCAGGTACTTGCCAAGGTCTGCCGGTTTATCCGGGACCATGACATGGAAGCCATGGGCATCCAGTGGATCAACGTCAACCTGAGCCCGGTGCAGTTCATGAGCCGTGACGTTCCTTCCCGTTTTGCGGAAATCCTGAAGGAATATCATGTGGATGAAAAGATGATCCACCTGGAGATTACGGAACAGAGCATGATTGACTTCTCGCTCCTGCGGGACCAGATCACCGGCCTGCACAACAACGGTTTTGAGTTTTCCCTGGACGATTATGGCAGCGGCTACTCCAACCTTTCCCGGGTTCGCCAGTATCCCTTCACCAACATCAAGATCGACATGGAAGTCGTTTGGAACTACTGCAAGGAAAAAGACATGCTGCTTCCCGCCCTGGTGGAAGGCTTCAAGCGGATGAACCTGAGCATTACCGCCGAGGGTATCGAAACAGAAGAAATGGCCGGCGCCATGAAGGATATCAGCTGCGACTACCTGCAGGGATATTACTTCTCCCAGCCCGTGCCGATGGATGAGTTTGTGGAACAGACCATGCAGATGAATAAAGCCTGCTGAAAGGCGTCAATGAAAAGGGCCGGTCCGAATGGACCGGTCCTTTTCCGTTTCTGTTCCGGAGATTACAGCAGGTTGCGCTGGATCTTGCCGGAGATCGTCTTGGGCAGTTCGTCCCGGAAGACAATCTTGCGGGGATATTTGTAAGGTGCGGTATGCTCTTTGACATACTGCTGGATTTCCTTTTTGAGCTCTTCGGTTCCTTCCGTGCCCTTGGTCAGGACAATGGAGGCCTTGACGATCTGGCCGCGGATTTCATCCGGTTCGGCGGAAACGCCGCACTCCAGCACGTAGGGCAGCTCCATGATGACGGATTCGATCTCGAACGGCCCGATACGGTAGCCGGAGGATTTGATAACGTCGTCAATCCGGGAAACATACCAGAAGTAGCCGTCCTCATCCCGCCAGGCTGTGTCGCCGGTGTGGTACATGCCGTCGTGCCAGGCTTCCTTCGTCTTTTCCTCGTCCAGGTAATACTCCCGGTAAAGGCCGCAGGGAACATTCCTGTCGGTATGGATAACAATCTCGCCCACTTCACCGCTGGCAACGGAATTGCCGTCCGGATCCACGATATCCACGTCGTACTGGGGATTGGCCTTACCCATGGAACCGATCTTCGGCACGGTACCGGCCAGGTTGCCGATGGTCAGCGTGGTTTCTGTCTGACCGAAGCCTTCCATGATCTGCAGGCCCGTAGCCTTCTCGAACTGGCGGTAGACCTCGGGGTTGAGGGCTTCGCCGGCGGTAGTCATATGGTGAATGGAGCTGAGGTCGTAATTGGCCAGGTCCACCTTGATGAACATCCGGAGCATGGTGGGCGGTGCGCAGAAGGTCGTGATGTTGTACTTCTTGAACATGGGCAGGATATCCGCCGCGTCGAACTTATCGAAGTCATAGACGAAAACCGCACCCTCGCACAGCCACTGGCCGTAAAGCTTGCCCCAGAGGGATTTGCCCCAGCCGGTGTCGGAAATGGTGAAGTGGAGACCGTCCCGCTCGCAGCAGTGCCAGTACTTCGCCGTAACATAATGTCCCAGGGCGTAAGTATGACGGTGCTGGGCCATCTTCGGATTGCCTGTGGTGCCGGAAGTGAAGAACATGAGCGCCGGTTCGTTGCCGCAGGAGGCGTCCTCCGGACGGCGGTAGCGGCGGGTGAAGAGCGGATATTCCGCATTCAGGTCATGCCAGCCCTCCCGGGATCCGTTGACCATGATCAGGGTTTCCACGCTGGGGCACTTGGCGGCGGCCCGCTCGGCGATCTCGGCAGTGTCCCCGTCGGCCGTGCAGATCAGGGCCTTGACGCCGGCAGCGTTGAAGCGGTACTCAAAGTCATGCTCCTTCAGCTGGTTGGTTGCGGGGATCGCGATGGCGCCCAGTTTGTGCAGGGCCACCATGGAGAACCAGAACTGATAGTGCCTCTTGAGCACCAGCATGACCCGGTCGCCCCGCTTGATTCCCAGGGATGTGAAATAGTTGGCGCACTGGTTGGAGGCGTCCTTGATATCCTTGAAGGTGAAGCGGCGCTCCTCATGATGCTTGTCCACATAGAGCATGGCCAGCTTATCCGGATACTTGCGGGCGATCTCGTCCACGATATCAAAACCGAAGTTGAAGGTTTCATGATTCGGGAAGCTGATGGAAGTGAGCCTTCCCTGCTCATCCTCCTTCGCGTCAATAAACTTCTCGGCAACCAGGTGACCCTCATACCGGGCAGCCTTGGGTACGGCCGCGAAATCAGCGCCGCTCTGCTGTCCTTCAACCGGAAGGATCATCGCCAGGAAGACGCAGTCCTTCCCGTTCACGGCGATCATGCCGTGCGGCAGGGAGGAGTTGTAATAGATGCTGTCGCCTTCCTCCAGGATCTCGGTATGGTCGCCGACCTGGACCTTCAGGCTGCCGGAAAGCACCAGGTCGAATTCCTGTCCCTTGTGGGTGGTCGTATGGATCGGCTCATTCTGCTGCTTTTCGGAATATTCATAGCGAACCCAGTAAGGCTCCGCCACCTTATCCCGGAATTTCGGCGCCAGGTTCGAAATGGCGATGCCTTCTTCCTTCGCGGTGGTTTCGCCCTTGCCGCGGCGGGTCACCGTGTAGGTGGACAGGAAAGCATTGTGGCCTTCCAGCAGTTCCGTCAGCTCCATGTTGAAAGCCTGGGCGGACTTGTAGATGAAAGTAAAGGGCATGTCGGTCTGGCCGGCTTCGTAATCGAGGTATTCCGCAACGGTTACCTCCGTCTTTTCCGCCATTTCCTCAGGGGTCCAGCCCATGATCTCCCGCATTTCACGGATACGGGAAGCAACCGCACTCAATTGGCTCAGGTCAGTCCTGGTTGTCATCTGGAAACGCTCCTCTCTTTACAATGCAAGGTATGTAAGTCCTGGTCTTTCATACAGCAGAATGCCTGAATCGGATGGCCGGGAATAAATAAATGGCCCGTCTCATTTTTGAGACGGGCCATGTTGGCTCGCGGTACCACTCAAATTGTGCGCCTTTGCACACCACTTCAGACACTATCATGTCCTATGCCTTTACGCAGCAGTCACGGGAGACGCCTACTGGGATCAACCTTTCGGATCTCCGGCTCGGAAGCGATGGGATGAAGCTTCGGCCCGCCGGTTCACACCATACCCGGCTCTCTGTGGGGCTTCCTGCTGTTCCGTCTTCGTCACAGCCTTGTATGAAATTGCCTGAAGTGTAGCACGCGGAAAATAAGGTGTCAAGGGGTTTGTAACAAATACAGTACAAAAACAACGTGAAACGCTGTTTTTGAATAACTTTTGTCCCCGAAATGCCGTGATTTGGTCTCTGGTATTCACGGGAAAATGTGGTATAGTGAAAGATGTTGAATTTTAAGTTTTACGGGGTTTGAGATGGAGAAAAAGAACGCACTGATCCGGGATCTGACGACGGGCAGCGTGCCGAAAACGCTGCTGACGTTCTCGATGCCGCTTTTCCTTTCCGGCCTGCTGCAGATGGTCTACAACATGGTGGACATGATCGTTGTCGGCAATTTTGTCGGCACACAGGGTCTTTCCGCCGTGTCCATCGGCGGTGAAGTGCTGATGCTGATCACCTTCGTGGCCATGGGCTTTTCCAACGCGGGGCAGATCCTGATTTCCCGCTACGTGGGTGCGAAACGCCATGACCTGGTGGGCGAGATGGTGGGCACCCTGTTCACCCTGCTGGAAGGCCTGGCCGTGATCATCATGGTGATCTTCCTGTTTACCTACAAGGGAATCATCAACTGGCTGAACACACCGGAAGATATCTGGGAATACACCCGCCAGTACTGCATTACCTGCGTGTGGGGCGTAGTCTTCATCTACGGCTACAACCTGGTTAGCGCCATCCTCCGCGGTATGGGTGATTCCAAGCATCCCTTCATCTTTATTGCCATTGCTTCCGTCATCAACGTCGTCCTGGACATCCTGTTCGTCGGCCCCCTGGGCATGGGTCCGCTGGGCGCCGCCCTGGCCACGGTCATCGGCCAGGCCGTCAGCTTCCTCTTTGCCCTGCGGCTGCTGTACAAAAACCGGGAGCAGATCCATTTTGATTTCAAGCCCCGGCATTTCCGGATCTATAAAAACGTGATCAATCAGCTGCTGAGCCTGGGCATCCCCATGGTCATCCAGAGCGCTGCCATCACCTTCTCCATGCTGTTCGTCAATTCCTATATCAACACCTACGGCACGGTGGCCGTAGCCGTCACCGGCGTTGCCCGGAAGCTGGAGAACATGATCGGCGTGGTCAGCCAGGCCATTTCCTCCGCTGGCGGCGCAATGGTTTCCCAGGCGCTGGGTGCCGGAAAGACGGAACGGGTGCCGAAGGTAGTCGGCCACGCCATGTGGATCGTTGCGATTCCGGCCGCCGTCTTCGCCGTGATTACCCTGTTCAAACCGGAATGGCTTTTCGGCCTGTTCTCCCAGGATCCTGAAGTACTGGCCATGGCCATCACCTATATTCCCATCGCCATGATCCAGTATCTGGGCTGCGTCCTGCGGCCGCCGAACTTCGCCCTCATCAACGGATCCGGCAATTCCAAACTGAACCTGGCGGTTGCCCTGCTGGACGGCATCTTCACCCGCATCGGCCTGAGCCTGCTGCTGGGCGTCACCTTCGCCTGGGGTATCCGGGGCTTCTGGTACGGCAACGCGCTCTCCGGCCTGGTTCCCTTCCTGATCGGCACGGCTTACCTGCTGTCCGGCAAGTGGAAGCGGATGGGTGCGCCGAAGAAGGCGGAACCGGAAGCGGAAGAACTGGACTGATTTTTGTAATTCATAATTCACAATTCATAATTCATAATGCAATGCACATTTCCAGGCGGCAGGGATTCCTGCCGTTTTTGTTATAAAAAGTTTTGAGGATATGGCTCTTTTGGGGGCTTTTAAACGTATTATAGATGAAGATCTTCACCACGGAGGTTTCCTGATGAACAAGGTTTCCTTTGAGCAGCTGTACATGGAACAGCTTCCCGGACTGTACCGGCTGGCACAGGGTATCCTGCGTCACCCGGCGGACGCCCAGGACGCGGTGCAGCAGGCCGTCCTGCTGGCGTGGCAGCACATGGATTCCATCCGGCCCGGCAGCGAAAAAGCCTACCTGGCCCGGATTGTCATCAACGAATGCCGTAACATCCAGCGCCTGCGCCGGCGGACGGTTCCCGTTCCGGATATTCCGGATCATACGGTTCCGGAGGCCGGCCTGAGGGAACTGCGGGATGCCGTTGAACGGCTGCCGGAAAAGCTGCGGCTGCCCTTCCTGCTGGTTTATATGGAAGGATACAGTGCAAAGGAAGCTGCCTCCGTCATGGGTGTGACCCTGTTCGCCCTCAAATCGCGATTGAAACGGGCAAAAAACATCTTACAGATTGAACTGAGTGAGGAGGAAGAACATGAAACGCTTTACACAAAGCGACCTGCGGAGAATGTATGAAACACCCCCGCGGGAACTGACAGAGCAGATCCATGAAACAATCTCTTCCCTCCCGGTTCACGGACAGGAGGAGAAGATCGTGAAAAAGAAGCTTTCCTTCAGCGTCATCGCCGCGGCTGCGCTGATGATCGTGCTGATGGCCACCGCGCTGGCTGCCACAAACGAGACTGTTAATGGATTACTGTATAAGTATTGGCCGGACCTGGCAGAAACATTGATGCCTGTCAACCTGACCTGCGAAGATCAGGGCGTCCGGCTGGAAATCCTTTCCGCCCTGGCGGAAGGATCGGATGTGACCGTCACCTTTTCCCTTCAGGATCTTGAAGGAAACCGGATCAACGGGCATACCGAAGCCAATATAGACATTGACGCCCAGCTTTTCAGAAACTGCTCGGCTTCCGGAACTATATCGCCCGCATATTACGTTGAGAAAGAGAAAAAGGCCTACTTTGTTAATTCCATACATTTTGATACCGTCTCCGTGCCCACAGACGGACAGATTACAGCCTATACCGATTTTATCACGCCCCATCAATATTCCACTGTCGACCTGCTTCCGCTGCTGAAGGAATACGGAAACCGTGCCGTATCCATGCCGGTTCCGGAAAATGCCATTGCCAACGCCGGATATACGGATGATGGATTCTGCAATACCATGGACAGGGTCGGGGACAGCAGGCTGGTCATCCCGGAAGCCATGCGCGTGCTGGATCCGCAGAACAGCCCGGAAATCCCACTCACAGACAATGTTTACCTCTCAGGAATCGGCATGATCGACGGCCTCCTGCATGTGCAGGTGCACTACACGGATCTCGATTACAAAGAGGTCTCCGATGATACCCATACAGCCAGTTATTATCCCTGGAAAGTATGGATCAGCCTGCGGGATCCCGATGAGGAAAACCCCTTCGGAACGTCCCCGAAATACTGGCAGGAAGACAAACTGCCCGGTGGAATCACCGGTATGTACTGGCATAAAGACGGGAAAGAAGGATGGGGAGAGCAGGTTTTCACAATCGATACCGGTCTGACAGAAGAGCAGGTTTTTATTGCTGAAATCAACGTAACCCAGCCTCCGATTCTCGGCCACTGGAAAATCAACTTCCCCCTGCGGCTGATCAAAAGAAACAGCGTATCAGCATCCATTACAGAAAATACCGCAGACTGAAACAGAACGAACCGCTCCGGGATTGTACCCCGGGGCGGTTCGTGATATAATTCATTCAGTTTATGGAAGAGGAGCGCTCTGTTTATGGAAACCGGAACGATTGTTGCAATCAGCGTAGTTCTTTTCGTGGCGATTATCGCCGTCATTATCTGCGTGGTCTCCGCCGTCAGTGCCGTCACCGGCATCAAGCAGACCGGAGATGACGATTCTGAAGCCTGAGATCAGGCGTACCGAATCTCATCCAGACTGTAACGAACTGATTCGCCCAGGGAGTCATCTTCTACGGGCAGATCTACCCAGGGATGATCCGTCTCCCGGGGTTTTTTTATGGCTTCTGCCGTATTCTGAGGCTCATTTTCCCGCATGAAACAATCCCTCTCTCTTTCGAATCGGATTCACCCATATCTGGCACACTTCTGGAAGAGAGTCTACTCCATCTTGTGAAAAAAGGCAAGACCTTCCTTGGTACTGAATCGGTATTTTTTGAGCATCCGGGTGACCCCGGATGCTCAAAAACGTATAAATTATAATGCCTGAAACAGGATCATTTTTTTTGCTGATCACCCGGTCAAAACTCAGTTCAGCCGGTTGGCAACAATATCCATCCAGGCAAGATTGATTTCTTCCCGGCTGTGGTAAACATTTTCCCAGTTGACGCCCATATCCTTCGCGATCAGCTCTTCGGTATCCACAGAGCCGTAAGGGATCTGGTTCATATTCGCAAAAACGGAATGCATATAGCCGTTCAGGATCAGCTTCTGGGCCGGTTCGCTGAGGAACCACTGTTCCACCGCTTTGCAGGCTTCCGCATTGGCGTTTTTGCTGTGGGCGTCGGATACCGTCATCACGGTGGAGGGGATCAGGATCACCCCGTCCTCCGGATAGATGCAGGCCAGGTTCGTCAGGGGCACGCCCTGGTCTTCCGCGTCCTTCAGGGCCTTCAGCACGGACTCTTCCAGGATCATGGCGGCGGCAATTTCCCCGCTGCGAATCTTCGCGATGGAATCAGAGCCTGAGATGATCTGTATCTCGTTGGCCGCCAGGCCCTTCAGGTACTGGCGCCCGTAGTGGCCGGACTGGGTCAGGGAAGCTACCGCGGCAAAGGTGGTACCGCTGCTCAGCGGATCCCCCATGGCAATAACGCCCTTCAGGCTGCGGTCTGACGCAAAATCCTTAAAGGTCTTCGGAACCGTTACGCCCTTCTCCGCCCACCGGGCCTCCAGTTCCGGGTTATATGCCAGAATCATATTACAGACGCGGACAGGATACCAGTATCCGTCCTCATCATAGGGAAAGCGGAGCAGCGAGGCAGCATCCGGAACCTCCACCGGTTCCAGGTACTCCGCGTCCTTCAGTTCCAGGCTCAGGGCAGGCTCCGCCACCAGCAGCATATCGCAGCCGAGCACGCCGTCTTCCATTTCCCCGTAAATCTGGTTGATCAGCCGGCTGGTCCCGCCGTAAACAAAGAAGCTGCCGTTATTCCCGGGTTTCAGGTTGGGGAATTCCTCCCGGAGCGCTTCATCCAGCATATCCAGCACAAACTGGTACATAGAGGAATAGATGACTATTTCTCCCTGCACCTGCTCATTTCCGGCTGTGGCACCCGCGGCAGACAGGAGCATGCACAGCACAATCAGCAAAGCAGCAAGCCTCTTCATAGCGGCAGATCCCCCGTTTCCTGTTTTTCCCATAACAGATATATTGTACCATACAACCGGTCAGCCGGCAACGAGCCGTTCATCTTGTCAGCAGAAGTCGAAAAGTGTATAATAATTGAACAGGAAAGAATCGGAGGAGTGAAACCGGATGGGTAAAGAGCGGATGCTGATCACCGGCGGACACGCACTGGAAGGTGAGGTCCGGGTCAGCGGCGGCAAGAACACCGCCGTTGCAGTAATTCCTGCTACCCTGCTGAGCGACGAGCCCTGCACCATCGAAAATCTTCCCGATATTGAAGACGTCCACGCGCTGGCGGATATCCTGGTTGAGCTTGGCGCGAAAGTGGACTACGAACCCGGGCGCTGTATGCATGTGGATCCCCGGCCCGCAGAGGGCGTGGAGATCTCCTACCACAATGCCCAGCGTCTGCGTGCCAGTTATTACCTGCTGGGCGCCCTGCTGGGACGCTGCGGCAAGGCGCGGGTTCCCACCCCCGGCGGCTGTGAGATCGGTTCCCGCCCGGTGGACCAGCATTTGAAGGGTTTCCGCTCCATCGGCGCGGAAGCTGAAGAAATCGGCGGCATGCTGACGGCCGAAGGCACCCTGACCGGCGGCGACGTTTTCTTTGACATGGTCACGGTCGGCGCCACAGTAAACGTTATGCTGGCCGCCGTAAAAGCGAAGGGCCAGACCTTCATATACAACGCGGCAAAAGAACCGCACATCGTTGACCTTGCGAACTTCCTGAACAGTATGGGCGCAAAGATCAAGGGTGCCGGTACCGATATTATCCGTATCCGCGGCGTGCAGCGCCTGCACGGCAGCACCTACGCCGTCATTCCCGATCAGATTGAAACCGGCACATTGATGATCGCCGCCGCCGCGACAGGCGGAGACGTGATTATCGACGGCTGCATCCCCACCCATATGGACGCCCTGAGCGCAAAGCTGCTGGAAATGGGCGTGAAGGTCACGGACAGCGATGACGCCATCCGGGTGCATGTGGTCGGCCCCCGCCGTGCCATCAACGTGAAAACCCAGGTATATCCCGGCTTCCCCACCGACCTGCAGCAGCCCATGAGCGCCCTGCTGACCACGGCCAAGGGAACCAGCCTGGTGACAGAAACCATCTTTGAGCAGCGGTTCCGCCACCTGGATGAAATCCGCCGCATGGGCGCGCATGTACGCGTCATGGACCGCACCGCCATCATTGAAGGCGTACCGGAGCTTTACGGCGCCCCGATGACCGCCTCCGACCTCCGGGCCGGCGCCGCCCTGATTGTGGCCGCCCTGATGGCGAGGGGAACTTCCGAGATTTATGAACCCCACTATATCGACCGGGGTTATGAACATATTGAAGACAAACTCCGTTCCCTCGGAGCGGAGATCAGGCGGGAGTCCGCCCTGTGACCTGAGAGGTGCAATGTTATGAACAATCCCTTTGAGGTCCTGGGTCTGAAGGGACTAGCCACCCCGGATGAGATCCGGAGTGCGTACCGGACACTGGCCCGAAAGTGCCATCCCGACATGATCACGGATCCGGCCGAAAAAGAAGCCGCCCAGACGCGGATGGTCGCGCTGAACCTGGCTTATGAAGAAGCCCTGCGCCTGGCCTCCCCGCGGACCGGTGTCAATACAGTAACCCCCGAGCTTTCCAGTGCCGAGTCTATCCTGATGGCCCAGCGGGCGATGGCAAAGGATAATCCGGAAGGCGCCCTGCGCAGCCTGGTGCGCTGTGAGAAGCGAGACGGAGAATGGTATTACATGCAGGGTAAGGTCCTGATGGCCATGGAAGAATACGACAGTGCCCATCAGTCCTTCCGGGAAGCCGTGAGACTGGATCCGGACAACAACGTTTTCCGGGCAGGCGCGCTGGCAGCCGCCGTGGCACAGCAAAAAGCCCGGAAGCTGCCGGGAAAAGTGAAGAAAGTATTCAAACACCTGGTCAGAAGATAAGATGGAATTCATAATTCATAATTCACAATTCATAATTATATGAACTGTGAACCGAATAAGATGATTCCGTCAGGTAAGCATACAGCATCTGCTCCATTCAGTGTATATGGAGAAAAGTAACTTACATTATGAATTATGAATTGTGAATTATGAATTGATAAATGGAGCGTATTGAGTTGAGCGCAAAGAGCTGGTACAGACACCTTGGACTGTTCGCCGCGATGGTGCTGATCGCGGCCCTTTTTTGCTTTACAGCCGCGGCTGCGGAACCTGCAAAAGACATCACAAGTTCCTGCAAGTTCAACGCCGGCTCCGGCCGGAAATCCTTCAACACCTGCAAGGACCGGAACTACAAGACTTACTGGAAGACCAATAACGGCGATAAGGGTTATGTGGAAGTGACCGTACCCGACGGCCAGAGCGCTTCCGGCGTCATGGTGCAGTGGTATGAGCATCCCCATGCCTGGGGCGTGCAGGTGAAAGACGAGAGCGGAAACTGGACCGACGCCGGTCATACAGAAGGTAACTACCTGGCGGAATACCTGCCGCTGCCGGAAGGCACCACCGTTTTCCGGGTGGGAAACGCCCCCGGAGAAAGGCGCCACTTCAACATGGCGGAGCTGCGGATCTACGGTCCCGGCGAAACACCGCCGGAAGCACAGCAGTGGCAGCCCTGCGCGGAAAAAGCCGATCTGATGCTGCTGGTAGCCCACCAGGACGACGAAGTGCTGTGGTTCGGCGGTACGCTGCCCCGGTACGCTGGTGAGGAAAAGAAAATCTGCCAGGTCTGCATGATGGTTCCCTCCATGCCCTACCGCCGGCTGGAACTGCTGGACTGCCTGTGGACCTGCGGCGTACGGAACTATCCGGCCTACGGCAGCTTCAAGGATGCATTTTCCTATTCGCTGAGCAAGCAGTATAAACACTGGAGTAAAAACCATGTCTATGAGGTAGTCACAGAGTGGATCCGGCGGTTCCAGCCGGACGTGCTGCTGGCCCACGATCTGCAGGGCGAATACGGCCACGGCGCCCACCGGGTGTGCGGAGACGCGGCCATGCACTGTGTGGAATATGCCGCAAATGAAAACAAATTCCCCAAGTCCGCCAAAAAATACGGAACCTGGGATACGCCGAAATGCTACCTGCACCTTTGGAAAGAAAATGTAATCGATATGGACTGGCGCCAGCCGCTGGAAGCCTTCGGCGGAAAGACCTCCTTCGAAGTGGCAGAGGACGGCTTCCGCTGCCATATCAGCCAGCAGGCTACGGATTATCATGTGGAAGACTGGGGTCCCTGGGACAACAGCCTGTTCGGCCTGTACAGAACTACTGTAGGACCGGACGAAGCCAAGGATGATTTCTTCGAGAACATCGGTAATTAATTCAGAATTAAGAATTCAGAATTCAGAATTATTTCTGCCGGTTTCCCGGAACACGTGAACCACTGACGTTATGTATTGCATAGATATATTATCAGCCTGACCGTAAAGGATCAGGCTGACAAAATAATTATGAATTGTGAATTATGAATTGATCATTCGTTTATGATCGTCACATATTTGCTGAGGATCATACCGTGCCAGCCGCAGATATCCACCTCGGCCCATTCATCAATGATATCAAAGACGGTAATGGGCGTTCCCAGTTTATATTCCCCAAGATCACGGCGTCCCCGGTCCCGGGAGCGGGCATGAACGCTGTCATTGCCCTTGGTTCTTCCCTTGACGGAAACCACCCCGGCCTCAAAATCCGTGTGGTCGTTGCAGAAGAACTCCAGCGAGGACGTCTGCACATATCCCCGCAGGCCGTCACAGTCCACCAGGGTCCAGTTCTTCCCCGTTCCGATCACGCGGAGCACGGTATCCGTACGGATCTGCTGGATCTTCGGATTCTTCATGCTGCTGCTTGCGTCCTTCCGCAGCCAGGCATAGCCAAGCTTCGGCGCGCTGACAGCCGCAAGCACTTTATCTTCAGGCGCGGTCGTTTCCCATTTCAGGTCAACGGTATTCACAAGTTTGCTTTCGCCGTTCACCACGATCATGGAGCGGCCGATACCCATGTACTTCACCTGTACGGAATGGGCTTCCCCTGTGGCGGGATCCGTCCACACCGTCGGTGTATCCGTCCCGTTCTTGGCAGCCACACCGGCCAGCAGCGCATCCCATTCCTCTCCGACGAGAGGGGCACGCGTAACTTCCGGTTCCTGGCTCTGAATCTGCCCGGATTCCACTTCCATGCCGCCATCCGGGTTTTTCACCGGATCCTTGTCCGTGGTAACAACGGTCTTGCTGCCGTCCGGATTATCCACGGTGCTGGATCTGGGGTTATCTTCCTGTACGCCGCCGGGCGTAATCTCATGCACCTTGCCGGTCGGATCCGTATAGGTTCCCTTGTCGTAATCCCAGACGCCGCCGTCCTCATCCGTTTCAACACCGGAAGCCAGGGCGGCAGCACAAACACACAGGAAGAAACAAACGCAGAGCGTCAGCAAAAACAGCTTCCCCCGGGTCTGATTCCTCCGTTTCATCCGTACGTGTTCTCCCTTCAGTTTCCGGCCTTCCGGCCTGTATGCCAGGCTGATTCAAACAGATTAATGATACCGGAATGTGCCGATTTTGTCAATAAAAACGCAATGATTCTGTAACATCTGAAAGGACAGAAAGCCCATGAAAATCTCCAAAAAAGACGCCCTGACCTGGTTCCGGTTTTTCGCGGAACTTCCCGGTGACGAACCCCTCGGCTGCCGCCAGCAGGAAATCTCCCTGGCCGTATTCAGCCAGATTGAAACCGCCGTGGAAAAACGCCGGAAAGAAGCCCTGGCCGCCATCCCCGGCCTGAAGGCCGTCATGCCGGGATCAGCCGGCGTCCAGCCCTGGACACCCGGCCTTCCCGCCTGCACCCTGTTTGTCGGGCCGGAGGAGAACTTCCCTGCCGGCTGCCGCAGCTGCCTGCTGGGAACAGGGCTTTCCGCGGTACGCAAAACCAACCGCTGCAACCTTGCCTGCCCCTTCTGCTATGACTACGGCATGCTGGATGAGATCGAACCCATCGGCGAAGGGCTGTGGGAAATCGGCGGCGGACGGTACCGGGAAGAGGACCTGCCTCTTCTGTTTGCCCTGCAGGGTAAACCCACAGGCATCGCCTACGTCTACCTGGAACCCTTCATGGAAATTGAAAAGTATTACGGCATCATCCGCCGCTTCCGCGAAGCCGGCGTACACCAGCATATGTATACCAACGGCGTCAACGCCAATGAGGAAAACCTGAAAGCCCTGGGCGAAGCCGGACTGGATGAGCTGCGCTTCAACCTGGGTGCCAGCGGCGCCGCGGACAAGGTCATCAACGCCATGGCCATTGCAAAGAAATACATTCCCCGGGTAGGCATCGAGACGCCCATGACAAGGGAATTCTTCAAGGCGCTGAACAACAAAAAAGAGAAGATCCTCGCAACGGGAATCGACTTTATGAACTGTGCGGAACTGCATCTGAACGACAACAACCTGCCCAACTACTTCGGGGAGCCGATGTACTTCTGCCGGATGGGCTACCTGAGTCCCATCATCAGCCGGGACCTGACCCTGCAGGTTATGAAAACCGCAGCGGAAGAAAAGTGGCCCATCGCCGTGCACGACTGCAGCAATAAAACAAAAATCGCCCGCGACCTGAACCTGGCAGCCCGGGAGGGCGGCTGGTTCGGCCGGAGCGTTTACGAACGTGAAATTGAATGCATCCCCTACGAGGCATTCCTGCCGACGCTGGAGGATGAAAGCCTTCCCTTCGTGGAAGAGGAAGAGCTGCCCCGGGGTTACCGCCCGGGAGAAATCGTGCTGTAAGCCGGATCCACATCCAGGGTGGCAAAGTAATCCGCCGCGGTTTCGGCCCGGCGGATCAGCCGGTAATCCCCGTCCGCAGTATACAGCACTTCGGCCCCGCGCAGGCGGCCGTTGTAGTTATAGCCCATGGCGGAGCCGTGGGCACCGGTATCATGAATCAGGAGCAGGTCTCCGATCTTAATCTCCGGAAGCTTCCGTTCCCAGGCAAACTTATCATTGTTCTCACAAAGACTGCCGGTAATATCGTAAACGTGGTCCGCGGGAAGATCCCGCTTGCCGCAGACGGTCACATGATGATACGCGCCGTACATCGCCGGGCGCATCAGGTTGACCGCGCAGGCGTCCACGCCGATATAATCCCGGTAGATCTTTTTTTCGTGCACCGCATGCGTCACCAGCCAGCCGCAGGGGCCGGTCATCCAGCGGCCCAGCTCCGTCTTGATGGCGACGCCGCCTTCGGGGAAAAGCTTTTCATAAACCTTCCGGACGCCTTCGCCCACCTGTTCGATATCCGGTTCCTGATCTTCAGGCTTGTAAGGAATGCTGATACCGCCGGACAGGTCCACAAAGGCGAACTTCATGCCGAGCTCCGCCGCCAGGTCCCGTCCCAGGGTCATGAGCAGCTCCGCCAGTCCCGGATAGTAGGCGGGGTCAATGGTATTGGACGCCAGGAAAGCGTGCAGGCCGAAGGAAGTGACTCCTTCCTTTTTCAGCACGGTCAGGGCTTCCTTCAGCTGGGGCAGGGTCATGCCGTATTTCGCTTCACCCGGATTCCCCATGATTGTATTGCCGATGGAGAACTGTCCGCCGGGATTATAGCGCAGGCAGACGCAGGACGGAAAGCCGCCGTGGGTCCGCAGCAGTTCAACGTCTGAAAGGTCATCCAGGTTAATGAAAGCGTCGAGTGCCCGGGCCTGGGCAAACTCTTCCGGAGGCATGGCGTTGGCGGACAGGATAATCTCTTCACCGGAGAAACCGCAGGCCTTGGCCAGCATCAGTTCCGTAGCGGAAGAGCAGTCCAGGCCGCAGCCTTCTTCCTTCAGGATCCGCAGCACAGCGGGGTTCGGAAGCGCCTTGACGGCAAAGTATTCCCTGAAATCCTTACACCAGGCGAAAGCAGCCTTCAGCCGGCGTGCCCGGAGGCGGATTCCCTGCTCATCATACAGATGGAAGGGTGTGGGAAACTTTTCCGCGGCGCGGAAAAAAACCTCATCGTCCAGAGAAAAATTAGGCATGGGAAAGACCCCCTCACTTGAGTTCAAATTCAAACGTGTCGGCCAGATAACCGTTCACGTAGTAAGCAACACGATAGATCCCTTCCGGATAATTTTTCTTATCCAGTCCCTCTGTCAGTCCGATCTCCCGCAGTGACAGATACCAGGTATCCTCCGTCATACACTCCTTCAGGTAGGACCATCCGGTATTATAGCTGTAGCAGACGCCGTCCGGAGCTGTCAGTGTAATCACCAGCGTCTGGTTCGGCACGTCTTCCGTAACTTCATAGGCTGAGGAAGAATAGAAATAAGCCCGGCCGCTGCGCAGCAGCTCCTCCGTAACTTCCGTAACCGGAACAGGCGCTTCATTTCCCTGCAGGCCGCCTTCCGGCGCTTCCGCTATGGCAGTTACCAGCGGATGGAAACCGTATTCTGTCAGGGGCTTTGCCGCCGGCACGCTGAAGGTCGCATAGGTTTCAGGGAACACTTCAGGCGCTCCCGCCGAAGCCACAAAGCCGGCAAAATAGAACCTGCCCGGTGTCAGGAGCAGCGACAGGGACTTCTGCCCGGGATTCACCAGATTATACCGGAAGAAGTCATTGCCCGTATCCATCACCACCAGGTACAGGCTTTCCCCTTCCGCCGTTTCCGGAAGTTTCATATCTTCCGTCCAGTCAAAAGTCACCTGGTTTTGCTGAATCGTCACGTCCATCCCGGCGGGCATATCCTGCCAGTCCGGCAGGTTCTTCAGAAGGGAAGAAACCCGGTACCAGGTATAAATAATCTCCTCCGGCGTCACAGCCAGCACCTGATTGTCGCCTTCAGCCCATTCCGCTACAACGATCCCCGCCAGCTGGCCGTCCGTTGTCAGCACAGGGCTTCCCAGCGCGGCAGGGCCCGTCAGGGAAAGCACCTCAAAGCGGCGCTCCCGCATGATCTCCTGTGCGTACTGCACTCCCCGGTTCACCCGGGATCCGAAGGCGTCTCCGCTCCGGACAACGCAGTCTTCAACATCCGCGCTGGTCCCAAGCTTCAGGAGCGTCCAGGGTTCACAGCGCTCAGGCGTTTCCGTCGAATCATAGAAGACCATGGCCAGCAGTCCGTCGTCATCCTGCAGAACGGCCTGCACTTCCCAGAAGTTCTTCCCGTCCGAAACCGCCAGATGCTCCGTATTTTCCGGAAGCACGGCCGGCGACGTCATGACGGTGCCTTCATTCACGGGAACCACCGAGGCCACCCAGGTCATACTTTCGCCGCCGTAATCCCACAGATCAAACAGATCTGTTTTCCCGGCCTCTTCCGCGCCGGCACAGGCGCACAGAACAGCCATCAATAACAGTACCAGCAGAGCGGTCAGACTCTTTTTCATGTGCGCCTCCTCCATTTCATGATCTGCATCAGCCTTGTGAGCGGATGCTTACGCTTCCCGGTAATCCTGCAGGGAAACGGAAACCATTCTGCTGACTCCCTGCTCTTCCATGGCCACACCATACAGGCCGTTTGCCCGTTCCATGGTTCCCTTCCGGTGGGTAATGACCACAAACTGGGTGGAAGCGGAATACTCCGCCAGGTAATCAGCGAAATAGCCGATATTCGCGTCGTCCAGCGCGGCCTCGATTTCGTCGAGGATACAGAAGGGCGTCGGTTTCAGCTTCAGGGTGGCAAACAGGATTGCGATAGCTGTCAGGGTTCGCTCGCCGCCGGAAAGCAGCGACAGCAGCTGCAGCTTTTTGCCCGGAGGCTGGGCATTGATTTCAATGCCGCAGTTCAGGGGATCCGAAGGATCCATCAGGATCAGCTCAGCATGGCCGCCGCCGAAAAGACGGACAAAGGTTTCCGAGAAATAGCCCTGCAGCAGCGTGAACTGCTCCACAAAGGTTTCCTTCATACCGGCCAGCAGGCGGGCAATCAGGTCCTTCAGGTCCTGTTCCGCCTTTTCCAGGTCCTCCCGCTGCGCGATGATTTCATCCGCACGGGCCTTGGTATCCGCGTATTCCTCCACCGCCCGGACGTTGACCGGACCCAGGGCGCGGATTTCCGCGGACAACTGGGCCGCTTCGCGGTCCGCCTCGGTCAGGCTGAAGCCTTCGGTAATCCGGAACTCTTCCGCTCCGGCATAGGTGATTTCGTATGTGTTCCAGATCCGGTCCCGCAGCGCCTTCAAGTCGCCTTCCGTACGGGCACGGCTGAGTTCCAGCCGGTGCGCCCGGTCCGTATCCCGCTGGCGGGACTGATGCAGGCCTTCGATATCTGAAAGGATTTCCTTCAGCATCTCCTGCTTTCCGGCCCGGTCCTCTTCCAGCGCGTGGGAGATCCGTTCCCGGCGGGCCTGTTCCAGCCGGCCCTGTTCCAGTTCCTTTTCCGCCGCGGCAGCGGCTTCCAGGTCTCCGGCTTCCGCCGCTTCCATTTCCGCCAGCTGTTTCCGGCGGCGTTCCTGCTCCGCGGTCATCCGCTTCCGGTCCTGCTCATAACGGGCACGATCCCGCTGCAGGGTTTCCAGCTCGTGCCTCAGGTCATTCGTTTCCAGAGTCAGGCGCAGAGTCTCCTCCGCCCGCTCCTCTGTCTTTTTCCGGGCTTCCGTCAGCGCCTGCTGCAGCTGTGCCGCCTGCGCTTCCATCTCATCACGGGTCTTGTCCGTCTGCTCCGTGCTGTCCGCGGCCATGGACAGCTGCTCCCGGATCTGCATCATGGATTCCATGAGCTGCTCCCGGGCTGCCTCGGACTCATGAAGCCGCATGGCATGGGTGGACGCTTCTGCTTCCGCGTTCTGCACGCGCTCGGTTTCCCGGGCAACGGCGATTTCCTGCTGGTGCAGTTCTTCCAGCGCGTCGGCGGAACGGGCTTTGAGCTCATCCTTCCGCTTCTGGCCGTCCTGCATCTGTTTCAGCAGTGCCTCAAGCTCATCCTGTCCGGCGGACAGTTTCCCTGTCAGTTCCTTCAGTTCCCGTTCCCGGGTAAAGAGGTTTACATTGTTGGAAGAAACGGAACCGCCGGTCATGGAACCGCCGGAGTGCATAACGTCTCCCTTGAGTGTCACCAGCCGGAAGGCATGTCCGCCCTTGCGCATGATGGGTATACCGGAGGCAAGGTCCTCCGCGACCACCGTGCGGCCCAGGAGATTCTCCACAATCCCGCGGTAATCCTCGTCACAGGATACCAGGTCGGAAGCTACGCCCAGGCACCCGGGCATGGACAGGACTTCCTGCTCCTGCGGGGTCAGCAGCCGCGGCCTGACCGTCGTCATGGGCAGGAAGGTAGCCCGGCCCATATTCCTTTCACGCAGGAATTCGATGAGTTCCTTGGCGGTTTCCTCATCCTCGGTAACGATATGCTGCTGGGTGTTGCCAAGCACCATATCCATGGCTGTTTCATATTTTTCCGGGACGGAAATCAGCTGGCTGATGGGTCCCCGGATCCGGTTGTCCTCCCGGTCCCGCGCACGGTGCATCACGCGGCGCACGGCATGGGAATAGCCTTCCATCTCCCGGGAAAGATCCTCCAGGATCTTCTGGCGGGCTTCCATTTCCCGCATTTCCGCCAGCTTTGTATCATAAGCCGCCCGGGCGCTGATCACTTCCGCGTCCGCGGTTTCCAGTCCGGTGCGGGCTTCCTGCAGGGAAGCGGACAGGCGGTCCTGCTCCGCGGTTTCCTTCTCCAGGCGTCCGTGGGCATCCGTCACAGCGGCGGCGAGGTCCGTTTCCTCTTTCCGCATCTCCTCACAGGAAACCGTGATTTCCTGCAGACGGGTTTCCATGGCATTGAGCATCGTGGTCAGGCGGGTCTGATCGCTCAGGGCCGCAGCACGGCGGTTCACCGCCTCCAGCATCTCGTTCTTATGCTCTTCCAGGATTTTCTCTTTTTCGGCTTCCTCCGCCCGGGCCTGCTCTTCCGCCGCCTTTGCGGCTTCCAGCCGGGCAGTCAGCTTCTCCAGCGAGGCGCTGCGGGTTTCGCTGCCGCCGGAGGATTCGGACGCCATGGCGTCCAGCTCCGCGATCCGCTCCTCCGCGTCCTTCAGTTCCTCCCCGATGCGCTGGCGGTCCTCCTGGCGGCGGTTCCGGCGCTCCTCCACTTCACGGGAGGCATTCTCCGCCCGGTGAACCGTCTCCATGCCCTCCATCAGGGCATTATGGGCGGACGCGATCTTTTCATCCAGGTCCTGGATCTCCGCCTGGCGAATATCCCGTTCCTCCGTCCTGGCTTTCAGGTTCTCCTCGTTCTGCGTCAGGACAGCCTGCATATTCTGCAGGTCATGATCCGACTCCCGGAGTTTCGCTTCCATCTTATCCGAGCGGACCAGGAACAGGTTCAGATCCAGCACCTTCAGCCGGGCGGACAGGTCCAGGTAAACCCGGGCGTTCTTCGCGTCCTCTTCCAGCGGGCCGAGACGGTGCTTCAGTTCATCCAGCAGGTCATCCACCCGGGAAATGTTTTCCTGGGTACGGGCCAGCTTCTTGTCCGCCTCTTCCTTGCGGGCACGGAACTTGACGATACCGGCGGCCTCCTCAAAGACCTGGCGGCGGTCCTCTCCCTTGCGGGACAGGATTTCATCAATGCGGCCCTGGCCGATAATGGAATAGCCCTCCTTGCCGATACCGGTATCGCGGAACAGATCCACGACGTCCTTCAGGCGGCAGGAAGAGCGGTTCAGGAAATATTCGCTTTCCCCGCTGCGGTAAACCCGGCGGGTCACCTGAATCTCCGCATAGTCCAGGGGAAGGCTTTTATCTTCATTGTCAAAGACAAGGGAAACTTCACAGTAACTGAGGGGCTTTCTGCGCTGTGTGCCGCCGAAAATCACGTCCTGCATGCTGGCGCCGCGCAGGATTTTCGCGCTTTGCTCACCGAGCACCCAGCGCACTGCGTCACCTATATTGCTTTTTCCGGATCCGTTGGGTCCCACGATCGCGGTGATGCCTTCCTTGAAGACAATCTCAGTCCGCTCCGGAAAGGACTTGAATCCGTAGAGCTCCAGCTTCTTTAAGCGCATGATTTCCTCCGGCCCGGCAGGATTCTCCCCGCCGTTTACAATAACAGTTTATTATACCATGAACGGCACAGCGGTACAAACGGACGACAGGAAAAATACAGGCTTTCAGCCTGTATTTTTCCTGTCAATTCATAATTCATAATAACGGATACCCATACCAGCAGTATGAATAAATGTATACAGAAAAATGTACTAATAGATGATTGACCTTCATATGCCGCTCATGTACAATATCCCGTAATCCCGTTCAGGGATATTATCTTTTCCGGCACCCTCCCGGGAAGATAAAGGTTCATATAATTATGAATTATGAATTGTGAATTATGAATTGAGGTATTTATGTTTTCTCATTTTATCGGCAACAAGGCCTTCTATAAAAGCGTCGTCACCCTGCTGATTCCCATCGTGATCCAGCAGTTTATCACTTCCTTTGTGTCCCTGCTGGACAACATCATGGTCGGAAGCCTCGGCACGGAAGCCATTTCCGCCGCATCCATCGCGAACCAGGTGATGCTGGTGTTCATCCTGGCCGTGTTCGGCGGCATGAGCGGCGCCGGTATCTACGGCGCCCAGTTCTTCGGCAAGGGCGACACGGACGGTATGCGCTATACTTTCCGGTGCAAGATGTACTTCGGCGTGCTGATCAGCGCCGCGGCCATCCTGGTCTACCTGTTTTTCGGGGAAAGCTTTATTGCTGCCTTCCTGAAAGGTGAAAGCAACGGCGGCGACCTGGCCCTGACGCAGCGCGGCGGCTGCGACTACCTGAACATCATGCTGTGGGGGCTGCCGCCCTTCGCGCTGGTCCAGGTTTACGCCGGTACGCTGCGGGAAGCCGGCGAAACCCGGGCGCCGATGTTTGCCGGAATCTGTGCCATCCTGACCAACCTGTTCGGCAACTGGGTCCTGATCTTCGGTCATCTGGGCGCTCCAGCCATGGGCGTACAGGGCGCTGCCATCGCGACGGTCGTCTCCCGGTATGTGGAACTGCTGATCGTAGCCAGTCACGCCCACAGGCATACAGATAAATATCCTTTCTTTGCGGGCTCTTACAAGAGCCTGTATGTGCCGGGTTCCCTGGCCATGAAGATCCTTCGCACGGCGACGCCCCTGCTGATCAACGAGATTCTCTGGTCCCTGGGTATGACCTTTATCACCCAGTTCTACTCCTCCCGCGGACTGAACGCCGTGGCAGCGCTGAACATCAACGGCACCGCCTGGAACCTGTTCAGCGTCATCATGATGGGCATGGGCAGCGCCGTAGCCATCATGGTGGGACAGCGCCTGGGCGCGGGCAAGATGGAAGAGGCCCGGGACGTGGACCGGAAGCTGATCTTCCTGACCGAAGTGATTCACGTCATCATCGGCGTGAGCATGGTTCTCGCCGCCCCGCTGGTGCCCCGGCTCTACAACGTCAGCGAGGAAGTACGGGACCTGACCCGGCAGCTGCTGATCATCGCCGGATGTTCCCTGCCGATCCACTCCTTCGCACACGTGACCTACTTTACCATCCGCTCCGGCGGTCGTACGGTCATTACCTTCCTGTTTGACGCCGTCTATACCTGGGTGATTGCAGTGCCCCTGGCCTTCTGCCTGACCCGGTTTACGGAACTGACCATCACGCAGGTTTACTTCTGCGTACAGTTTGTGGATATCCTGAAGGTCATGATCGGCCTGATTATGCTTAAATCCGACTTCTGGGCCCGGAACGTGGTCAACGAAGAATAAAAAAAATGTAAAGGAAGCTTGACATACCTGAAAGGGTATGTTATGCTTTGTCATGTAAAGGAACCTTTACATCATACGAAAGGAGTGAAAGCTGTTGGACAACCGGGTTGAACAATTCCGCAAGGAACGGGGACTGAGCCAGGAGGATTTTGCCCGCGCGATCCGCGTATCCCGGCAGACCGTCAGTTCCATTGAGACAGGGCGGTATAACCCTTCCCTGGATCTGGCCTTTGACATAGCCGACTTTTTCGGAAAGCCTATTGAGGAAATCTTTATACGGGACGGAGGGAACAACCATGAAAAAAAGTGAACTGATATCTGGCATTATCCTGACGCTGGCGGGAGCCGCCGCACTCGCGGCCGCGCTCCTGACGGAAACCTCATTTGACGGCATCTTCTGGGGCATTGCCGGGGCCGGACTGTGTCTTGGCGTCGGCAGGGTAATCAGCTGGTTCCACTGGTCTTCCCCGGCGCAGGCAGACAGGCTGAAAGAACTGCAGGAGAACAAGGAGATCGCGCAGCACGACGAACTGAACCGGATAATAATGGATCGTGCCGGCCGTATTGCCTATAACTTCAGCCTGCTGCTCATCGTCTGCACCATGCTCATCCTTACGGTGCTGTATGCCGCCGGGATCGCCGAAAAGCATTCCTTTACCATCCTCATTCTGGGCGGACTGCTGATTCTCCAGGTCGTTGCCGGCATTGCTGCCGTCGCACATATCCGGAAAAAATACTGACGCTGACAGAAAAAGGAGCGGATCACTGATCCGCTCCTTTTTCTGTATCATCCTGCTCCCTGATCCTCCGGTCCCGTCCGTTTTGCCGGTAGTATTCCGCCTTGTCCGCGTACATCCATTCATCCGACCTGCGGAGCATATCCGAAACGGTATCCTCCCGGCCGCTGCGCATGGAATATCCTACGGAAACAGAATATCCCCTGTCTTTGATCAGGTTCTTCAGGCCGTACATGGTGTCGCGCACCACCGTTTCATCCTGGCGGATATACAGCAGCACAAATTCATCTCCGCCGATCCGGTATGCCGTGATTCTCCGGCCGGCCACTTCCTCCATACTTTTGCCGATGGCCTTCAGCGCTTCGTCTCCCGCCTCGTGGCCTTTGGAGTCGTTCAGCTCCTTCAGTCCGTTCATATCCACAGAGGCCACCGCCGTAACCAGCGCAGCGTACCGCTCGGAGTCCTCATAAAACGCAAGACGGTTCCTTAGCCGCGTCAGCGGATCCCGGTTCGTGTCATAGAACCAGATGAACATATACAGGAAAATGCTGCTGATCATAATCGCGGCATTGACGTAGTCTGTATCCATATCCCAGTCCAGCAGGGCCGCCACCAGGCAGGCGATCGCGCAGATATAAAGCACATACCGGTCCCGCGGCCGGACCTCATACCTGAACCGCGCCCAGGTGGTCAGCACAGCAAAAACAATATAGAAGAAGCAGACGCTGAACACCGTCAGGCCCAGCGGTCCCCTGACAAAACAGTTTTTTTCCGTAATCTCAAAGGCAATCGGGGTAAAGAATGCCGAGCAGTATACCAGCGCGTTCAGGATAAACGGAATCCACAGATAGAAAGGCCGTTTCCCCTTCGGATAAACAATCTGGGCAATGCTCATCGCCGCAGCCGGACGCGCAATATAACCAATCACCGAAAAAACAAGGCGCAGGACGTACCTGTCCTGTTCCTGCTGGGCCCAGACGTCCAGGGAATCAGCCGCAACCAGGACAATGGTACTGAACACCGTCAGCCAGAAATAGCGCAGGCCGGTATCCCCTGCGCGCCTCTGGCTGCGAAGCTTCATGGTAAAACCAACGATCAGGAAGATCGTGATGAAGTGCCTGTTCAGTATATACGTCACAGTCCGGCATGATCCTTTCTGGGCATATTCACCGGTACCCGGTGCGTAAAATCCCGGTTATCTGCAAATATTGTAGCACAGAGCAGACAGCCCGCAAAAGAGTAAAACCGTTTCTGCCTGTACAAAAACGGTTTTTGCCCTTTCCATCCCTTCACTCAGCGGGAGGGAACAGGGGTGCCGAAGGGAAAGGCCCGCTCAGGTTCCGGGCCGGTTCCGACAGGGCAGATTTCAAGCTCCGCCCCGCGGATCAGTTCTTCTTTGATCAGCATACGGACAACCTTTTCCCAGTCCTTTTCCCGAACCATAACCGTCCATCTTTTATCTTCCGCGGGCGTGTGGAAGATGTTTACGAAAAAGATGTCCGAGAAAGGCATCTTAAAGGGGATATGTTCATCCTTCAGTATTTCACGGACCTGAAGCACATCTTCAGTCTTCCATTCAGGGCCGATATTTTTCCAACAATGCATCATAATCAATTACCTCTTTTCTTTTATGCCCGCTGCAATGCGGGCCCAATTATCTGTTTTTTGGGTAGACGAAACACACCGTCTGATGTGCCGGATTCCGTCCGGCTTCGTTGACTCAGGCTGTTATCCTGCCGGTATGGCAGCTTGTATCATTTAAGACAGGCTATCGTTCTGATCCTTCAGGTTTTACTCTCCCTGGGTTCGGTCAATAACCGTCCCGAAATGTCTCACAGCTTTATTATTCCTCAACAGCAGCCAGATCCGTCTTGCTGTAATAATCCTCATAATCAATCCAATCCTTTCCTGATATACGTCGTGAAAATTCCTGGTTTCACCCGGGTCGTTCCCGGTTTCCGGAAGAATGCGGAGTATAAAAAGGCCGCTTACCCATTCGGATAAGCGGCCGTATAAACTGAGCAGAGCCTGGAATTATACTCCGGAGCTCTTCAGCCTGGCGGACACAGATCCGATGGATATGAACTTAGTCTCACGCTTAGTCAGCAGGTTCTTAATCATCCTTGCATTCCTCATTGGAAGAGCTCCTTTCTTTAAGAATTGCGTAGACTATACAACGGTTCGAAAGGCGTGTCAAGGGGGTTTTGACCATTTTGTCTATTTTTTGTTCTTTTCTGCGTACATTTTACACCGCTGTTACATCTTTTTCGATCCGAACGTTGTGCAGCCTTGTATACAGAGGTCAGGAAATAACTCCGGACTCGTTCAAAGCGCTTTCCCGGTAACGAATTTGTACGGATTATTAACAAAAAAGTAATAACATAATCCACAATATATGGTATAATATCGCCCAGAAAAACACAAACGAAATGGGGAAGCAGCTTTGGCAGTTCGTCGTATGAACAGCATACAGGGATATGCCCTTCCGCAACAGGAAGGCCTGTTTTCTGTCCCCGGCCGTCAGCAGCTTTCTTCCCCTTATTCTTCCAGGCAGGTACAGGACTGGACCAGAGGACTGAACGCAGGTTCCCGGAATCGGGGCGTCGTCACGGAAACCGTCCACGCCCTGCCCGTTTTTTCTTCCCGCGGCATCCGGTGGGACGTGCTGCTGATTACGCTGGCACTGGTTATGATCCTGTTCTTCGGGGTGTTGTTCTCTGACCTGCAGGCGCTGAACGCTGGCGGACAGCGGATCGGCCAGCTTTCTGAAGGCATTGCCTCCCTGGAAGACAACAACGCCCTGCTGCAGGCACAGCTGGAAACCTCCCTGCTGAACGTCGCCCGCAGCGCCACCGTGAGCACCCTGACCCTTCCCGGAAGCGGGACGCTTACCGGGAGCGCACGGTAATCTTCGTTTTTCAGTTTTTCACAGAAGCAGTCCCAGCCGGGACAGCGTAAAGATAAAGACAAAGATGGTCGCGAGGGAGGCCACGGTGCTCACAAAGACCAGCTGCCCCGCCAGCTGTCCGTCCCCGCCCATATTCTGGGCCATGGGATAGGATGAAGTGGCAACGGGAGTGCCGAAGATCATCAGGATCAGGAACAGCTCCACGCCCCGCAGACCGATCAGATACGCAAAAGCCACCATTACAACCGGCAGGAGGATCAGCCGGATGACCAGCACAACGCTGATTGTCCGGCTGTTCTTTTTCAATTCATCAAACTTCAGGTTCGCGCCAAGCACCACCAGGGCAATGGTCGTTGCCGCCCCGGCCAGTGAGGATACCGGCGTTGCGACGAAGGAAGGCAGCCGGATCTGCAGCAGGTAGAAGAGCAGGCCCACAACGCAGCCCTGCAGGAGCGGGTTTTTCACAATGCCCAGCAGGAGCGCGCCGGGCCGTATCTTTCCGCCCTCCCGGAACAGCTCCAGCACAATGACCGCCGCGATATTGAAAATGGAAACCATGATCATGATCATCATACCGCAGACAGAGGACTTCTCCGTGCCGAAAACATAGGTGGTCAGCGGGATGCCGTAGATGATGAAATTGCTGCGGAAAATACCCTGGATCACAACGCCCCGGCGGGGATTCTCCTTCACGATCTTCGGGACGATGATCACCAGGAGTACTACCAGCAGGATCACCGAAAGCGAGCCCATAAGCATCAGCTTCACGGAGGGCATGTTTTCCGGCTTCGCGCTGTAAACATTATTGAACATCAGGAAGGGAAAAAAGAGCCGGTAATTCAGCGCGTTCAGCCGGTCCATGAACGGCCGGTCCGTCAGCTTAAGCCGGACTGCCGCAAAGCCGATCCCCAGCAGGATCAGGAACGGTCCTACCGCGTTGAAGGCAACCATAAAGCTTTCCAGCATCCGTTTACGCCTCTTTTCCCTGTTGGTGTTTTTATTATACGCTCAGCCCTTTTTCCGTTCAAGGCCAGCCAATGTTTGCCATATTTGGTCTTGTTATTTTCCGATTTCTCCATTATAATGAATACAACCAAAAAACATTTTTTATAAGGAGGGCATCCCTTTGAATTACGCTGAGGAGTCCCTGCGTCTGCATGGCGAATGGCAGGGTAAAATTGAAGTTGTTTCCCGTGTTCCCGTAAAAACCAAAGATGATCTGTCCCTTGCCTACACGCCCGGTGTTGCCCAGCCCTGTCTGGAAATCCAGAAGGATTACGACAAGTCCTTCACGCTGACGCGCAGGCATAATCTGGTTGCCGTGATTACAGACGGTACCGCGGTGCTCGGCCTGGGTGATATCGGTCCGGAAGCCGGTATGCCCGTGATGGAAGGCAAATGTGCCCTGTTCAAGGCCTTCGGCGACGTGGATGCCTTCCCGATCTGTATCCGCAGCAAGGATGTGGACGAAATCGTACGGACCATCTACCTGATTTCCGGCAGCTTCGGCGGCATCAACCTGGAGGACATTGCCGCACCCCGCTGCTTCGAGATTGAACGCCGGCTGAAGGAGCTGTGCGATATTCCCGTGTTCCATGACGACCAGCACGGCACCGCCGTGGTTGTGGGCGCTGCCCTGATCAACGCCCTGAAAGTGGTCAAGAAGGACATCGGCGAAGCAAAAGTCGTGATCAACGGCGCCGGCAGCGCAGGCATTGCCATCGGCAAGCACCTGCTGAACCTGGGCGTGAAGCATATGAAGATGGTGGACCGCTTCGGTATCCTGTGCGAGGGTGAACAGATGAATCCCGCCCAGGAAGCCATGGCGAAGATCACCAATCCGGAGAAGTTCTCCGGCAAGCTGGCGGACGCGATGAAGGGCGCGGATGTGTTCATCGGCGTCAGCGCGCCGCACATCGTCAGCCAGGATATGGTCCGCTCCATGGCCGAAGACCCGATCATCTTCCCGATGGCCAACCCCACCCCGGAAATTGAGCCGGACGAAGCCCTGGCCGCCGGAGCCGCCGTGGTCGGCACCGGACGGAGCGATCATCCCAACCAGATCAACAACGTGATGTGCTTCCCCGGCCTGTTCCGCGGCGCACTGGACGTCCGTGCCACAGACATCAACGAGGAAATGAAGATGGCCGCTTCCCTGGCCCTGGCGGGTCTGGTTTCTGATGAAGAGCTGAAATCTGATTATATTCTCCCCCTGGCCTTTGACAAACGTATCGGACCCGCCGTGGCAGCGGCGGTTGCGAAGGCAGCACGCGACAGCGGCGTTGCCAGGATCTGATCCCCCCCCGGTTTCGGTTTCCCAATACGATTTAAGGAGGAATGTCTGTGACTACCGCACCCAAGGAGAAAAAACCGTTCCAGCTGTTTAACCTTCCCCTGCCGATCTTCCTGATCATCACTGCGGTGACGATCCTGGCCACCTATCTGGGCGTCCTGCCCGCCGGGATGGCCGGCTGCTTCCTGTTCATGATCGTACTTGGAACGATTCTGGGCTGGATCGGCGATCATACGCCGATTATCAAAGACTATCTGGGCGGCGGCGCCATCGTGTGTATCTTTGGTTCCGCACTGCTGGTTTACTTCGGAATCCTGCCCGCGGCCAAGACTGTGGACGGTGAGACCATCTACAACATGACCCTCCCCTTCGGCAAGCTGGATCTTGTCGGCAGCATCAACAAGTTCTTCAAGGGCGACGGCGCGTTCCTTGACTGGTACATCGCCGCCCTGATTACCGGTTCCATCCTGGGCATGAACCGGAAGCTGCTGATCAAGGCCGCGGCCCGTTACTTCCCCGCCATCTTCGGCGGCCTGATCCTGGCCTTCGGCCTGTGCTGCGGCGTAGCTGCCATCATGGGCTATCCAGTCATGAACGCCCTGCTGCTGATCGCCCTGCCGATCATGGGCGGCGGTATGGGTGCAGGCGCAACCCCGCTTTCCAAGATCTTTGAAAGCAGCAGCTCCATGACCGCGGCGCAGGCACTGTCCGTCATGACGCCGGCAGTCGCCATCGGCAACGCGGTCTCCATCGTGCTGGCCGGCGTGCTGGTGAAAGTGATCAAGGGCAAGATGAACGGCAACGGCGCCCTGATGCAGGCCGGTTCCATCGATCCGAAGGAACTGGAAATCAGCCCCGAGATGAAGGAAAAGCGTGAATCCCTGAGCCTGCAGAACATGGGCATCGGCCTGCTGGTCTCCGGTGCGTTCTTTGCCTGGGGCTTCATCCTGGCCGGCGCCTGGAAGGCTCTCGGCACCGGCATCACCATCCATGCCTACGCCTGGATGATCATCACGGTTGCCATCTGCAAGATCACCAATATCATCCCCGAGCGGATCGAGATTGCCTGCTACCAGTGGTTCCAGTTCATCATGAAGAACCTGACCAACATGCTGCTGGTCGGCATCGGTATCTGCTACCTGGAGATTGGCACGGTCATCTCCTCCTTCAGCCTGACCTACCTGCTGCTGTGCGCGGCCACATGTATCGGTGCCTTCGTCGGCGCGGCGTTCATCGGCAAGCTGGTGGGCTTCTATCCCTTCGAATCCGGCGTCACCGCCGGCCTGTGCATGTCCAACATGGGCGGCACCGGCGACGTTGCGGTGCTGTCCGCCGCAAACCGGATGGAACTGATGCCCTTCGCGCAGATCTCCTCCCGCCTGGGCGGCGCGATCATCCTGCTGCTGGCCAGCCTGATGCTCTCTGTCCTGTCCCAGTTCATTGTGGTATAATTCGCAATTCAGAACTAAGAATTCAGAATTATCAAGTGTTCTCCGCGGCAGGGACAGCCTGGCTGTCTCTGCCGTTATTTCAGTCATAAGGAATAAAGAATATGCCAGATAAATGCATCCGGTGCGGCGGTCCGGCCGCATATCCGATCCGGGCCATTGAAGTCCGTACGCTTCCCGTACGGGGACTCGGCGGCGAGCGGAAAGTCCAGGCCCTGGGAGATGAAAAAGAGAGCTGTGTCTGTGAACGCTGCGCCCGGGAGCAGCTGAACCTGTCCCTGGATCCCGTCCGGGCTGTGAAACCCCAGCTGGTCCGATTCGGTGCCGTTTTCGCCGCGGGACTGCTGATTGAGGCTGTTACCTTCCTTTTCCTGAAAGACAACCGGCAGGTTTTTCTCCTGCTGGGAATCGCCGCCTTAATCTGCGGCGCGCTCGGTATTTATGACGTCCTGAAAAAGGCAAAGGAAAAAAGTGCCTCCCTCCGGGCCCTGCCGGAGGCGGAAGCGCTGGAGGAAGCCGCCTGGGATGTGTTTGTCGCTGCCGCTCCGAAAAAGGAAGACGTCAATGACCTGACCTATATTCCCGTGAATGAGAAGACCCGCAGCCGGAAAAACGGTGATCTGATGATCCTGTACCACCTGCTGCCGGAAATCGCGGTGGAAGCGTGGAAACGCCTTCACCCGGAAAATACAGACAAAGGAGAAAACCAATGATCCGTCACATCGTCATGTTCAAAATCAAGGATGAATTCAAGGATGAGATTCCCCAGCTGGTCAAAAACTTCTACGGCATGAAGGGGAAAATCGAAGGCATGGTCAGCCTGGAGGCCGGCGCCGACTTCCTGCACAGCGATCGCTCCTACGACCTGGCCCTGATTACCGAGTTTGAGACCCGGGAAGCCTTCGACGCCTACCAGACCCATCCGGTGCATATGCCCGTGAAAAAGCGGATGCACGAGGTACGCAGCGCCTCCGTCGCCTGTGACTATGAGATCAGGGATCTCTGATCCCTGATCAATGCACAATGCATAGTGTTTTACACCTGAAGCAAAACAGCACGACAAGCAAAACGATCGTGCTGTTTTTTTGTTAAAGCCGCCTGAACAAACCAGCATAATTATGAATTGTGAATTATGAATTATGAATTAAAAAAACTGCTCCGAAATTCGGAGCAGTTTTCTGATACATCTTATTCCACCGTGTAGGGCATCAAGGCGATGGCACGTGCGCGCTTGATGGCCTCGCTCAGCTGACGCTGATGCTTGGCGCAGTTGCCGCTCATCCGGCGGGGCAGAATCTTGCCGCGCTCATTGGTGAAGCGGCGCAGGCGGTTGATATCCTTGTAATCGATGTATTCAATCTTGTCAACGCAGAAGCTGCAAACCTTCCGGCGGGGACGACGTCCTCCGCGGGGGCGCGGTCTTCTTTCGCCACGTTCTTCAGACATTGGCTTTATCCTCCTTTTCGAGCGTTAGAACGGCAGCTCATCGGTTTCCACAGCAGTGAAACCGGCTGCCTGGGAATCAGCAGAGGGAGCTTCGGGAGCAGCGGAAGCAGCATAGCCGCCGGCTTCTCCGTCATTCCGGGAAGAAAGGAATTCCACTTCATCAGCCGTTACTTCCAGGCTGGCACGGGTGGTGCCGTCGTTGCCTGTAAAGGTACGGACGCTGACCGGTCCGATAACGCAGACCTTGCGGCCCTTCGCCAGATACTTGGCGCAGAGTTCTCCGCGCTCACGCCAGGCAGTCACGCGGAAGAAATCCGCTTCAGGCTGTCCGCCCTGAGCATCACGGCGCTGCCTGCGGTTTACCGCAACGGTAAAGTCACAAACGTTCACACCGGTAGTGGTGGTGCGCAGTTCAGGATCACGGGTCAGGTTTCCGATGATTGTCAGCTTATTCATGTTTCCCTCTCCTCTCAGACTTACTCTGCATCAGCAGCGGGAGCTTCTTCTGCAGCAACTGCAGGAGCGGCTTCCTCAGCAACGGGAGCTTCATCCACAGGAGCGGCAACGGGAGCCGGCCTTTCGGCACGGGGCTTCACCGAAGAACGCTTCTCGACCAGCTTGATCACGAGATAACGGAGAACGTTCTCGTTGATCTGCAGGTTACGCTCGAGCTCGCGGGGCAGTTCGACCGGTGCATTGAAGTTCACCAGCACGTACCAGCCTTCGGTCTTGTAGTCGATCGCATAGGCCAGGCGGCGCTTGCCCCATGTTTCATCGACTTTCTCGATCTCACCACCGTTGTTAGTGATCAGCGCGGAAACCTTCTCAATCAGTTCCTTACGGGCGGCTTCCTCCAGATCAGCGTCGATGATGTAGATCATTTCATACCTGTTCATCATTCTTTCACCTCCTCACGGACTTTTGGCGCTGCTTTCTGCAGCGCAAGGATGTGCCAGGTACGGATTATATCAAAGAAATCAACGGTTTGCAAGGGTTTTTTTCATGATCTTTCGGTCCTTTTGAAAGCCTGTCCCGAAACCACAAAACGTGGTATAATTCTTGTATTCCATTCCATATGTAGTAGCCGGATAACAAGCCCCGCAGGAGGAAATTTTTCATGGAGACTTCCGTTTTAACCGGATCCCGGAAGCCGGCAGGCAATACCGCTACCACCTGGCTGAAAATCATCGCCCTGGTGTTCATGTTTATCGACCACGCAGGCAAGATGTGCTTTCCGAACATCCCAGAGATGCGGATGCTGGGCCGGATTGCCTTTCCGATCTATGCCTGGTGCATGATCGTCGGTTTTCACTATACCCGCAGCGTACCGAAATACCTGCTGCGCATCCTGATCACCGGCCTTGTTTCCCAGCCCCTGTATATGCTCGCCCTGAATCACACCTGGAGGCAGCCCAACATCTTCCTGACGCTGTTCCTGGGGCTGTGCGCCCTGTGGGGCATCCGGGAAAAGAAATACCTGAGCCAGATCTGGGCGCCGGCTGCCGCGATGGCCGCAGCCATCCTCGTGGGAGCAGACTACGGATGGCGGGGCGTGCTGCTGTTCATCATGCTCTATGCGGTACAGGAAAGCCGTCCGGGCATCGCCGCGGTCATGGTTTCCTATTTCCTCTTCTGGGGATCTTCCTACAGCATCACGAAGAGCCTGTTCGGCCTTCCCATCAACATGGACGCGCTTCCGGCCGTCCTCTCCCAGCCGCTGTCCGCCTTCCTGCGGATGGAAACTTACGCGCTTCTCGCCCTGCCGTTCATCCTGATTCCCTTCAAAAAGGATCTGAAGCTTCCCCGCTGGGTCGGCTACGCCCTGTATCCCGCACACCTGGCGGCGTTATACGCATTGGAACAGATCATGAAATGAGCTGCTCCAATGCGTAATTCACAATTCATAATTCATAATTCACATTACAGTTTTTTTCTTGTGCTCTTTTTTCGATTAAAAAGGCAGTGTGTTTGTCATCAGCACTGCCACAAAGCAAATAATCATTATGAATTATGAATTGTGAATTATGAATTGACTACAACATCACATTCTGTGATGTTGTAGTACCTCATGCATTCCGCGGCCTGCTCCGTGATTCTTTCTCCCGCGATGATCACCGGAACCGCCGGCGGACAGCTGACGCAGGCATCCGCAAGCAAGCGGCCGACAGCCAGGTTTACCGGCAGCGTCTCCCGCGGAGAGAACATGGCCTCCCGGATCGACAGGACCTTTTCCGGCACCGGCAGTTCCGGCGGTTTTTCCTTTATATGCTTCCTCTGCAGAATGCCCCGCAGGGCTGAAAGCAGCCGTTCCAGGTCTCCCTCCGGCGTGTCCGCGGAAGGCATCATCACCAGGTATTCCCTGTCGGCAAACTCACATTCAATGCCGTGATCCCGCAGCATGTCATGCAGTTCTTCTCCGGTATATCCCCGGTCAGCCGTACATAAAGTCAGCTTCAGCGGTTCATCCCCGGCAAGCGTCCAGCCCTCCTCACAGAGGGTCTTTTTGAGTTCCTTCAGTTTTTCCGTCATCCGGCGCAGGCGCACCGGATAATCCCCGGCAAGCTCCCGGTTCATCCGGTCCAGGGACTGCAGGATCAGCCACGAGGGGCTTGTGGAGGCGAACAGGGACATCGCCTGCTCCGCCTGATCCGCCCATTCTTCCGGTGCGTTCGCGGACAGGTGCAGATAGGCTGCGCCCGTCAGGCAGGACAGGGTTTTATGAGCCGAATCACAGCAGGCATCCGCCCCGAGGGTGATCGGATGGCAGTCCTCCGGCAGGAATTTCAGGTAAGCGCCGTGGGCATTGTCCACCAGCAGCGGCACTCCGTGGCGGTGACAGACCTCCGCGGCAGCCCGCAGATCCACCTGTCTCCCCAGGTAATCCGGAGAAGTCAAGTAAACCGCCATATACTGTTTCTGATCCAGTTCCCGGTCCAGCGTCTCCGCGGAAACGGCACAGGAAAGCAGATCCTCTCCCGGCGCGGGCAGCAGCCAGTCCACATCCAGGTCCAGCAGCGCCGCGGCAGTCATCAGGGTATGATGGGCATTCCGCCCGGCCAGCAGCCGTGCGGGAATCCCCTTTTTCTTTGCGGAAAGCAGCGCCAGGTACAGCATCCCCCGGATACACAGGGAAGAACCCTCCGCGGAATAAACCGTACGGGCAGTTCCGAACAGGGCGGCGGCATTCTCCTCGCTCCGGCGGATGATCCCCTCGGAGCGGTACAGCACGTCCGCTCCTCCGATCTCCGTCAGGTCGAAGGCCTCCGGTCCGGTCAGCGGCTTTCCCTTGTGTCCCGGCATATGCATGCGCACGGGATCGGATTCCGCGTACTCCCGGACAAAATCACAGATCGGCGTTTCCATCCTGTTGTTCCTCAGCATCTGCCTGCAAGGCAGCCTGCAGCATGATCGCGCACTCCATCCGCTTGCGGAACAGCTCGCAGCCGTATTTGTACACACCCCGGACTGAACCGGTCGCGTGATACGCGTTGGCCGCGCAGCCTCCGGAGCAGTAAAGCTTGGCCCAGCAGTCCCGGCACTCTTCCCGGGCATAGACGTTGCAGGAGGCGAACTCCTGCTGAACCGCGGTGTTGGTCACGCCCTGCCAGACGTCGCCCAGGCGGAAGGCTTCCTCTCCGACAAACTGATGGCAGGGATACAGATCGCCCCAGGGGGTCACTGCCATGTATTCCGTACCGGATCCGCAGCCGGAGATCCGCTTGTAGATGCACGGGCCGCCGGAAAGATCCAGCATGTAGTGATAGAAAGTAAAGGGCCTTCCTTCCCGTTTCCGCTGAAGCATCAGCCGGGCCAGGTCCTCGTACTGCTGCAGCACGATGGGCAGGTCCTCCTGCGTCAGGGCAGCGGGATCATTCTCCGCGCAGACCACGGGTTCCATGCTCAGCTCCGTGAAGCCCAGATCCAGCATGGTCTGGATATCCTTGAGGAAATCCGGATTCGCGTGGGTAAAGGTCCCCCGCATATAGTAATTCTTGCCTTCCCGGGCTTTGACCAGCTTCTGGAACTTCGGCACAATCCGGTCCCAGCTGCCGTTTCCGGCATAGTCCACCCGGCAGCGGTCATGGATTTCCTTCCGTCCGTCCAGGCTGAGCACCACATTGCTCATTTCCCGGTTGGCAAAGTCGATGACATCATCATCAATCAGCATACCGTTGGTCGTCAGGGTGAAGCGGAAATTCTTGTTCTTTTCCTTCTCGATGCTGCGGGCATAGGCCACCAGCTGCTTCACCACGTCAAAATTCATCAGCGGTTCGCCGCCGAAGAAGTCCACTTCCAGGTTGCGGCGGGTGCCGGAATGGGCCACAAGGAAATCCAGGGCCTGTTTGCCCACCTCGTAGGACATGACGGCCCGATCCCCGTGATACTTGCCCTGGCTGGCAAAGCAGTAGGCACAGTTCAGGTTGCAGGTGTGCGCGACATGAAGGCACAGGGCCTTGACCACGCCGGCGGTCTTCTGCTTCAGCTCTCCGGCCATGGGCTCAAACACGTCCGGAGAGAACAGGGTTCCCTGTTCCTTCAGGGCGGTAATCTGATCCCAGCACTCCCCGATTTCCGCGGGATCCTCCCCGAAACGGGCGGCCATTTCCGCAACGATCTGCTCCCGGGATTTCTCCTCATAGCAGCCGATGATCTCATAGGCGATCTCATCCACCACATGCACAGACCCGGAGCAGGTGTCAATGACGATATACCAGTCGTCCAGATGATAACGATGAATCATTTTCTTTCTCCGATAACATAAAATGCCGCCGAAAGGCGGCATAAGTGATAACCCGGTTAATTACTTCGCGCTCTTCTTGTTCTCGCACTGCTGATTGGCAATACCGCAGCTGGTCTTGCAGGCGGACTGGCAGGACGTCTGGCATTCGCCGCAGCCGCCCTTCTTGGCGCTTTCACACAGATTACGGGTATTCAGAGTCTTAATATGTTTCATGATTAATTCCTCCATTCCACAGACTTCAACAGGTATTTTAACACAAACCTCCGCATTGCGTCAATCGTGCCCTTTATAAGGTTTGCAGGGTTTCGATTACAGCACGAAGGAGATCATATCGCTCATGGTATCCTCGCCGAAGATATCATTGAAGATGAAGCAGAAGAGCATCTCGTGTTCTTCCTCCTCGTCGCTCAGATCCTCATAGGTGACGGTCATGCCGTCCTGCCAGATGATCTTGTCGCCCTCGAACTCGGTCTCCTGCAGTTCTTCCTCCTCCTCGGAGGCATAGTACATGGTGTAGACCGGAATAATCTCGTCGCCGGGCTTCAGGCGGGTGGTTGTACGGATCGGCAGGCCGTTCTCATCATAACCGGCGTTGGCGCCGATAATCCGGCCTTCCGTGCCGCCCGCCGGGAACACAACCACCAGGTAGGTGTATTCCCCGTTCAACTTCACCGGGATCAGGCTGCGGCGGCTGTGCTCATTGCTGGTCTGGTCATACAGCGGCACCGGCTGTCCGCC